>JBIIDJ010000066.1:0-14051 GCA_044238415.1 Novosphingobium sp.
TGCCGATCGGCGCCACTCGCCCCGTCAAGGTGGACGTGCGGATCATTGCTGCCGCAAACCGCGACCTCCCGGCTGAAGTGGCCGCCGGACGGTTCCGGGAAGACCTGTTCTATCGCCTCAATGTCTTTCCCCTGAACCTGCGTCCGCTGCGCGACCGGATGGAGGACATTGCACCGCTCGCCTTTGCGATGATCCTGCGCCACGCCCCGGCGCATCGCCAATTGCCTTGGCTTAACGAGGGCGCGCTGGCCAAGCTGCGGCTGCATGTCTGGCCGGGCAACGTCCGCGAGCTGGAAAACGTCATTCGCCGCGCGCTGCTGCTGACCGATAGCAGTGAGGAGATTGGCCCCGCCCAGATCCTTTTCGACCAGGCCGCCCGCCTGGCCAATGCCCCGGCTGCGCCGCAAGACGAACCGCGTCGTCTCGCCGCCGTGGTCCAGCGCAGCGAAGCAGAGGCGATCATGGAAGTTCTTGCCTCGGTCGGTGGTAACCGCCTGGCTGCAGCGCGGGAGTTGGGCATCTCCGAGCGCACACTGCGCTACCGGCTGGCATCATTCCGTGAAGCTGGCCTTGCCGTTGCCGGAGCCGGTCGATGAGCGTGGGCGGAATTGGCAATGCCGGCGGGGTCCAGCAGATCCTGGCGCTACGGCAGCAGATCGTCGAACGGTCCGAGTTGCTGCAGCAATTACAGCAACCCAAGCAAGCAACCGAGGCTCCGGCCGGCACGGCTGGGGGGTTCGGTGCGGCGCTGCAGGGAGCGATGCAACAGGTCAGCGACTTGCAGGCCCGGTCCTCCGCGCTGAGCGAGGCTTACGAAAAGGGCGAGGTGACCGACATCGCGAAGGTCATGCTGGCGCGGCAGGAATCCGGGATCGCTTTCGAAGCGGCACTCCAGGTCCGCAATCGCCTACTCTCGGCCTACCAGGATATCATGCGGATGGGGGTCTAATAAATGGCTGATCTCGTTCCTAGCCCGCTGCCCCGGCAGGTCGGCAGCCCAGCTGAACGCATCCGCGGGCTGATCGCTCAGCCGGCGGTGCGACGCGCACTGCCGTGGTTCGTTGGCGCGGGCGTGCTCGGCGCAACTGCGCTGGCCTGGGCCGTACTCGCAACCCCGCCGCAGCGACAGCTTTATAGCCAGCTCAGCGACGCGGAGCGGGCCGGGGTGGTCACTTCGCTCGATGCGGCAGGCATTGCCTATACCATAGACAACGCCACAGGTGCGCTGACCGTGGCGGAGGACGAACTGTACCGTGCGCGAATGCTGGTTGCTTCCGACGGTGCGCTGGCGACGCCCGACACCCAGTCCACGCTCGACAGCCTGCCGTTGGGGGCGAGCCGTACGCTAGAAGGCGAACGGCTGCGCGCTGCGCGCGAGCGTGAACTGATGCTGACAATCCAGGAAATAGACGGCGTCGAAAGCGTCAGAGTCCACCTGGCGGAAGGCAACAAATCAGTCTTTGTTCGCGAGAACGCTCCCCCCAGCGCATCGATTATGCTGCGGATGGCGCGGGGCCGGCAGCTTGGCGAGAACCAGGTCGGGGCAATCGTAAATCTCGTCGCGGCGTCAGTACCGGGCATGTCGCCCGACGCGGTTCGGGTAGTCGATCAGCAGGGGCGCCTCCTCTCTGAGCAAGCCAAAAGCCAGGAAAATGACCGGATCGAATTGCAGGCCCGGATGGAAGAGAAGCTGCGCGGTCAGGTTGACCAGCTGCTGAGTCCCATCCTCGGCGCGGATGGCTTCAGCAGCGAAATCCAAGTCGAACTGGACATGGACGAAGTGACATCGGCGCGGGAGAGCTATGAAAAGGACGGAGCCCTGCGTTCCGAAAGCCAGGCCCAAACACAGGGCGTGGCCGCTCCCGCAGGCGGGGTCCCGGGGGTTCTGGCCAACACGCCCCCTCCGGCGACGACACTGCAGACTGGTGCGCCTCAGCCGACTGCGCCAACCGCCGGCGCTGCACTGCCCACCGGTGAATCCAGCACCAACCGCACTTACGAACTCGGCCGCGAAGTAGCCGTGTCAAGCGCCCGGCCCGGCAAGATCAAGCGGTTGTCAGTAGCCGTCGCGATCAGCCAGGCAGCCGTGAAGCAACAGGGGAAACCGGCTGATCTCGAGGCACTAAAGACTTTGGTCAGCGCGGCCGTCGGGGCCGATCCCCAACGCGGTGACCAGGTTGCTGTGCTGATCCGCCCATTCGAACCGGTTGAGGCTGCATCGCTGCCGTTCTACGAAGCACCGTGGTTTGCAACGCTGCTACGCAGCCTGCTCGGACTGATCGCAGTGGCATTGGTAATCGTGCTGATTGCACGGCCCTTACTCAAGATCCTGCAAAAGAACCGGACTGGGGATGCACCCGACCAGGCGCTTGGCCCTGTTCCGGTCCTATCCGGCCCGGGCTCAGTCCAGGGACAGAATGGGGATCCGGCCGTACTGGCCCAGCAAGTCGAACTGGCGCAGCGACTGGTCCAGGAAAAGCCCGATGATGCCCTTGTCGCGCTGCGGCGCATGCTCAAGAACGATCCGGCAGGTCAGTCATGATGATGGCCACGCCCAACCTGACGAATCTGAGCGATGCCGAGCGGGCCGCTGTCATGGTAATGCTGCTCGACGAAGGCCTTGCCGCCACGCTGCTCGCTCGGCTCGAACCGGATGAGCTGGCGGTTCTCAGCGAAAAGATGTGCTCGCTTGGCGACATCGGACCTGATCTGATCCGCCAGTCGATTGCGGGCTTTGTCGGCCACGCGGAGCAACCGTCAATCGTTGTCGAACGCCGGCGTCCGCAGCGCGTGCGCAATCTGCTGACCGATGCGCTTGGTCCGCTCAAGGCCGACAACATGATGGACCGGATCCTGCCGAACGGTGATCGCCAGGCCGGAGGCATCGAACTCGCGCGGTGGCTTAATCCGCGGGCCCTGCTGCCCCTGGTCGAAGGCGAGCACCCGCAAACCATTGCCGTGCTGCTCTTACAGCTGGAGGCGGAGGCGGCAGCAGAGGTGCTTCGCGAGTTGCCCTCAGCCATGCAGCCGCAGGTGATGCACCGGATTGCGACAATGGGCGCGATTTCCAGCGAGGCGCTGGCCATGCTCAACCAGTTGCTGAATGAACGGATCACCGCACTTCACGGCCCGGCCATGCTGACCATGGGCGGTGTTCGCGAAGCGGCTGAAATCATCAACAATGTGGGCAAGGCCGCAGAAAAGCAGATCATGCCGGAACTGGGCAAGATCGACAAAGGCCTCGTCCGCGAGATCGAGAGCGAGATGTTCAAGTTCGAGCATCTCTTCGTCCTCGATCCGCAGGCGATGGGTTCGCTCTTGCGCGAACTCGAAAACGAAGTGCTGATCGACGCCCTCAAGGGCATCAAAGAGGACCAGCGCGAAGTCTTCTTCCGGGCCATGTCGAGCCGCGCCGCCGATGGCGTGCGCGACGAGATCGCCGCGCGCGGCCGCATCAAGGTGGCGCAGGTCCGCGAAGCCCAGAAGGCAATCGTCAATGTTGCTCGCCGCCTCGCTGAAGAAGGCGTACTGATACTGGGCGTGGGCGGTGGAGACGATGAGTATGTCTAGCCTCCCGCTGGACGCGCTTGGCGCAGGCAGCGCGTTTGCCGGCGATCCCCGTTTTTCGGTTGGCCGACCGGTCAGTCCGCCGCCTCCGGT
Source organism: Novosphingobium sp. (assembly GCA_044238415.1). GTDB lineage: Bacteria > Pseudomonadota > Alphaproteobacteria > Sphingomonadales > Sphingomonadaceae > Novosphingobium. The sequence goes on from JBIIDJ010000066.1 coordinate 3,661, forward strand.
CGAAGATCCGGTGGCGGTCGCCTGGGCTGAGGGCCACGCGGCAGGAATTGCCGAAGCTCTGGCCGATGCCGAAGCCCGCCGGGTGGCCGATGAGGAAAGCCGCACCCGTATCGAGCTCGCGCTCGGCCGGCTCTGCGCCGAGCAGGAGGAACTGCTGCGCCAGCGTTTGATCGAAACGGTCCGCGCCTTGTGCGAAGGCGCGATTGCGCCGCTCGCGCTCGATGCCGGGGCGCTGGCCGACCGGGTTGCCCGCGCTGCGGCGATGCTGGCCCGCGCCGATGATGCAGCCGTGCTGCGGCTCCACCCGGACGATCTGGCTCTGATTGGAAATCGGTTGCCGCCGGACCTCCCGGTTGAGCCCGATGCTGCGCTTGAACGCGGCGCACTCCGCCTCGATGGCCGCAATGGCGGGGTAGATGATGGCCCTGCACTGTGGCGCCGCGCAATCGCAGAGGCGCTGGGCTAGTGCTGAACACCTGCCTGCCATTGCTGGATGACCTGGCCAGTGCCCAACTGGCATTGGACCCGGTCCGCTACGGGCTGGTCACCGCCTGCGATGGCGGATTGCTGGAGGTCACTGGGCTCAATGCCCCGGTTGGAGCCTTGTGCGAGGTGTCGCATGGCCTTGCCCCGCTGCTAGCCGAAGTCATCGGGTTCCGCAATGGACGCACCCTGCTGATGTTGCTGGGCGATACTGTGATGCTGCACCCCGGCGCCAAGGTGCGGACCACTGGTTTGCCGGGCATGCTGCCCGTTGGCGACGCGTTCCTTGGTCGCGCGGTCGATGGCACCGGGCAGCCGATCGATGGCGGTCCGCCGCTGCATGCCCGCTCACACTGGCCCGCTGGCGGCAAGCGCGCCTCCGCGCTTGATCGCAGCCCGGTACGAACGCCGTTTGACACGGGCGTCCGCGCGCTCAATGCCCTCACCACCTTTGGCATCGGCCAGCGGATCGGGATAATGGCCGGCTCAGGGGTCGGTAAATCGGTCCTGCTCGACATGATCGCGACCGGCGCAGAAGCCGAAATCGTGATTGTCGGACTGATCGGCGAGCGCGCCCGCGAGGTATCCGACTTCGTCGAGCGGCACATGGCTGGGGCCAAGCGCGCCAACACGGCGGTCATCGCCGTGCCTGCCGACCATGCGCCGAACCTGCGGCTGCGCGGGGCGATGCTTGCAACCAGCCTCGCGGAACACTTTCGTGCCCAGGGCCGCCAGGTCCTGCTGATCATGGACAGCCTGACCCGCGTTGCCCACGCGGCCCGCGAGATCGGCCTGCTGCTGGGCGAGCCTGGCGCAGCGCGGGGCTATCCGCCTTCAGCTCTGGCGACGATCACCAAATTGGTCGAGCGGGCCGGCAACTCCGCAGCCTCTGGCGGTTCGGTTACCGGGATCTACACTGTCCTCGCCGACGGCGATGCACAGGACGATCCGGTGGTCGATACGGCCCGCGCCATCCTTGATGGGCATGTCGTGCTCAGTCGGGATCTCGCCCAACGCGGGCAATATCCGGCGGTCGACATCGCTGCTTCGCTGAGCCGGGTCATGGCCGATATCGCCACGTCCGAACATCTGACTCTGGCTCGCGAATTTCGTGCGCTGATAGCTACTTATGAAGCCAACCGCGACCTTGTGCTGATGGGGGCCTATCGTGCTGGTGCCGATCCGCAGCTCGATCGCGCCATCGCGATCCACGCGCAGCTGGTGGCCTTCCTATGCCAGCCGGCCCGTACCGCCGTTCCGTTACCTGCCAGCATTTCAGCCTTAGCCGAACTGCTTCACTCATGACAGCCGAACAGGCGCGGTTGCGCCGGCTCAAGCGGCTCGAAAGGGTTCGCGCCCTTGCCAGGCAGGACGCCTTGCGCGCTGCCGCCGAAGCCGAAGCACACCTGTCGCAGCTGGCTGCGCTGGCCCAGCGGACCGAACAGCTCGTGGCCGAATACCGTACCCGACAGGACTGCACCACCGGTGCGGAGTTGCAGCGACTCAGTGCCTTTGCTGAAGGGCTGACCGCAATTGGTACAGCCACGTCACGCGATGCCGGCGCGGCCCGGCAGCACGCCGACGGTCGCCAGCAGGAGCTTGCCCAAGCCGAACGCCGCCGGGCTGCAGCTGAAGAACGGGTGCACGAGGCCGCGCGCGGAATCGCACAGCAGCGCCAGGCCACACCGCTTGGTGCGCGCCGTGAATTTGGCACGGGTCTTGAACAGTAATTGGCATTGCCCGCGAGAGGACTGACCGATGCTGCCCCTGACCCAACTCACCGCTGCTCCGGCCGGTCCTATCACGGCCGAAACCGCAGCTGTTGCCGGGGAAAAAGCGGCTCAAAATCAACGTTTTTCTAGCATTTTGGCCAACCATGACATGCACATGCCCGACAGTTCGGGTGGTCTGGCGCAAACAGAGGACGATCTCCTGCTGTCCGAACCGGCAAGCGCACTCCTGCCGGAAACCGGCAAAGATTTGCCGGGTGAGGCAACTGGCGGACTGGTGACGCAGCCGGCCACCAACGCCAGTCTCATGGCTGCGCTTCCTATCGTTGCGACAAACGTCTCTGCGTCGCTGGATGCTGGCAGCGAACAGCCCACCAATGCTCCAACCAAACCCGGCACCCCGCTGGCACCCTCTGCCCCAGCCCCTGATCAAGTTGCTGTGCCGGACGCCGCTCTGGTGCCAATGGACGAAGCCCGGCGATCATCGGCACCGCTCCGTGACTTGCCGCGACAAGTGATGCCCGGGCAGCCCGGCATGTCGCTGCGATTGCGCACGGAGAGTGCAATCGAACGGGTAGCGTCCCGATCTTTGTCCCTTGAACTGCCACTGGCCGACAACCCGATTGTCCTGGGATCAAACAACCCCACTGCGGTTGCTACCGGGTCGCCTGCAGGGCCAATGGTCCAACCCTTGCCCAGCATCCTGGGAGCGCCCGCAGTCGAGCGGCCGCAGGACTTCGCCCAACTGATTGACCGCCTGGCTGCCGCTCGTGAGGCGAGCCAGGCGCAAGCAGTCACGGTTGCCCTCGCGCATGCCGAGTTCGGCAAGGTCGAGCTACGTTTCGGCAACGATGCCACCGGTCTTTCGGTTACCATGAGTAGTGCAGATCCCGACTTCGCGCGCGCGGTCCATGCCGCTGTGCCGCCAGTCAGTGCGACTAACGATGCCGGTTCCACCCAGCCGCGGTCAAGTGGCGGGGGGCCGGGATCAGACCAGGCTTCCGCCCAAGCTGGTACTGGATCCGGTGAGCACCGCGGCAACAGGTCGAACCCGTCGTCCAACCACACCCTCGCCGCCAATCCGGGGGGAGCGCGCCGTGACCAGTCTGACCACGGCATCTTTGCCTGATCGCCCCCCAACCACAGGATCCCGACATGACTGACAAGACCGATGCCGCCCCCGCCCCGAAAAAGGGCAAAGGGCTCCTTATCAAACTGCTGGGCGCGCTTGTGCTGATCGGTGCTGGTGGCGGTGCCACCTACGCAGTTGTGCAAAGTGGTATGCTCGGCAACGCCAAGTCAGCAAGCCAGAGCGAGGATCATCCCAAGCTGGTGCGCAAGGGCGAAGACGATCCCTACGCACCCAAGGGCGAGGGCAAGGAAGGTGCCAACGCGGCCGATATCGAAGGCGAAGGCGGCAGCGAGTACCGGACCAGCTACTACAACTTCGTCGAGGACTTCACCTCGAACCTCAAGAACTCGTCAGCGCTGATCCAGATCAACATTGCCTGCTCAACCCGCCGCGACGGGCGCGTGCTCCTGTGGCTTCAGAAGCACGAGCTGGCGATCCGCAGCGAGATCCTGATCGTCCTCGCTGACACGCCCGAGGAGGATGTCCTTACGCCCGAAGGCAAGGAACGGCTGCAGAAACGCCTGACCGAGACAATCAACCGCGTGCTGACGAAAACCGAAGGTTTTGGCGGCGTCGATGCCGTCCACTTCAAGTCATTCCTGGTGCAGTGAGCCGACGATGAGCAAAGCCAGCCACTCTTTCGACATTGCCGGGCGCGCCGCCCAGCATTGTCCCGAACTGCTCCAGCGATGCACCAGCAGCGTCGATCCGGCCCCGATCTGGCAGCATTTGGGAGAGGCGCTGGTTCGCGCACTCCCGACCCGACTTGCCCCCGTGTTGGGCGGGACGGAACCAACCATCGAAGCAAGCTTGGGTGAAGCACCGCCAAGCGGGCTATGTGCGCATGCCCAGATCGCACTGAGCGGCGCCAGCGGCGCAATCTGCCTCACGATCGAAGGCGCTGCCATGCTGCGACTGGTCGATCTCGCGTTTGGCGGGCGCGGCGAGGTGCCGCACCCAGTGCCAAGCACCATGCCTCCATCGGCTGACATTCTGGTCCGGCAAGTGGAACAGGCCGTGCTGGGCGCACTAGCCGAGACATTGGCAAGGCGACGGGACGATTTGACTATTGCCCAGCGCGAAGCCGGCGAGCGCGAGCCCCGGTTTGCGCCTCCGGCGGCTACCAGCCTGGTGCTGACCGTACTGGAGGATTCCGCGCCGGCCTGGACCCTCGCCCTGACCGCAGCCCCTGAGGCACTGCCCGCCTGGCATGCGGCTACCCCGCCCCGCGCAAGCTCGCAGACCGCTGATCCAGCGGCAGCGCCCTTCGCCGACCTGCCGCTGCCGCTTTCGGCGACACTGGTCGACATGCGCCTTTCACTCAGCACCGTAGCCGCACTTGAGCCCGGCATGGTCCTGCCCGTTGCCGTGGCACGGGCTGTACCCCTGGCCATCGGCGGCACGGCGATCGCGCGCGGCTCAGTCGGCGCGCAGGATGATCGCATCGCCATCAAGCTTACTCAAATCGCCTGACAGGAACGGACAAACCTATGACAATTCACACCCGCGGTTTCGACCTTCTCAAGGAAGTTGACGTCCGGCTATCGGTCGAACTCGGCAAGACCGAGATGAAGCTGAAGGACGTGCTGGCACTAGGTGAGGACTCGGTCGTCATGCTCGACCGGCTGACCGACGAACTGCTTGATGTGCTGGTCAACGGAAAGCTCATCGCCCGCGGTGAAATCGTTGCCGACGGCAACCGCTTTGGCCTGCGGATCGTCGAAATGGCTGACGCGGCTGCACCGAAGGCAGCGGTATAATGGGCTGGTATCTGCTCAAGCTGCTGCTGCTGCTGCCGCTGATTGCCGGTCTCGCCTGGGCCTCGCTAAAGCTCGCGGCCAAGGCGCAGGCCCGATTTGGAACCGTGCCGGAAGGTGGCAAGGCGGTCCGGGTGGTCGAAACGACCATGCTGTCCCCCACGCTCAAGTTGGCCGTGATCGAGTTTCACGGCCGCGAAATCCTGGTTTCGGCATCGCGCCAGGGGTTGACTCGCCTGGCCGAGGCACCGGCGCGGAGTGTGGCCGAATGAGGAAACTGCTGGCCCTTCCCGCGCTGTTGCTGCCCACCATTGCCCACGCCCAGGTCACTGCCGGAATGGCCGTGCCGGGCGCGCTAGACCGCGCCTTCGGAGCGATTGGCGGGGCCCAGGGATCCGGCCTGTCACTGTCGCTGCAGCTGCTTCTGTTGATGGGGCTGCTGACGATCCTGCCCGGGCTGCTGCTGATGATGACCAGCTTCACCCGGATCCTTATCGTCCTGTCGATCCTGCGACAGGCACTGGGATTGCAGCAGAGCCCGCCCAACCAGGTGTTGATCGGGCTGGCACTGTTCCTCAGCCTGTTCGTGATGGCACCAACCCTGGAACGGGTGAACCAGAACGCAATCGCACCCTATGCCGCTGGGGCGATCAACGCCGAGCAGGCGATCGCAAGCGGGGGCAAGGAGTTTCACGCCTTCATGCTGCGCCAGACGCGCGAGAATGACCTCGCCATGTTTGCCGAAATGGCCAAGGCTCCAAAGTTCCAGCGGGGCGAAGATGTGCCTTTTTCGATTCTGCTGCCGGCCTTCGTGACCAGCGAGCTCAAGACTGCTTTCCAGATCGGCTTCATGTTGTTCCTGCCGTTCCTGGTTATCGACCTGGTGGTCTCCTCGGTGCTTATGAGCCTGGGGATGATGATGATGAGCCCGACCATCGTATCGCTACCATTTAAGCTGCTCCTGTTCGTGCTGGTCGATGGCTGGGCGCTGCTGATGGGCAGTCTAGCGGCAAGCTTTGGCTAGCACTATGGACGACACCGCTTCTCTGCTGGCCCTCGCCGACCGGATGCTGTGGGTGACGGCCCTGGTCGCTGCACCGGTGCTGCTCGCGAGTCTCGCCGTCGGCATCGTGGTCGGGATCGTTCAGGCCGCCACCTCGGTCAACGAACAGACGCTCACCTTCGTGCCGAAGTTGGCGATCAGCGCGCTGGTGCTGGTGGTGTTCGGCAGCTCGATGATGGGCCTGGTGGGTGACTTCACGCAGGAGATCTTTGCCACCATCGCCGGGGGACCCCGATGATCGGCCTAACATTTGGGCTGGGAGCGGTCGAAGGTGAATTGTGGCGCCTGCTGTTCCTGATGACCCGGATTGGCGCGGCACTGCTGGCCGCACCCTTTTTCGGTGCTGGTACCGTCCCGGTGCAGTTGCGCGTGGCGATCGCAGCCGCGCTGGCCGTGCTGGTATCTGCCTGGCTGCCGGTCAGTGTGCCGCCGGCCCTGTTGTCACTGCAGGGTATCCTGGCCATCTTCAACGAGGTGCTGATTGGTCTGGCGCTCGGCTTCGTGCTGCAATTGTGCTTTGCCGCGCCCGTACTTGCCGCCGAGCAGATCGGCGGTGCGATGGGCCTGAGCCTGGCGACCGCGGTCGATCCTGTTAGCGGTGCCCAATCCCCCGCACTCGGGCAGTACTTCACCGTGCTCCTGACCCTGATTTTCCTGGGTCTGGGCGGCCACCTGCAGTTCCTCAACCTCGTGGTTGAAAGCTACCGTGCCTTCCCGCCCGGAACGGCATGGTTTGGACCCGACCGGATCGAGCTGGTTGTCGCTTTCGGTTCGGACATGTTTGTGGCCGCACTGGCCATTGCCCTTCCGGTGACATTGGTCCTGCTGCTGGTCCAGCTGCTGACCGGGGTGATTAGCCGCTCTGCTCCCTCGCTCAACCTTTTCGCGCTCGGCCTGCCGCTCGGTGTGCTGGCTGGGCTGGCCGCGCTGATCCTGGCCGTCCCGCTGCTGATTGAGCAGTTTGGCGATCTGTCGGCACAAGGCCTCGAACAGGTCGGCAGTCTGCTGCGTCGATGAGACATCCCGATGAGTGAACAGGGCGGCGAAAAGACATTCGATCCAACCCCCAAGCGCAAAGCCGATGCTGCGCAAAAGGGCGACGTGTTGCGCAGCCGCGAGGTCGGTACCGCAATTGCTGTGCTGATCGGTGCGCTTTGGCTGAAATTCGCTGGGCCCTGGCTGCTTGAAACGCTCGAGAGTTCGATGCGCGCCGGATTCAGCTGGGACCGCGCCGCAATCGATGATTTCGCGCCGGGCCAGGCAATGCTGGCTGTGCTGTTGGCGGTAACGCCACCCGTCCTGATACTAGCGACAGCCGTGCTGATCCTAACCATGGCCGGCACGCTGGCGCTGGGCGATGGCCGCTGGATCGGTGCCAATCTCTTGCCCAAGGGCTCGCGGCTTGACCCGATCGCCGGGCTGAAGCGCATGTTCGGTGCCACAGGCTGGATCGAGGCCGGCAAGGGCCTGCTGAAGCTGGTGCTGCTGAGCACCATTGCCTGGTTCTGGGGCAAATCCTGGCTGAACGATCTGATGGCATTGGGCCGCGGCGCATCGATCGGGCCGCAACTGGCGCTGGCCTGGCAGGCATTGACCGGGCTGTTGCTGGCGCTGGGTGCCGGATTGCTGCTGATTGCCGTGATAGATTGGCCGGTTCAGTGGGTGCGACGGATCATGCGGCTGAAAATGACCGCGCAGGAAGTTCGCGACGAGCACAAGGAAGCCGAAGGCTCTCCCGAAAAGAAGATGGCAATCCGCCAGAAGCAGCGCCAGCTGGCCATGGGGGGAGTGGCCAAGGCAATGCGCGAAGCGCAATTCGTCCTGACCAATCCCAGCCATTTCTCAGTGGCCATGGCCTATGACCCTGCGCGTGCAGCCGCCCCGATCGTCCTAGCCAAGGGCCGTGGCGACAAGGCGCTAGCCATGCGTGAACTGGCAAGCGAACTCCAGGTCCCAACGCTCGAATACCCAGCGCTGGCACGATCGGTCTACTTCACCACGCGCGAGAACCAGGTGATCCGCGAAGAGCTCTATGCAGCGGTAGCTGGCGTGCTGGCCTTCGTCCTCTCGCTCAAGCGCGGTGAAAGCCCGGTTCGTCCCGCAATCGAGGTGCCAGTGGCGCTGAGGTTTGATGCCGACGGACGGCTCGATCCAGCGGCGCGGACTTAATCAGAGGCCTGCTCTGCCGTTCTCAAACGCATGGTTACACCAGCCGCCACTTCCTCGATCGTTTCCGCTCTGGGTGGCGGCAGCGGCATCGATATGGCGGCCCTCGCTCGCAATCTGGCCGAGGCTCAATTCGCAGGACGGACGGCGCGGCTCGAAAGCCGCACCGAGGTGCTCGAACGCCAGGTTTCGACAGCGGCCACGCTCAAAAACCAGATCGTGCAATTCGCCGCCTCGATCGGTGACCGGGTTCGCAGCGGGGATATCTCGACCCAGCCCACGATTACCAACCCGGCCATTGCGGGGGTAAGCCGCGGGGCTGCCAGCGGATCGGGTGTGTACAGTCTGGAGGTGACCCAGCTGGCCAGTGCGCAAGTGCTGACCTCCCGCGCTTATGCGGCCGCCACCAGCGCGGTGGGCGCCGGCACGCTAACGCTGCGGTTTGGCGCAATCGACAATGGTGCTTTCGTTGCTGATCCAGCCCGAACCGCAACGCCGATTGCAATTCCCGTCGGGGCTACACTGGCGCAGACCGCAGCCGCCATCAATGCCGCCGGGGCTGGCGTGACAGCCTACGTTGCCAATGGCGCAGGCGGCGCAACACTGGTGCTGAAAGGCAGCGAAGGGGCAAACAATGCCTTCGTGCTTGAAGCCAGTGAAGACCCAGCCGAACCGGGCCTGTCGAACCTGGCCTGGGTTCCGGCAGGCGATCCAGCGCGACTAATTGCCAGTTCGGCCAGTGCTGCCTTCAAACTGGACGGCGTGGCCATGACCAGCCCGACCAATGCGGTGGAAAACGTAGCACCCGGCCTTTCGCTACGACTGAGCAGCACTAACCCGGGAAACCCTGCCACGATCCGTTTCAGTGATCCAGCTGCCGCGGTGGCTGGTTTCATGCAGGACATGGTCGGCGCACTCAATGAACTGGCCGCCAGCCTGGGCGAAGCGACCAACCCGTTGGGCGGCGACTTGGCTCGCGACAGTGGGGCCCGGGCGTTGCGTAGCGCCTTTGCTCAGCTAGCCGGCACCACGATCATGCCCGATGCCGCCAGCGGCCAGCCGCGCACACTGGCGGAACTGGGGCTTGCTACCAATCGCGACGGCACATTTCGGCTGGATACCGCACGACTGAACACCACCCTGCGCGCTTCACCCGGAGGCGTATCGGCCATGTTCACCACCGGTGTGCACGGCGTTTTTGCCACGTTTGATCGGCTGGCTCGCGCTGCGAGCACTACCACCAACCCCGGCTCGCTAGGCGGATCGATCGCGCGATACAGCGCCCAAAAAGGCAAGCTGGCCGAAGAAAGCGCAAAACTCGCCGATGCGCAGGAAGCCCTGCGCTCCCAGCTAACAAAAAGGTTTGCCGCCGCTGACAGCCGGGTTGGGGCGTCACGCTCGACCCTCAGCTTCCTACAGGGCCAGATCGATGCCTGGAACGCCCAGCGAGATTGATGATGCTGGCGAACCTCTCCCCTCAGGAAGCCTATCGGCGGGTCGATTTTGACGCACGGGTCGCCACGGCCCGACCCGACCAGCTGGTATCGCTGTGCTTGGAGCAGCTGTCGATTTCACTCGGCAGTGCCATTCGTGCCGTTGAACTGAATGATAACCACCGCAAGAGCGCAGGTCTGACGCGCGCGCTGGCCGCGCTGACCGCTTTACAGCTTGGCGTTGATCGGGCGGCGCCCGGAGCTGCTGCCCTGCTACAATTCTATGCGGCGGTGCGACAGGCAGTGCTCGATAGCGTGCCGTCTTTCGACGCAGCGCGGCTGCGGCAGGTCCGGCTCGACGTTGAGGATGTCGCAGAAGCGCTGTCCAAGTAGACCTTTAAATCCATTTCCGAGATATCTCATGCCGTTGTTTTTGGGTTCTTTTTGTACTTTGATAGGTACATTTACGCATTCCATCCGTCGAAAGCCGCTGCAACGGTCCGCGCCGGGTCCGGTGGGCTGCGTCATAACCCTTAGGCGTTAAACGCTAAGAGGGCATACCGATGGAACGACGCCGTACGATTGCACTAGTCGACAGCAACTTTCGCCGTCGCGCAGCGATGAGCC
>JBIIDJ010000067.1:0-13710 GCA_044238415.1 Novosphingobium sp.
GGCGCACCTTGATCACTGCCCCGGCCATGATTGGCGAACGGGCAATCACCAGCGCGTCAAGCGGATCGCCGTCTTCGCCCATGGTGTGGGGCACGAAGCCGTAATTGGCCGGATAGCGCATCGGCGTGTGCAGAATCCGGTCCACAAACAGCGCGCCGCTGGCCTTGTCGAATTCGTACTTTACCGGTTCGCCACCAATCGGCACTTCGATCAGGACGTTGAGTTCTTCAGGCGGATTATCGCCGGCGGGGATAAGGTCGATACGCATGGGCGGGGCCTTTAGTCCCGCCCATGCTGCATCGCAACAACTATGCGATCACTTGCCCTTAGACTTCGGCAATGCCCGCTTGGGCGTGAGCAGCAGGTCAAGCCCGGTCGGCGCGGTGCCCGGCGCGGCGCGCTCCAGCCAGGGCCAGCGCAGCCCGCCCGTGTAATCGAGCTTGTAGGTGATGAACCGGTCCCCGCGCCTGGTCAGCAGTTCCAGCAGGGCGCCGCTCTTGGCAGCAGTGATCGCGCCTTTCAGCTCGTCCGGGCTATAGGCCACGCCGTTGACAGCCAGCACGGTCGCGCCGCTGACGATCCCGGCCTTGAAGGCGGGCCCATCCCACTGTGTCGCGGTAACCTTGCCGTCCTTGTCCAGCGTTATGCCGATCGAGTGGGTCAGGTTAAGCTGCTTGGCCTCGGCCATCACACCGCGCAGGAAGGGGTTGGGTTCCTCCTTCCAGACCAGCCGGTAGCCGCCCAGCTCGATCCCCCGCAGCGGCGCGGGCTGGGCCGGAGTGTTGAAGCGTTGCTCGATCAGGCCGGCCCAGTCATGCGGATAGACCGCATTGAGCTTGGCCACGATCTCGTCGGTTTCGAAGGCCACCTGGCCGAAATCGCCATCGCGCAGGCCAAGGAACAGCTTGGCGAAATCATCGATCGACTTCTTGCCGCCGGTGCCCTGGCGGATGATCTGGTCGAATTCCAGCCAGACCAGCGCGCCTTCGGCGTAATAGTCCTCGCCCCGCGACAGGCTGGCATAGGGCTTGGGCTTGCGGGCGGCGAATACCGGATCGAAGCCGGTATCCTCGACCGAGCGCCAGCGCCGCCCCGGCTGCTCGGCAAAGTTGCCGGCCCAGGTGGCCATCATGCCCAGCACGGTGTCCTTGCGCTGCAGGCCTGAGCGCGCAGCCAGTACCGTGCCCCAGAACTGGTCCTGGCCTTCGTAGGTCCACAAGAGGTCGCCCTGCATCGGCTGGCGATAGTCCGGCGTCCACAGCCGTGCCGGGCGGCGGTACTTGCCGATCCACGAGTGGGCATATTCGTGGGGCAGCAGATTGCGATCCCAGTCGTAATCGTCCCACTTGAGGAAGGCACCCGGCTCCAGCTGGTTTTCGCTGGAGCGGTGATGCTCCAGCCCGATCCCGCCCATCCGGTCAGTCAGGGCCAGCAGGAATTCGTAGCGGTCAAACTGGTTGGTGCCGAAAGCCAGCCGGGTTTCGACCACCAGGTTGCGGTGCAGCGCGATGTGTTCGGGCTTGGCTGCGGCAATCTGCTCTGGCTTGTCGGCGAAGCCGTGCAAGGTAACCTTCTGTCGCCCGGGCTCACCAATGTCCCACCTGCGATAGTACTTGCCCGCGAAGATCGGTGAATCGACCAGCACTTCATAGCTGTGTTCGCCCCACGACCAGCGGTTACCCTCCTGCTTCTGCCCGTCGAGCGCAACGGCGGCCGTCCACCCGGCAGGCAGGGTCACGCTGGGGCGGACCTTGATCTGGCGCACGTAATGACCGGCGGGATAGAGGCTCATCTTCTCCCACTGCAGGTTGAGCATTTCCTGCGTCATCGTGATCCGGCCCTCGGCCGGTTGCAGCGGGCTGGTGTGGATGAACTTGGCCACGACCTCGCGCGTGCCGGCGGGCAGGTCGATGTGGAAGGCGTTGACTTCGAGCGGATCGCGCTTCCAGCGCAGCACTTCCCCGCCACTGGTGAAGGTGATGTCAACCAGTTCGGCCAGCGGCCCGCGCGGCGCGTGATTGCCCGGCAGCCACTGCGGGAACAGCAGTGTCAACTTGCTGGTGCCCGGAGCCACCGGCACGGTCTGAGTCACGCGATAGGCGCCGCGCAGGGTGTCGCTCGCGTCGATATCCAGCGTCATCGTGCCGCCCGGATAGGGGGTGTCGACCGCGTCGGGCACCTGGCGCGACAGCGGCACGGCAAGCGGGGCCGAATTGGTGGAGGACAGGGCCGGGGCAGCAAGGACAAGCCCCAGCGCGGCGAAGATGGTGGCGGTGCGACGCTTCATGGCTTGCGTCCTTGGCGTCATGCGCGCGCGCCTGCAAGTTTTGCCTGCGCTCTTTTCGACCAGCGTCGATCCGGCTAGGGGCCTTCAGCCATGAGCACTCCGCAAGCCATTCGTGGGACCCAGGACATCTTCGGCGCAGAGGCTGAGGCTTTCGCGCACGTGGTCGAAACCTTTGAGCGGATCCGCAAGCTCTACCGCTTTCGGCGGGTGGAAATGCCGGTGTTCGAAAAGACCGAGGTGTTCTCGCGCAGCATTGGCGAGACGACCGATGTCGTCTCCAAGGAAATGTACAGTTTTGAGGACCGCGGCGGGGATTCGCTGACCCTGCGGCCCGAATTCACTGCCGGCATCTGCCGCGCTTATCTGACCAATGGCTGGCAGCAGTATGCGCCGGTCAAGCTGGCCACCCACGGCCCGCTGTTCCGTTATGAGCGCCCGCAAAAGGGCCGCTACCGCCAGTTCCATCAGCTCGATGCCGAGATCATCGGCGCGGCCGAGCCGCAGGCCGATGTGGAACTGCTGGTCATGGCCGATCAGCTGCTCAAGGAACTGGGCATCGCCGACGGCGTCACCCTGATGCTCAACACCCTGGGCGATGCGGACAGCCGCGAGGCCTGGCGCGCCGCGCTGGTCGAATACTTCCGCGCGGTGAAGGGCGATCTGTCGGAAGATTCGCAGGACCGGCTGGAGCGCAACCCGCTGCGCATCCTCGACAGCAAGGACCCGCGCGACAAGGCTTTCCTTGCCGATGCGCCGAAGATCGATGATTTCCTGAGCGGTGAGGCGCAGGACTTCTTCGGCAAGGTCACTTCTGGCCTCGATGCGGCAGGCGTGGCCTGGACCCGCGCCCCGGCGCTGGTCCGCGGGCTCGACTATTACCGTCACACTGCCTTCGAATTCGTCACCGACCGGCTCGGCGCGCAGGGCACCGTGCTCGGCGGTGGGCGCTATGACGGGCTGATGGAAAGCCTGGGCGGGGCGCACACCCCGGCCGTGGGCTGGGCGGCCGGGGTTGAGCGGCTGGCGATGTTGGTGGGTGGTGAGAACGTTGAATTCGATCCAACACCTATCTTCGCAGTCATTCCTGATTCTCCCGCAATGCGAGATGAAGCAGACAGAATTGCGTTCCACCTTCGCGCCAGAAGCGAGAAGGATTTCTATGTTTGGACGTCCTATAAAGGCCACGGCAAGAAGTTGGTCCAAAAGGCCAAGAACGATGGCGTCGATGCGATCTTGTTTGTTCGAGACGTCGAAAATCCAGCTGACAGATTGCATCTCACGAACGTGAAAGCATCAAGTGCCGAAGTGATGAGCGATCTTTTTGCAGTTCTCGGGCGCCTTCCGGAGCCATACACTAGCGTATCTGGCGAAGGCTGAATCAGCCTGATGTCCGTCCCCGACACCCGGCTCCGTCAAATCTCCGCCCGCTTCGCCGAACTCGAGGCGCGGCTCGCGTCTGGTCAGCTTGAGGGCAAGGACTTCGTCGCCGCCAGCCGCGATTTCTCGGAGCTGGAGCCGGTCGCGCGGCTGGCTGAAGAGGTCATGGCGATGCGGGCCGAACTCGCCAGTCTGGCCGAGCTCGACGATCCCGAAATGCGCGAGCTGGCCGAGGAAGAGATCGAGCGGCTCAAGGCAGAACTGCCCGAGGCCGAGCGCCGGCTCTCGATCGCCATGTTGCCGCGCGATGCCGCCGACAGCCGCTCGGCCATGCTCGAAATCCGGGCCGGGACTGGCGGGGACGAGGCGGCGCTGTTCGCTGGCGATCTTTACCGGATGTACGAACGCTTCGCCGCCGAAAACGGCTGGCGGATCGAGCCGGTCAGCATGAGCCCATCGGAAGTGGGCGGCTTCAAGGAAGTCGTGGCGCAGGTCACGGGCAGCGGCGTCTTCGCCAAGCTCAAGTTCGAAAGCGGCGTCCACCGCGTCCAGCGCGTGCCGGTGACGGAGAGCGGCGGGCGGATTCATACCAGCGCTGCAACCGTTGCTGTCCTGCCCGAGCCCGACGAGGTTGACGTGCAGATCGAGGACAAGGACCTCAAGATCGATGTTTACCGGGCGTCGGGCGCCGGCGGTCAGCACGTCAACACCACCGATTCGGCGGTGCGCATCACCCACTTGCCGACCGGCACCGTGGTGACCTGCCAGGATGGACGCAGCCAGCACAAGAACAAGGAAAAGGCGCTGCAGGTGCTGCGCGCCCGTCTGTTCGAAGCGCAGCGCGACGCCGCCCAGGGCGAGGAAGCAGCGGCGCGTAAGGCAATGGTCGGCTCGGGCGACCGCTCCGAACGGATCCGCACTTACAATTTTCCGCAAGGGCGGGTGACCGATCACCGCATCAACCTCACGCTGCACCGCTTGCCCGAAATCCTTGAGGGCCCGGGCCTCGCCGAGCTGGTCGATGCCCTGATTGCCGAAGACCAGGCCAAGCGCCTTGCGGCGCTGGGCGAGTGACCGCGCCCGTCACCTCGCGCACCGTTGCCGAAGCGATCCGCGCCGCGACCGAGCTGCTCGGATCGCGCACCGATTCCGCCCGGCTTGATGCCGAGCTGCTGATGGCCGAGGCGCTCAATGTCAGCCGGTCAGACCTGTTTCTGCGGCATATGCGCGATCCGGAGCCACCGGGCTTTGCCGCGCTGGTTGCCCGCCGCGCCGCACATGAGCCGGTGGCCTATATCCGCGGTTACCAGGAATTCTTCGGCCTGCCCTTCATGGTCTCGCCCGATGTGCTGATCCCGCGCGGGGATAGCGAGACACTGGTCGAGGCGGCCCTTGCAGCCCGGGCCGATGCCCGGCGCGTGCTGGACTGCGGGACCGGCTCGGGCGCCTTGCTGCTGGCCGTGCTACACGATTTGCCCGCCGCCGCCGGAGTGGGGATTGATCGATCGCCGGGGGCCGTGGCCCTGGCCCGCGCCAATGCCGAGCGGCTTGGCCTGACGGCCCGGGCGCGGATGATCGAGGCCGACTGGCACCAGCCGAACTGGGCGGCCGGGCTGGGTGACCGGTTCGATCTGATCCTGGCCAACCCGCCCTACGTCGAAAGTGCGGCCGAACTTGCCCCCGACGTGCGCGATCACGAGCCGGCCGGGGCGCTGTTCGCCGGACCCGACGGGCTGGCCGATTACCGCGTGCTCATCCCGCAATTGCCTGACCTGCTGCTGGATGATGGCGTCGCCTTGGTCGAGATTGGCCATACCCAGGCTGCCGCCGTTACCGCGATCGCGGTCGATGCGGGTCTTGCGGCGCAGCTTCATCGCGATCTCGCCGGGCGGCCAAGGGTGCTGGAGTTCAAGAAAGCGCTTGGCAATGGGACGGTGAAGTCCTAAGACCTGCGTCAGGCCGAGGCTGGACAGCATTAACCGCGTCCCCACGGCTCACTCCAGCATTTGCGTCGAACCTGGCTCCTCTCGCCAGCCAAGCCAGCAGATGTCGGAACCCCGGCGTGCGATGGGTGCACCGGGGCGACACGGGTCACGCGGCCCGGCAGCCGGAATGGCCGGCGCAGCCGCTGCAACAGGGAAGTGACACCCTTGAATAACAATCGTGGAAATAATCGCCGGCGCGGCCGCGGCAATCGTCAGGGCGGCGGCGGTGGCGGCCAGCAGCTCAACCGGATCGACAGCCGGGCCCGGGGCAATGCCCCGCAGATGCTCGAAAAGTATCGCAAGCTCGCTCAGGACGCCCACATGAATGGCGACCGGGTGCAGTCGGAATACTATCTGCAGTTTGCCGATCACTATTTCCGCGTGATTGCCGACCAGCGCCTGCGCCAGGAAGAGCAGCGCCGCCCGCGCGACGAGCGCTGGCAAGAGGGCGGTGAAGGCGGTGAGCGCTTCGAAAGCGATGATGCCGGCGAGTTCTCGACCGACAGTGATTTCCCCAGCTTCGACCAACCGGTCTATACCCGCCGGGAGCGCGAAGACCGTCCGCGGCGCGACCGTGACGATCGCCCGTCTGACGATGACGCGCCGCGCGGCGATGGCGAAGGCGACGACGAGCCGGTCCGCGACAATCCCTACGAACCCAGTGAAAATCCGTTCGTGCGTGACAATCGCGAACCGCGCGGCAATCGTGGGTTGCGTCCGCGCCGCGGCCAGGATGATCGTGACCGCCGCCCGCGCCGTGAAGACCGCGGGGATGAGGGCGAAACGGCCGGGCTTGATCCGTCCTTGCTGCCGCCGGCCATCGGCAGCCGCGATGATAGCGCGCCAGCTGAGGAGGCTCCTGCCGCCGAGGCGAAACCGCGCCGCAAGCCGCTGCGCCGCAAGCCCTCGGCCGACGGTGCCGACGAGGCGCTCGAATCGGCCAAGTGATCGCGGACGGGTTCTAGCTTGCACCGCTGGCTGGACCTTGCGCTGAACCATCCCCGCAAGACCGCGCTGGTCCTGGGGGCGCTGGCCGCCACCGGGTTCCAGCCGCTTGGTCTATGGCCGCTGACCCTGCTGTCGCTGGCCGGGCTGCTGGCGCTGATCGGTGCGGCGGCGCAGTGGAAGCACGCGGCGCTGATTGGCTGGTGGTTCGGGGTGGGGCATTTCACCCTCGGCAACAACTGGATCGCCACGGCCTTTACTTACCAAGCCAATATGCCGGCGTGGCTCGGCTGGGTCGCAGTTGTGCTGCTCTCGCTCTACCTTGCGGTCTATCCGGCCCTGGCGGCGCTGGCGGCATGGCTTGTCCGCCATAACCGGACCGGCCTGGTGTTCGTCTTTGCCGCCAGCTGGATCGTCACGGAATGGCTGCGCGCCTGGGTTTTCACCGGGTTTGCCTGGAATCCGCTTGGCGTTGCAGCGCTGGGCCCGTTTGGCCGGCCCGGGTTGGCGCTCACGCTGCCCTGGCTGGGCACCTATGCGCTGTCGGGGCTGGTGGTTTTGCTGGCGGGCTGCTGGTGGGCAGCCGGGGCGAGGGGGCGCCGCGATCCGCGCGGCCTGGCGCTGGTCCTGACGCCGTTGGCGGTATTGCTGTTGCCGCAGGCAATTGTTCCGCCGGAGCAGGCAACGGCGCGGCGGTACACCCTGGTACAGCCCGATATCCGGCAAGAAGTGCTCAACGACCCGGCTTGGTTCGATTGGCAGTTCCAGCGTTATGCTGCACTGACTGCGCCACGTGCGGGGCCGAACCAGCGGCTGGTGCTATGGCCCGAATCCGGCGTGCCCGACTATCTGCGGGACGGTTATCCCGAGCGCTACTACCTCGATACCTATGGGGCCGATCCGGCGCTTGCCCGGGCACGGATCGCCCGCGCGATCGGTCCGGAGGCGATGTTGCTGACCGGTACGGTCGATCTTGAGATTGGTGGCGGCCGCGCCGTCGGCGCCCGCAATTCAGTAACCGCGCTTGACGGCACCGGCACGATCCGTGGCGGTTATGCCAAGGCACATCTGGTGCCCTATGGCGAATACCTGGCGCTGCGCTGGCTGCTTGAGCCGCTCGGTGTCGAACGGTTGGTGCCCGGCGGGATCGACTTCTGGCCGGGGCCGGGTCCGCGCTCAATCGAACTCGGCCCGTTCGGCAAGGCGGGTATCCAGATCTGTTACGAGATCATCTTTTCCGGCCAGGTGGTCGATCCGGCCGATCGTC
The DNA here is from genome assembly GCA_044238415.1 of Novosphingobium sp. GTDB lineage: Bacteria > Pseudomonadota > Alphaproteobacteria > Sphingomonadales > Sphingomonadaceae > Novosphingobium. The sequence goes on from JBIIDJ010000067.1 coordinate 7,862, forward strand.
CCGATTACCTGTTCAATCCCTCCAACGACGGCTGGTTCGGGGCGTGGGGTCCGCCTCAGCATCTGGCTCAGGCCCGGCTGCGCGCGATCGAGGAGGGGCTGCCAGTGCTGCGTTCGACCACCACGGGCATCTCCGCGGTGATCGACGCGTCCGGCGTGGTCCGCCAGCATGTTCCGCGGTTGGTTTCCGGGCGGCTTGACGGGCAGCTGCCGGCGGCCTTGGCACCGACTCCCTTTTCGCGCCTCGGCAATGCGTTGCCACTAGGCTGGGCGATAGTTCTTCTTGCCGCAGGAATGGTTGCCAGCCGCCGCCGCAACGGCTAGGGATGCGATATAAAGATTCCTTTATATCGAGGACGCGATGCGCACCGACTACCTGTTTACTTCCGAAAGCGTTTCCGAAGGCCACCCGGACAAGGTGTCCGATCAGATTTCCGACGCGATCGTCGATCTGTTCCTGTCCAAGGATCCCGAGGCGCGGATCGCCTGCGAAACGCTCTGCACCACGCAGCTCGTGGTCCTGGCCGGCGAAATCCGCTGCAAGGGCGTGTTCGAGAACGGCGAATGGGCGCCGGGCGCGCAGGATGAGATTGAGCGTGTCGTACGCCAGACAGTCAAGGATATCGGTTACGCCCAGGACGGCTTCCACTGGGAGCAGTTCGAATTCATCAACCGCCTGCACGGCCAGTCGGCGCATATCGCGCAGGGCGTCGATGCCAATGCCAATAAGGATGAAGGCGCGGGCGACCAGGGCATCATGTTCGGTTACGCTACCGATGAAACCCCGGACCTGATGCCGGCTACGCTCTATTACAGCCACAAGATCCTGGAAAAGATGGCTGAGGACCGCCATTCCGGCGTCGCACCGTTCCTTGAGCCCGACGCCAAGAGCCAGGTCACGCTGCGCTATGAAGGCAGCCTGCCGGTTGCCGCGACCGCCGTGGTCGTCTCGACCCAGCACGCCCCCGGTTATGACGAGGGTGACAAGGAAGCCGAGCTGCACGCCTATGTGAAGCGGGTGATTTCCGAAGTGATCCCGCCGGTGCTGCTGCGCGAGACCGAATACTTCATCAACCCCACCGGCAGCTTTGAGATCGGTGGCCCCGATGGCGACAGCGGCCTCACCGGGCGCAAGATCATCGTCGATACCTATGGCGGCGCTGCCCCGCATGGCGGCGGTGCCTTCTCCGGCAAGGATCCCACCAAGGTGGACCGCTCGGCTGCCTATATCAGCCGTTATCTGGCCAAGAACGTCGTTGCCGCGGGCCTTGCCACGCGCTGCACGATCCAGCTGGCCTATGCCATCGGCGTGTCGAAGCCGCTCTCGCTGTACGTTGATACGCACGAGACCGGCACGGTCGGTGACGACAAGATCGAAGCCGCGATCCTGAGCCTGCCCAAGCTTGGCGGGCTCACCCCGCGGGCGATCCGCACCCACCTTGGCCTTAACAGGCCGATCTATAAGCCGACTGCGGCATACGGGCATTTCGGTCGGAAGGCCGAAGGCGACCTGTTTCCGTGGGAACGCGTCGATCTGGTCGATGATCTGCAGGCGGCGCTGGGCTGACTTCTGTCGTCGGCGAGCGCCGGTGAAACAGGCCTTGGCAACACTTATGCAAGGTGTTGCAATTATGTGACCCCAATCGGGCTAATTGCATCTCGGCTAGCGAGCGCATTGCTTAGGCATTGCGCTCGCTAGCCGAAGTTGCTTTTTGTGCTGATCGTCTGAACGATGGGGATCTCATGACTGCTTCCATTTCTGCCAAGAGCAGCCGTTTCGCGCTGCTGGCCAGTGTCGCTGCCGGTGCCGTAATTTTCGCTGCTCCCGCCTACGCGCAAGAAACCACTGAAACCGAACAGCCGCAAGCTGCGCCCGCCGATGAAGGCGCGATCGTCGTTACCGGCTCGCGCATCCGCTCGGTCACGCCGTTCAACAGCCCGGATCCGATTTCGATCGTCGATCCCGAAATCGCCAAGAAGGAAGGCCGGTTTGACCTGGCCAGCACGCTGCAGAGCTCGCCGATTGCCGCTGGTTCGACCCAGATCACCGCAGCGCTTTCGTCGAACTTCGTGACCAACGGCGGTCCGGGCGCGCAAACGGTTGACCTGCGCGGCCTTGGTGCCAACCGCACACTCGTGCTGCTGAACGGCCGCCGTGCCGGTCCGGCCGGTACGCGCGGCGGTGTTTCCTCGTTCGACCTTAACGTGCTCCCGCTGTCGATCATCAACGACATCCAGATCCTGAAGACTGGCGCGTCGTCGGTTTACGGCTCGGACGCTGTCGCGGGCGTGGTCAACATCCTGACCAAGTCGAAGCTTGACGGCCTGTCGCTCAACGCCAACAGCTCGCTGCCGTTCGATGGCGGCGGTGAAGAGTATCGTTTCAGTGCCGCCTGGGGCAAGACCTTCGATCGCGGCCACATCCTGATCGCGGGTGACTACTCGAAGACCAAGGAACTGGCCCGCGGCGACCGTGAATACCTCGCCTGCCCGGCCGCCAACATCTTCGACGAGGCCGGCAACCCGGCTGACCTGATTGACCCGCGTACCGGCAAGCCGCACTGCGAAGACCTCCGCTGGGGTCACGTTTGGACTTACAATGCCACCTCGGGCACCAACCTGCGGCTTGATGGCCCCGGCGGGCCGAACACCGGCCTCAACACAGTCGTCGGTCCAAGCGTCCTGATGCAGTTCCAGTACCCGGGCCAGACCCTGGGTATCCCGGCGTTCGGCGCGCCTGCGTTCTTTGGTGACTTCTTTGCCCCGGCTGGCTGGTTCCCGACCGGTTACGACGCAAAGTCGATGGCAGTTCAGAATGCCTATCACCCGTTCGTCGATGAACAGACCATCATTCCCGAAACCGATCTCTACACGGTCTATGCCGAGGGTTCGTTCGAACTGAGTGAATCGGTTGAGCTGTTCGGTGAATTCCTGTTCAACCGCCGTGAAACCTACCAGAATGGCTGGCGCCAGTTCTGGAACTTTGGCTACACCGGCGACCTTTATGGAACCGGTGCCGGCAACGCCTACAACTTCTGGGGCGGCGGCTGGGGCGGTCTCAACCTGCTGAGCCCGACCGGGATCACCAACCTCAACGACAACAGCCAGAAGGTAGACTACTACCGCGGCGTTGCCGGTGCGCGCGGCAACTTCGGCGGTGACAGCAAGTGGCGCTATGACGTCCACGCGCAGTTCAGCCGTAACATCGGTCGTTATCGCAGCCAGCAGATCCTGCAGGATGCCTATGATACCGGCTACTTCCAGTTCGCGTCGTGCGCTGGCACCGTCACGCCGATCTCGGGCAAGCAGTGCATCGACTTGCCCTGGGCTAACCCGAACTTCCTGGCCGGTCAGCTGACCCCCGCTCAGGCCGCCTTCCTGACCGACTGGGAAGAAGGCAAGACGATCTACACCCAGCTGAGCGGCGAAGCGACCGTTTCGGGCGAGCTGTTCCAGCTCCCCGCCGGCCCGCTCGATGTCGCGATCGGTGGCTCGATCCGCGAGGACAAGATCAATGACAAGCCGGGTGCCATCACCCTGGCAGCCAACGCCTGGGGCGCTTCGGCCAGCGGCATCACCGCCGGCAAGAGCCTGACGACCGAAGCCTTCGCCGAAGTCAATATCCCGCTGCTCAAGGACAAGACCCTGTTCCAGGATCTGACCCTGTCTGCGGCAGGCCGTGTGACCAACGTTAAGGCCACCAAGGAATCCAATGGCGTTACCGACGAGGATAACGGCAACTGGACCTACAAGGTCGGCCTGAACTGGACCGTCACCGATTGGCTGCGCTTCCGTGGCAGCTATGGCACATCCTACCGCGCTCCGGCGCTGTTCGAGCAGTTCCTGGCTGATGAAACCAGCTTCCTGCCGCAGAATCGCATTGACCCCTGCGTCAACTGGACGAGCAACCTTGCTGCCGGCCGCATCTCGCAGCGGATCGCGAACAATTGTGCCGCTGATGGCATCCCCGGCAACTATGCCGGTGGCGGCATCAGTGCGACGGTTGTCTCGTCAGGTGGCCTTGGCATCCTGGAGGCAGAAACCTCCAAGGCGCTGGTGATCGGCACGATCCTGACCCCGAAGCTGTCGTTCCTGCCGGATACCGACATCAGCCTTGCGGTCGACTTCTTCGACATCAAGGTGGCGGGGGAGATCTCGCAGCTGGGCGCCGGTACGATCCTGTTCGGCTGCTATGACTCGGCCAACTTCGCGACGGAACCGCTCTGCGACCTCGTGACGCGTGGCCAGAACGTGTCGGCTCCGTTCCAGATCAATAGGATCCGGGATTCCTACATCAACGTTTCGAGCCAGCATAACCAAGGCATCGACCTGAACTTCCGGGCCAAGCATGACCTCGGTAAGCTCGGTACTGTGACGCTGACGGCGGACATGACCTGGCAGCTCAAGGACAATTCGCGCCTGCTGCCAACTTCGCCGCTTGAATCGGACAATGGTGAAGCCGGCTCGCCGCAGTGGGTTGGCGATTTCCGCCTGACCTGGGCGCCGTCGTCGAGCTTCAGCGTATTCTACGGCATGAGTGTGATCGGCGGCACGTCCAATCAGCAGGACTTCCTCGATCGCAACGGCGGCCCGTGCCTCCGTTCGTTCAACAACAACCGGACCGCGACTCCGCTGGACGATGTTCCGATCTACGGTGTCTATTGCCCGGATCTGACCGCACCGGCAGTGTTCTATCACAACGTCTCGGTGACCAAGGAAATCGCTGACGGGCGGTTCCAGATCACGGCGGGGATCAACAACCTGTTCGATACCCGTCCGCCGCGCGTTTCGGTGCTCAACGGCAACCAGATCTCGATGCTCGGCCCGGTGGTCGCGGCCTCGCAGTATGGCTTTGCCGGACGGCGCGTCTTCGTGAACGTCGGCGCGAAGTTCTGATTTTCGCCAAACCGGCGTAGGATTGGCAGAGGGCGGCATGGTTTCATGTCGCCCTTTCTGCTATCCAGCCTCAGGAGCTGTTATTCCCAATGCCCGTCATCCAGGTTCGCCCCGATACGCTTGATGTGGAGAACGCCCGTTTCGTACAGGCGCCGCTCGCTCACCCGGTCTTTCTGAATTCGGTGCCGAAAAGCGGCAGTCACCTGCTGCGTAATATCGTGCGGATGTTCGTACCGGCCAAGCAGCACTACATGGCGGATTTCATCCAGTGGGGGAATCTAGCCCAGCATCGCCATGCCTTCGATCCGGCCCGGCCGATGCTCAGCTGGGGGCACCTGTTCCTGGCCGATGCCTCGGTGGTCGAGACGGCGCCAACCCGCCGGATCGTGCTCTACCGCGATCCCTATGACTGGGTGATCGCCCGGGCCCGGTTTCTTCTGTCGGAGCAGTTCTTTGGCAATGTCGAACACCTGCGCAGCGGCGAGATCTCAGTTGATGAACTGCTGACGATGATGATCTTCGGCCTGCCGGCCAAGCTGCCGTCACTGAACGATATCTATGAGCTCAATGCCGCGGCCTGGCTGGGTGCGCGTTGCCATCCGGTCAAGTTCGAGGACCTGATGGCGGCAGTTGGCAATCTGGATGATCCCGCGGCGGAACAGTTCTTCGCTGCCCTGCTGGGTGCTTGCGGCATCGCCATGCCCGATGACTGGCGCGAGCGGGTAAGGGTTGGTTCGGACCGCCGCCAGAGCGCTACCGCGCGGGAAAACTTGACCGGGGTCGGCGTCGATCTGCCGGCCGAGCTTGGTGCACGTCACCGTGCCCTGGTCGATTACCATGCACCCGGCCTTAGAACAGTGCTGGGCTATCCTGCCGCTGGCCAGGGCTAATGCAACCAACCGTTTCCACCCGGATCTACCCCCGCGTCTCGGAGGCGATCCGCCTGCGCGAGCA
>JBIIDJ010000012.1:0-42451 GCA_044238415.1 Novosphingobium sp.
CCGTTATCATAGCAGATGTAGTGCTTGATCGTGGTCCACTTCGGCTTCATCCGCTCGATGATCGGAGTGAAGGCCTTGTCATAAAGCAGGACCAGGTCTTCGGCATGATTGGCGATGTATTCCAGCTGATCGTCAAACAGGCGCGGGTTGATCGTGTGGAGCACCCCGCCAACGCCCACTGCGCCATACCACGAAACGAGGTGACGGCTGTGGTTCATGGCCAGGGTTGCTATCCGGTCACCCGGCTGAATGCCCAGCTTACGCAGCGCCTGGGTCATGCGCAGGGCGTCATGGCGGATGGTGGCCCAGTTCGTCCGCGTTTCACTGCCATCGGCCCAACGCGTAACGATCTCGCGGCTGCCGTGTTCCCGCGCCGCGTGATCGATCAGGTGTGTGACCCGCAGGTCAAAGTCTTGCATTGCTCCCAGCATCAGGCTCTCCAAATCCCCCCACCCGTTGTTGGTCTAGGCGACGAGGCGCAAATGCCCCGGGTTTCGCCGCGCAGTCAAATTCACATTGGCAAGTCCTTCGACGCTTGCCAAGCGTTCGGCGACATCGCTGTCGATATGGAACTGTCGGCCAAGCCGCAGCAGCGGCTCATGCGCCAAACCAGTGCGCAATCGAACCAGTACCTCGCCCTGGCCCGCTCCGTCAGACTTCAGGAGCGCTGCCAGTTCGCCCAGGGCTTCAGGCACCAGTACATCAAGCCGCAGCTGCATCTGCGCCGTGCCCTTCACTTCCTCCAGCGGCCGGGCGCCACGCACCGTCACGCGCGGCGGCTCGTCCGGGCTGGGCGCGTCAAGCTCTACCGTCAGCAGCAGGCAGGTGCCGTCCTTGGCCCAGCGCTGCATCGGCTCGACCAGCGATTCCTCGAAACAGGCGGCGCTGAACTGTCCGGAACTGTCCGAGAAATCGGCGCGGACAAATTCGCCACCCTTGCGGGTGCGGCCCTTGCTGACGCTTTCGACCATGGCCGCCATCACTGCCTGGGCACGCCCGCCGCCGGGCACTCCCGCCTCCATCAGCCGGGCGTAGGACCGTGCGCCATTGGCATTGGCGACGGCCCGCCATTGCTCAACCGGATGAGCCGCAAAGTAGAACCCAAAGTTCTCCCGCTCCTTCGCCATCTGCTCGGCCCGCGACCAGGGCGCAATGTCATCCAGCCGGAGCGACGGAGCAGAATGATCCTCGCCGCCGAACAACCCGGCCTGACCGCTGGTACGGCTGCGCTCGGCCTCGTCGGCCACGGCCAGCAACATGTCGGCATTGGCCAGAACCTTGGCGCGGTTTGGCTCGAGGCTGTCAAACGCACCGGCCCCGGCCAGCCCTTCCAGTTGGCGGCGGTTCATCGATCCGGCCGGTACCCGCCGGAACAGATCTTCCAGGCCTTCAAACCAGCCATGCGCTTCGCGCTCGGCGACGATCGCGTCCATCGCCTTCTCGCCAACGTTGCGGATTCCGGCAAGGGCATAGCGCACGGCGTGGCCATGGTCGGTCCGCTCGACCGTGAACTCGGCCTCGCTGCGATTGATATCGGGCCCTTCGAGGGCAACGCCATTGCGGCGCATATCGTCTACGAATACCGCCAGCTTTTCCGACTGGTGCTGATCGAAGCACATCGCCGCGGCATAGAACTCATGCGGATAGTGGGTTTTGAGCCAGGCCGTTTGGTAAGCCAGCAGCGCATAGGCCGCTGCGTGGCTCTTGTTGAAGCCATAGCCGGCGAACTTGTCGATCAAATCAAACAGCTCGTTGGCCTTGCCCGGCTCGATGTCGGAATGCTCCTTGCACCCGGAAACGAAGCGCGAGCGCTGGGCATCCATTTCGGCCTGGACCTTCTTGCCCATGGCGCGGCGCAGCAGGTCAGCATCGCCCAGCGAATAGCCTGCGAGGATCTGCGCGGCCTGCATGACCTGTTCCTGGTAGACGAAGATCCCATAAGTCTCGCTGAGGATGCTCTCCAGCTTGGGGTGCGGATACTCGATACTCTCGCTGCCGTTTTTGCGGCGCCCAAACAGCGGGATGTTGTCCATCGGCCCTGGGCGATAGAGCGAAACCAGCGCGATGATGTCGCCAAAATTGGTCGGCTTTACTGCCGCCAGGGTTCGGCGCATGCCTTCGGATTCCAGCTGGAACACGCCCACGGTGTCACCACGCTGGAGCAGCTCGTAGACCTGGGCATCATCCCACGGCAGGGCGTCGAGATCGATCGCGATCTCCCGCCGTTTGAGCAGCTCGAGCGCCTTCTTGAGCACCGACAGTGTCTTGAGACCAAGGAAGTCGAACTTGATGAGTCCGGTATCCTCCACATATTTCATGTCGAACTGTGTTACCGGCATGTCCGAACGCGGATCGCGGTAGAGCGGCACCAGCTGATCGAGCGGACGGTCCCCGATCACCACCCCGGCGGCGTGGGTCGAGCTATTGCGCGGCTGGCCTTCGAGCTGGACGGCGAGGTCGACCAGTCGCTTCACTTCGGGATCGTTGTCATACTCACGCTTGAGCTCGGCCACACCGTTGAGCGCGCGGGGCAGGCTCCACGGATCGGTCGGGTGGTTGGGCACCATCTTGCACAGCCGGTCGACCTGACCATAGCTCATTTGCAGGATCCGCCCGGTATCGCGCAATACGGCACGGGCCTTGAGCTTGCCGAAAGTGATGATCTGGGCGACGTGATCGGCACCGTACTTGGCCTGAACATAGCGGATCACTTCGCCGCGGCGGGTTTCGCAGAAGTCGATATCGAAATCCGGCATCGAAACGCGTTCCGGATTGAGGAAGCGTTCGAACAGCAGCCCCAGCCGCAGCGGATCGAGATCGGTAATGGTCAGCGCCCAGGCAACGACCGAACCCGCGCCCGAGCCGCGCCCCGGCCCGACCGGGATGTCATTGGCCTTGGCCCACTGGATGAAGTCGGCCACGATCAGGAAGTAACCGGCAAAGCCCATCCGGTTGATTACGTCGGTTTCGAAATCGAGCCGGTCGAAATAGGCTTGCCGCTCGTTCGTCGTCAGCTCGCCATAGGGGACCAGACGCCGTTCCAGACCGGCGCGGGCATGCTCGATCAGCATCGCCGCTTCACCTTCCTTGTCACCGGCCAGGCTGGGCAGCAACGGCTTGCGCTTGGGCGGGGCAAAGGCGCAGCGCTGCGCCACGACCAGGGTGTTCGCGAGCGCCTCGGGCAGGTCGGCGAAGAGCTCCTTCATCATCGGCCCGGACTTCAGCCAGGCATCACGCGGACTGCGCGGCCGCTCGGGCGCGTCGAGATGGGTCGAATGAGCAATGCAGAGCATGGCATCGTGCGCCGCATGGCCACCCGGATCGGCGAAATTGGCCGGATTGGTGGCCACCAGTGGCAGGTTTCTGGCATAGGCCAGATCGATCAGCGCATCTTCCGCCGCATCTTCCACGGGATCGCCGCGCCGCGCAAGCTCCAGGTAGAGCCGCCCCGAAAACAGTTCTTCGAGCCGCGCGCACAGCTCGACCGCCGCTTCGCCCTTGCCATCAGCCAGCAGGCGGGTCAGCGCTCCCTCGCCCGCGCCGGTCAAGGCAATCAGGCCATCGGTGTGGCCAGCCAGATCGGCCATGGTGACATGGGGCTCAAGCTCGATCGGCCGCCCCAGATGGGCATGGCTGACCAGGTGACACAGATTGTTCCAGCCGGTCTCGTTCTGCGCGATCAAGCCCAACCAGTCGATCTGCGGATCCTTGCCCGTCGACCCGCCATCGCGCGCCACGGCCAGGAATGTGCCGAGCAGCGGCTGGATGCCCGCATCTTTGCAGGCCGAAGCAAACGACATGGCCGCATAAAGGCCGTTACGATCGGTCAGCGCGATAGCTGGAAAAGCCCGGTCCTTGGCCAGCTTTGCCGCCACCTTGGGGTCAATCGTCCCATCGAGCATGGTATAACTCGAATAGATGCGCAGCGGGACAAAGGCTTCATGAGACATGGCGCCACGATGGGGCTCCCGAGCGCGATTCTCAAGCACCGGCGGGCCGCTTTACCCACAGGGTCGCGTCATCGGACTCGCCAAGTGCGCAAGAATATGATTTTCTCTTCTGCAACAACCAGAACAAACGCCACCGGGTCGCGCAACGCAGACAATCGAAGGGGATAGGCGATGGTTGATTTGAGCGGCGGGCAAGCCGGAGGCCTGGCGGACCGGGTCAAGGCAGTGCTGACTTCACCGAAGGAAACATTCACCACACTCGCTGCCGAACCGGCCACGCCAGGTGAACTGATGATGCGCTGGGCCCTGCCATTGGCGGCAATCGGCCCGGTTGCCAGCTTTATCGGCGGACAGGTGTTCGGATATGGCGCCTTCGGCTTTTCCTACAAGCCGGGGCTGGTCAGCGGCCTGGTCACGGCGGTGGTCAGCTATGTGATCGGCCTGGTGATGATCGCCGTTCTGGCGTTGATCGCCGATTTCCTGGCCCCAAAATTCGGCGGAACCGCAGACCGGACGAGCGCTTTCAAGCTGGCAGTTTATGGTGCAACGGCATCGTGGGTGGGCGGCATTGTCGGGATCTGGCCGGCACTGTCTATGCTGGGCCTGCTGTTCGGGCTCTATTCGCTGTACCTGCTCTATCTTGGCGCCAAGCCGTTCATGAAAGTGCCGGAGGACAAGGCGCTTGGGTTTACGGCGTTGACGATCCTCTGCGCCATCGTGCTGTCATTGGTGACCGCGCCGGTCGTTGCCGGAATCACCGGCCTGTTCGGGGCCGGACCGGCGGCGATGATGGCCAATGCCGATACCGACGCCAAGGTAACGATCCCTGGCATGGGCACGATTGAAACCGACAAGATCGAAGCGGCCACCAAGCAAATGGAAGCTGCCAGCAACGGCCAGGTGAAGCCGGTATCCACCGCGGAACTGGCCGCACTGCTCCCCGCCAGCTTCGGCGCCTTCACCCGCACGGCCACGGAAAGCGGGAGCATGGGCAACATGGGCAGCACGGCCGAGGCGACCTATACTGCTGGCAACAAGCGCTTCGAGCTCAAGGTGGTGGACATGTCGGCGCTCGGCGCAATCGCCGGTCTCGACGCGGCGATAGGGGTCGAGCAGAGCCGCGAGGACGCCAACGGCTTTGAACGGACCACCACGGTCAATGGTCAGATGCAGGTCGAGGAATGGAACAAGACCAGCAACAGCGGCAAGTTCGGCGTCATGGTGGCCAACCGCTTCATGATCGAGGCGGTGGGTGACGCCAACTCGATTGACGATCTGAAAGCCGCAGTCGCAGCGGTCGATCAGGGGAAGCTGGAGGATTTGGCTGGTTAGAGTAGCGCCTCGATGTCCCGGGCCAGCGCTTCGGGCTTGTCGGTCGGGGCATAACGCCGCACCACTTTGCCGTCGCGATCGATCAGGAACTTGGTGAAGTTCCATTTGATCGATTTGGAACCCATCAGCCCGGGGGCCTCGCTCTTCAGCCAGTCGTACAGCGGCGGCGCGGCATCGCCATTGACATCGATCTTGGCCATCAGCGGGAAGGTCACATCGTATTTCAGACTGCAGAAGTTGGCGATTTCCTCAGCATTGCCGGGCTCCTGCGCACCGAACTGATTGCAGGGGAAAGCGATCACTTCGAACCCCTGATCGGCATACTTGCGGTACAGCGCTTCAAGCCCTTCGTACTGCGGGGTGAAGCCACACTTGCTGGCGGTATTGACGATCAGCAGGACCTTGCCGGCCTTGTCAGCCAGATCAATTTCGGCACCGCCGGGCAGCTTGGCCGTGAAATCCGCAATCGTGTGCATCGCTTAACCCCTTCTGTTGCGAGCCAGACTAGGCCAGCGGCCCGGAACGTCAACCGGCACAAAGCCCGAGCCGGTCACGATGCTAGTCAACCCGTCCTTCGTGCAGCCGCAGCACCCGGTCCATCTGTGCCGCCAGCCGTTCGTTATGGGTGGCGACCAGCGCAGCGCTGTTCTGTCCGCGCACGAGTTCGAGAAACTCGGCAAAGACACGGTCGGCAGTGGCCTCGTCCAGATTGCCGGTCGGTTCGTCGGCCAGGACCAACGCCGGACGATTGGCCAGCGCCCGAGCCACGGCCACGCGCTGTTGCTCGCCCCCGGAAAGCTGGTTGGGCCGATGCCCCAGCCGCTCGCCAAGGCCCAGCGCAGTGAGCAACGCTACCGCCCGTTCGGCTGCCGCAGCCTCATCGGCGCCGGCCACCAGCTGCGGCAGGACCACGTTTTCGAGCGCGCTGAAATCGGGCAGCAGGTGATGGAACTGATAGACAAAGCCGATCCGGTCGCGCCGCAGTTCGGTCCGCGCATCGGCAGAGAGCGCCCCGGCATCGACCCCGGCAATCCGCAGGGTGCCGCCAAACCCGCCTTCCAGCAGGCCGACCGCCTGGAGTAGCGTGGATTTGCCAGAACCCGAGGGACCCAGCAGCGCGACGATTTCACCAGGCTGAATTGCGATATCGGCCCCGCGCAGCACGTCGATGCGCACCCCGCCCTGTTCGAAGCTGCGGGTGAGCCCCTGGGTAAGGACAACCGGATCACTCATAGCGCAGCACCTGCACAGGGTCGGTCCCGGCAGCCTTCATCGCCGGATAGAGCGTGGCCAGGAAACTGAAGACCAATGCCATGATGATGATGATCGCCACTTCGACCGGATCGGTGCGGGACGGCAGCTCGGTCAGGAACCGGATCTTGGGATCCCACAGGTTCTGCCCGGTCACGAATTCGATCGCGCGGACGATCGACTGGCGGAAGAATAGGAACACCGCGCCCAGCACCAGACCGGTCACAGTGCCCAGCGCGCCTACCACAAACCCGACCGTCACGAACACCTTCAGCAGGCTTTGCCGGCTGGCCCCCATTGTCCGCAGGATCGCGATGTCGCGGGTCTTGGCGCGCACCAGCATGATCAGCGAGGAGAGGATATTGAACACGGCCACCAACACGATGATCGAGAGCACCACGAACATCGCCACGCGCTCCACCGCCAGCGCCTCGAACAGGCTGGCATTCATGGTGCGCCAGTCGGTTACCACGGCCTGTCCGGCCAGCTTCTGGGCGACGGGTTGGAGGATCTCGGTCACGGCATCGGGGTCTGTCACCTGCACTTCGATCATGCCGATTGCATCGCCGGCCAGCAGCAGCGTCTGTGCATCCTCAATCGGCATGATAACAAAGCGCTCGTCGAAATCGAACACGCCGATCTCGAAGATCGCAGCTACCCGGTAAGCGATTTCGCGCGGTACCGTGCCGAACGGCGTAGCACGCCCCTGGGGATTGATAATGGTCAGCGTATCGCCCACGCGAACCCCCAGATTGGCGGCCAGTTGCGACCCGATCGCCACTTCGCCAGCGCCCGGTTGCAGCGGGGCGAGCGAGCCCATCACCACCTTGGGCTGAAGCCGACGGATATCCTCGGCCGTATTGCCGCGCGCAAAGACCAAATCGACCCGGCCATTGAAATTGGCCATCTGCGGCTGTTCGATCAACGGCGAAGCGCGGACCACTCCGGGCGTGGCCTGCACTTCCTTGAGCACGCCTTGCCAGTTATCCAGCCGCCCGCCATAGGCTTGGACGATGGCATGGCCGTTGAGCCCGGAAATCTTGTCAAATAGTTCCGCTCGGAAGCCGTTCATCACGCTCATGACGATGACCAGCGCCGCCACGCCCAGCGCCACGGCGACCAGGCTGATCCCCGCAACCAGCGCGATGAAGGCCTCGCTCCGCCCCGGCAGGAGATAGCGTTTGACCAGCGCTTTTTCGAATGGGGACAGCAGCAAGCAACAGCCTCGCGCAGGAAATGCGGATGGGCGGGACTTAGGGGGCACTGGCTCCGAGGGCAAGCGGTCAGAACGGGATCGCCTCGCCATCCCAGGCGATGAGTTGTCCGCTATCGGCAGGAGTGAGCCCGTCGATGACAGCGAGCAGATGGGCCGCCGATTGCTCAGGCGTCAGGATCTGGCGCCCCTCGCCCGCCCGCCTGAACGGCGCGGACAGCGCGGTCGCTACCGTCCCGGGATGCAGCGCGGCGATCACGGCCTGCGGATGGCTGCGCCCCAATTCGATCGCAAAGTTCCGCAGGATCATGTTGAGCGCCGCCTTGCTGGCGCGATAAGCGTGCCATCCGCCCAGCCGGTTGTCGGCAATCGATCCGACCCGCGCCGAAAGTGCCGCAAATACCGCCCGCTCCCGCCGGGGCAGCAATGGCAGGAAATGCTTGCCAATCAGCGCCGGTCCGGTCGTATTCGTGGCGAAGGCGCGGGCATAGGCTGCGGGATCTTGTGCCTTGTAGCTCTTTTCGGGCTGGAAGTCCGCGCCGCCCGACAGAACCCCGGTTGCTACAAAGGCCAGTGCCACCGGACCATGCTGACCGATCAGTGCGGCTGCGGCGGCGATGCTGCTCTCATCGATCAGATCAAAGCCGAAAGCTACGGTGCCCCCGGGCGCGACTGTCCCGGATCGTGAACCCGCCCAGACCTGATCATATCGCCCGCTCGCCGCAACGGCTGCAGCCAGCGCTGCGCCGATCCCGCCACTCGCGCCGAAGATGACCGCCTGGCTCAATAGCCCATCAGGCTGAGCACTTCCTTGCGGCTGCGCTCGTCATCAAGGAAGCAGCCAAGCATGCGGCTGGTGACCATCCCAACGCCGGGCGTGCGCACGCCGCGTCCGGTCATGCAACCGTGTTGCGCCTCGATCACCACGGCCACGCCGTGCGGCTGGAGATGCTCCCAGATGCATTCCGCCACTTCCGCCGTCAGCCGTTCCTGGATCTGGAGCCGGCGGGCAAAGCCGTGCAGCACGCGGGCCAGCTTGGAAATGCCGACCACGCGGTCCTTTGGCAAATAGGCGATCGAGGCCTTGCCGGTAATCGGCGCCATGTGGTGTTCGCAGTGCGACTGGAACGGAATGTCCTTCAGCAGCACGACTTCATCATAGCCGCCCACTTCGGCAAAAGTGCGCGAGAGGTGCAGCGAAGGGTCTTCCTCGTTACCCTGGCAGTATTCGCGCCAAGCCCGCGCCACCCGGGCCGGAGTATCGATCAATCCTTCGCGCTCGGGATCCTCACCGGCCCAGCGCAGCAGGGTACGCAGCGCGTCCTGGACCTCATCGGGTACGTAGAGCTTGGTCTCACTCTCGTCATGCTCAAGGTGCGTGGTCAGGTAATTCATGGCGGGTTCCTTCCGCTCCCGGAGATGGTCCCCGCCACCCCTCGCCGCAACACGGGCTTTGGACCGTTGTGCATCGTCGCCAACCGCCGCTTGCCTTCGCGGACAACAGCGGCCAAAGGCACGGGCGAGGCGCAAGCGCAGCTGGCAGGCGATTCCAAATGAACATCACGCATCCGTTCCTTGACCGCGACGGCGACAAGCTTCGCGAGGAATGTGGCATCTTCGGCGTCATAGGCAGCCCGGAAGCGGCGCCCGTCACCGCGCTGGGGCTGCACGCCCTGCAGCACCGCGGGCAGGAAGCCTGCGGCATCGTCAGCTGGGACGGAACCGAATTCTTTGCCCGCCGCGGCCTCGGCCATGTTGCCCAGGTCTTTGCCGATCAGACCATCCTCAGCGAATTGCCCGGCCACATGGCCTCGGGCCATGTGCGCTATTCGACCACCGGTGGCCAGGGTCTGCGCAATGTCCAGCCGCTGTTCGCAGATCTCGCCCGCGGCGGCTTCTCGATCGCGCACAATGGCAACATTTCCAATGCCATGCGGCTGCGGCAGGAACTGGTCGACAAAGGCGCAATCTTCCAGTCGACCAGCGATACCGAGGTCATCATCCACCTGATCGCGACCAGCCGCTATCCCACCCTGCTTGACCGGTTTGTCGATGCCCTGCGAATGGTCGAGGGCGCCTATTCGCTGATCTGCATGACGCCCAAGCGGATGATCGCCTGCCGCGATCCGCTGGGCATCCGTCCGCTGGTCATGGGCAAGATCGGCGAGGCGACCGTATTCGCCAGCGAGACCGTGGCGCTTGACGTGGTCGGCGCGGAATTCGTGCGCGAGATCGAACCGGGCGAGATCGTCGAAGTGCGTCAGGACGGCCGGATTTCCAGCCACCGCCCCTTTGGCTCCCACCCGGCCCGGCCCTGCATTTTTGAACACGTCTATTTCAGCCGTCCGGATTCGGTCAGCGCCGGCAAGTCAGTTTACGAAGTGCGGCGCGAAATCGGCGTAGAGCTGGCGCGCGAAGCGCCGGTCGAGGCAGACCTGGTGGTACCGGTGCCCGACAGCGGAGTCCCGGCGGCCATCGGCTATGCTCAGGAAAGTGGCATTCCCTTTGGCCTGGGCATCATCCGCTCGCACTATGTCGGACGCACTTTCATCCAGCCCAGCGATGGTGCCCGCCATGCTGACGTTAAGCGCAAGCACAATGCCAACCGGGCCCTGGTCGAAGGCAAGCGGATCGTGCTGATCGACGATTCGATCGTGCGCGGCACCACTTCGATGAAAATCGTGCAGATGATGCGCGATGCCGGAGCCAAGGAAGTGCACTTCCGCGTTGCCAGCCCGCCGACCGGCCATTCCTGCTTTTATGGCGTCGATACACCCGAGCGGCACAAGCTGCTTGCCGCACGGATGGACCTCAAGGAAATGACCAGCTTCATCGTGGCGGACAGCCTGGCCTTTGTCTCGATCGACGGGCTTTACCGCGCGGTGGGAGAGGCTGGCCGGAACAATGCCTGCCCGCAGCACTGCGATGCCTGCTTCACCGGTGACTATCCCACCCGGCTGACCGATCTGGCTGACCGCGCCGCCTCGACCGATCAATTGACACTCCCCGTCGGGCAAGTCGCATGACCGACCTGTCCGGACAGACGGCGCTGGTAACCGGCGCCAGTCGCGGCATTGGCGCGGCCACAGCCCGGGCGCTGGCCGCTGCCGGGGCCCACGTCGTGCTAACCGCGCGCGATACCAAGGCGCTCGAAGCGGTCGAGGAAGCCATTTTCGAGGCCGGCGGAACTGCGACGATTGCCCCACTCGATCTGGTCGAGGGTGACGGGATTGCCAGGCTTGCCCAGGCGCTTTCGACGCGCTGGGGCGCGCTTGACATCCTGGTTCATGCCGCCGCCGTACTGCCGCAACTCACCGCCGTGCGCGATATTGACCAAGCCGGGTTCTCCAAGGCGCTCAGCGCTAACACCATGGCCACTCAGGCTCTGCTGGCCGCCTTCGATCCGCTGCTGCGCAAGAGCGCCGATGGCCGCCTTGTGCATTTGACCACGTCAGTGGCGACCGCACCGCGCGCCTTCTGGGGCGCCTACGCCGCCAGCAAGGCCGCAGCCGAGGTGCTGGTCGATTGCTACGCACAGGAAGTGCGCAATATCAGTAAGATCCGGGTGGCGATCATCGACCCCGGCGCCACTCGCACGGGCATGCGGGCCAAGGCTTATCCCGGCGAGGATCCAGCCCGCAACAAGGAGCCAGCCATTGTCGCCGATCGCGTGGTTACGCTGCTTGGTGAACAATTTGCCAGCCCGCACCGCGAGCGTATTAACCAGCCCTCATAAGCTTGGGGCAACCCAGCCGGTCCATCCTTTGTCAGCCCTTCCCGGAAAGATCCGGGCGAGGCCAGTCGCAAGCGCAAAGGAACCCGGCCCATGAGCGAATACAACCTGCAAACGCGCGATCCCTATTTCGCTGCGGCCCAGGAAGATCGCAGTGCGCCCCGCACGCGCATCACCATTCCCGCCATGCTGCGGGTTTCCGGCGGCCGCGGCTTCCAGACTGTGGTCCACGATCTCTCGCTGAGCGGTTTCTGTGCTGCGGCGATCAACCGTCTGCATCCCGGCACGGTCTGCTGGCTGACCCTGCCCGGGCTCGAGGCGCTGCAGGCTGAGGTGATCTGGTGGGATAACAGCCTCACTGGTTGCGCCTTCGACAACATGCTTTCGCCAATCGTGCACGATAACATTCTGGCCCGCTGGCAAGGCGATTCCAGCTTCCGTCCGGCCTGCTGAGGCCAGAGGAGCCCCCCGAACCCCCGCCGTCCGGACGCGACGACCCTTCCACCCCCAGGTCGGCGGGGGTTCACCCAAGGCCGGGCTGATGTGGAAGCGGGCGCTTAGGCGCGCGTGACGATTGAATCGAGAATGACCTGATTGAGCCGCTGAACGAATTCGCAGCCAAACTCAAACTCCGTTACCCAGGCGACCCGCGCCTCGACCGGAGCGATGCCCGGCAGGGTGATGAACAGCCGGTCGTTTTCATGGACCAAGTAGACACCGGCAACGCGCGCACCAAAACATGAGATGTCCAGCACCTTGACTGTCGCCCGGCGCTGACCGGCGCGGAACTGGACGGTTACGTCGAACTTGCGACGATCCGCCCGGCGACCGCCGGTCGATGCGAACTTGGGCTGGTTGGCCGGTGTCATGTCCATCGTCAACAACTCTGCCAGTTTGAGGCCTGCGTAGATTGCCGTAACTTGGTAAAATCACCGTTAACGATGCCTGCTAAACTTTAACTTGATAATTCAAAAACAAAGGGCGCAGCCGACCGGCTGCGCCCTTGCTTTTCCCGATTCGGGTAGCGATCAAAACTTAACTTCGAGCGCCGCCGTATAGGAACGCCCGCGCGGATCAGCCACCCGCGGCTCCCACGAGCCGCCGGCACCGAGGTTGCTGTCATAAGTGATGGCGAACGGCGGGTCGGTATTGAAGATGTTGCGCACGCCGAGCGTCAGCTTGAACCGTTCGAAGAACGTCTTCGAAGCCGACAGGTTATAGATATGGTAGGGCTTCACCCGCTCGTTGTAGTCGGGGCGCGTGGCGGAAAGGTTGGGCAAGCGCGCCGGGAACGGCAGCCAGCCATTCTGGTAGCTGCCCCGGAAGATCTGGGAGAAGGTCAGCGTGAAATCATCGTTGTTGTAAGCGATGAACGCGTTGTGCTTCCACTTCAGGCCAAGATCGCCGGTCAGGCTGAAAACGCCGCGCAGATCGGTGTAAGGCAGGTTCGGCAGCAGCTTTTCTTTCTTGTTGAGCAGCAAGGTGCCGTCAAACCCGGCGGAGAT
This sequence comes from Novosphingobium sp., assembly GCA_044238415.1. Classification (GTDB taxonomy): domain Bacteria; phylum Pseudomonadota; class Alphaproteobacteria; order Sphingomonadales; family Sphingomonadaceae; genus Novosphingobium. Next base: position 12,985 of record JBIIDJ010000012.1, read on the forward strand.
CGTCCCACCGATGGCGTCGAACGCGGCCCGACCGGAGAAGTCGATCCCGCTGGTCCGACGCGAGCCGAAGTTGCCGGTGCGCAGATCGACCAGGGTAATGACCCCAGCGGTGCGCTCAATCCGCTCGGGGAAGGAAGTGATGTTGGCAAACAGCTGCGGAATGGTGATCGAACCGATCACATTATCAACGGCGATGTTCCAGTAATCGGCCGTCAGCGTGATCCGCGGCGTCGGGCGGAGCACTACCCCAAAGCTGTACTGCTCAGACGTTTCAGGCCCCAGATTCACGTTGCCACCGCTCAGCGATTCAGGCGTGATCGCAGCACAGCCCGGGGTTACGTTGACCACACCGCCCGCCGGGCAGGTGGTGGGATCGGTCAACGAGCTACCCGGGTTGGGTGAGCGGGTAACACCGTTGAAGATCTGATTGAAGGTCGGGACGCGGAAGCCCGTGCCATAAGAGGCACGCGCCATGAACCAGTCAACCGGCTGGAACTTCGCGGTGAACTTTGGATTCACCGTGCTGCCGAAGCCAGTATAATCGTCAACGCGGATCGCGCCGGTCAGCTCGAACATGTCGACCACCGGAACCAGGACTTCGGCATAGGCCGCCTTGACGTCACGAGTGACCTTGGACAGCTGGTTCACGTTGTCGAAGGCGACGTTGAAGATGTCCGCCGAACGGGCTGGATCAGCCGCAGTCGACCCATCGAACGAATAGCCTTCGCGGCGGTAATCCACGCCCAGCGCAACCTGCACGGTCCCGCCCGGCAGCTCGAACAGTTCACCGGTAACCGAAGCATCGAACTGCCACAGCGTGTACTTGCCGCCATAGAGCCGCACGCCCTTGGCCGACACCGCGTCCAGCGCGGCCAGCGCCGCCGGCGTCTGTGTCAGCGAGAACGGATTGAGGATGCCGCTGTTGAACAGGCCGACGATACCAGGCGCGGAGGCGCCGGGCGCGGTCGGTGCACGCGGATCGACCTGACCGGCAAGCGTAGCGCCGGGAACGCCCGAGGCAAGAGCCGCCGCATTGCTGGCGAAGACCCCGCGGTAATGGTAACCGCTGCCCAGGATTGAAGTGGCCTGGCTCGAGGCATAGGAACCACCGACCCGGTAATCCCACCCATCAGCAACCGGTCCTTCAACCCCGATGGCGGCGCGGAAGGTGTTCGTCTCGGTTTCATACTCGCGCGGACCGCAGGCGACGCAGCGCCAGCGGAAAGTGATGGGCAGGCCATAACGCCCGACCGCATCCACCGTCCGGTCACCCACTGCGCCAATCGCCGGAAGAACTGCGGCAAGCCGGTCATAGATGTCATTGTAGGTCGAGGCCGTAAGCGAGTTCAGCGGATAGGCAATCGGCAACGACGTGTTGTTTGAAGAATACTGGTTGTTGGAGAAGATCTTGCTCGAATTCGCTTTCGAGCCAGTTACTTCCGCATAGATTTCATGATCGCCGAACCGGGCAGTGGCGCGGCCGTAATAGGTCAGCGTGTCAATCGGCTGCTGCAAGGTAGCAGCCCGGCCCGTGTCCCAAGCGCAGGCCAGCGCCGCACCGGGCGTGTTCCACAGCACCTGGTCATAGGCCATGCCGCCATCAAACGAGTTACAACCGGCGCCGCCAGGCAGGTCGAGAATGTTCACGCCACCATTGGCCGCAACGGTGGTGCCGGGGACGAAGAACCCGGGGTTGGCGGCGAGCGAACCGACGGTGGTGCCGCCAAACAGCGTTCCACCCTGGAAGATGCCAATCCCGGCGGCCGAAGGATTGATCGGGAAAATCGTGGCAATCGGGGTGCCGCGGGTGTCGATTGACAGGCCGCGGTTGGGCTGGTTGCCGTTGACGAAATCGCGATCCTTGCCGAACAGCGCACCATTCCAGCTATGGCCCACTGAGGCCATGATGTTGAAGCCCTGCTCGTTCAGGTCACCATACCCGACCGTCCCGGACAGACGATAGATCGAGCTGCCGCCCTGTTCGGTCAGGTCGGTAAAGCCATTAATCTGGACACCGGTGAAATCCTTCTTGGTGATGAAGTTGATCACGCCGCCGATCGCATCAGTACCGTAAATGGCCGAAGCGCCGTCCTTCAGCACCTCGATGCGTTCGATTGCGGCGATCGGGATCTGGTTTACGTCAACGGCCGAGCCCGACAGGCCGTGCGCGGCGACACGGCGCCCATTGAGCAGCACGAGCGTGGCCGATGCGCCCTGCCCGCGCAGGTTGGCGGATGACAGGCCGTTGGTGCCGCGCGCCGCGCCGCTGACCACGTCCGAGTTGGAAGCAAGGTTGTCAGCCCCGTTGCCGTTGGCCGCCAGGAAGGAGACAAACTGTTCGGGGTTCGAAATGCCTTCACGGCTGAGGTCGTCCGTGGTGATGATCTGCAGCGGCAGTGCGCTTTTGGACGGGTCCTGCTTGATGCGCGAACCGGTGACGATGATCGCGCTGCTCTCCTCGCTCGCGGTGTTGGGGCTGGTGATGTCGGGCGCGCTTTGGGCGAGAGCCGGAGAGGCCAGTGCGCCGATGGCTGCACCGCTGGCCAGGACGATGCGGGAAATGCTGCGTGAAATCATGAAAGCCCCCAATTCGAGCCGCCGCTATGGCGGAATGGCCTCAGACTAGCGCCTGAACGCAGCGGCGAAAGGGGGGGAACTGGATTTTGCCCGTACCAGTATGCAAAATTTCGCTCGATCCACGCCGTTTGTTGCTTTGTTGCAACAAACCCTGGCTCAGTTGGCCGCCGCGATCGCCAGCAGAGCGGCATCCATGGTCGGCACGGCGCTAGTGCCGTTGGGGACATCGTTGGCGATGATCGAGAAGGTCAGTTCGCGTCCGCTGGCTGCCACCAGCCAACCCGAGAGGGCATTGGTAGCGTTCAGCGTCCCGGTCTTGGCAAAAATCCGCCCCGCCAGGGGTGTCCCGGCAAAACGGCGCCGGAGCGTTCCATCCACCCCGCCAATCGGCAGCGAAGCACGATAGGCAGCGGCCCACGGCTGGGTCGCGCTCCAGCGCAACAGAGCGACGGCCGCGCGTGGCGAAGTGCGGTTGTAGGTCGACATGCCGGACCCGTCCGAAAAGTCGTAACCCGCGCGAGGAATTCCTGCGCGTTCGAACACGCCGCGCGCCGCAGCCAACCCGCGCTCGAGACTGTCAACCGGAGCCGCAAGACCTGCAATCGGTGCCTCGAAGATTGTCTGCGTCGGGAGCGCAGCAAGCCGACGGATCAGCAGTTCGGAATGAAGGTTCTGGCTATCCTTGTTCACCAGGCTGACTTCCTCGGCCAACGGCGGCGCAGTGACGTGAAACACTCTGGATAAGCGGTAGGTGACATTGACCGGCGGAGTGCCAACCGGGCGATGGGCCGTCCGCAGCTTGCCACGCACCTTCACCCCGCGCGAGGCTAGTTCGCGCGCCACAAGCCAACTGGCATAGTGCGCTGGATCATCCAGCCCCATCAGGTCGCGCCAGGGCGCAGCGCCGGCCCTGATGGTACCGTACAGTCGCAAGGTTCGCCCGCCCACGGCCCGGTCGATACCCAGCTTGGTCTCGCCATCGGCCACAGTCCGGGCTTCATTGACGAGCGTGTAATAAGACGAAACCGCCACCAGCGGCGGCTGGTCGGGTGCTGCCGGCGTCACGACAATCGGCAATTCGTTGCGATCGATCACCAAGGCGGAAGTGGCGGTGCCGGAATCGGTGCCGATGTTGTTCCAGCTCATCCCTGGGCTCCAGCGCTGATCGGTAAAGGCACTGTCGTCGGCGATCACATCGTGCACGCTGCGGGTTTGCTCGGCGATCCGGTCCAGCAAGGGCGCCAGGCAGGCCTTCACACAATCGGGCGCAGTGGACAGGCTGACGCCGCCATAACCGGAGATCACAATGTTCGGACCGGTGCGCCCATGCGGCGCAATCCCGATCGATGCGCCGGGGGCAGATTGACCGTTCAGCAAGGCCAGTGCCGCAGCAGTCGTAAACAGTTTGGTGTTGCTGGCCGGAATGAACCGGTCATCAGGCCGGACTGCAACGATTTCGCGGCCCTGATCGTCCACGACCAGAAGGCCGAAGCGCGTACCGGCGGGCGCGCTAGCAAGCACGGATTGGACCGACTGCGAGGCAGCGGCAGGAGTCGGCGCTTGGGCCTGGGCTTGCGCCGGGGCGGTCAGGACAAGGGCGGCGGCTATCAGGATCAAACGCATGAAGTACTGCCTGCCTTGTGCCTCTGATTAGCGCAAGTCCAAGAACTCCACGCTCGGCAAGGTCGTACCGCCCGGCTGCTCCGCCCAGTGCCGGGCATTAAGTACCCCGCCATCGGCGCGCAGTTCGGCAACCCGCGCCAGATCGACCTCGGCAAACAGCCATTGCGCCACATCTAGCTGGCCCAGGGCAACCACCCCGTCATCGGGAAAACCCCGGTCCGGCGGGCTGTAGACTGCCGCCGCGCCGCGATTGCTGTCGACCGCGGGTGACCAAGCCGCCTTGCCAACGGTCGGGCTGTGCACGGCGTAACACTGCCCTTCCAACGCACGGGCCTGCGCGCCATGCCGGACCCGCCAATAGCCATGCAGCGCCTCGGTGCAGCTTGGCACCAGCAGCAGCTCCATCCCGGCTTCAACCTGAGCGCGAGCAAGGAGCGGGAATTCGGAATCGTAGCAAATGTTGATCCCGATCCTGCCCAGCTCCGTGTCGAACAGCCGCAGCGGCCCACCGGCGTTCACGCCCCACTCCTCCCGCTCAAACCGGGTCATGATCAGCTTGTCCTGCACGCCGACCTTACCGCTGGGCGCGAAGAGCCGGGTACGATTGACGTAGCCCCCCGCCCCGGTGGCGCACGGCGCGGAGGCCGCCAGGATATGGAGGCCGTGTCGGGCCGCCAGCACTGCATGCAGCGCATCGACTTGCGGCAACAGTGCGCTGACCGTCGCCAGCGAACCGGTGAGATCCCCCATCGTCCCTGGATCGAGGCTGGCGAGCTCCATCGCTCCATATTCCGGAAACACCGCCAGCGCAGCACCGCCCGCTGCGGCCTGCTCGACCCAGCGTGTCAGCTTGGCAGCATAGGCAGCCCAGTCCGCCAAGGCCTCGATCGGATACTGCGCTGCGGCGACGGTAAAACGGGTCATAAGGGTCGCATCCAGTACTGCATCGGCTTGGCGCTCTCCCCCGCCTCGCCGTGATCGGCCCAGGCAAAACTGCCGACCATGCCCGGCACCGGGGCATAGCCGCGCCGCGTCCAGAAGGCATCGAGCGGCACGTAACCGGCGGGACGGGCCGGATGATCAGCGGGGCGCACTACGGCGCAAAAACTGGCATGGTTGGCACCCCAGGCGCGCGCTGCTGCCTCGCGGTGGTCAAAGAAGGCATGGCCGATGCCCTGCCCGCGATAGTCCTGGAGCAGCACGCTTTCCCCGAAATAGAACACCGCCGCCGGATCGATCCCGGCCGCGACAAAGGGCGCGCGGATATAGTCATCCTGCGCGGACAGCGGCGAAGCAGTCGCTGCCCCGACGATCCGATCCCGATCGAACGCGCCAACCAGCACGGCATCGGGCGAGGCAGTGAAATCCGCGAGGTACTCGCGCTCGTATTCCTCGCTACCGGCATAGAGATAGGGCCAGGCCGCGAAGACCGTGATCCGCAGCCGCGCCAGGTCTGGCAAGGCGGCCTGCAGCGCAGCCCCTGTCAGCGGACGGACGGCAATCGTCACCCGATCACCTGCGCTTCCCAGTCAGCCAGGTTGTAATAGACCGTCACCCGGCTGATCAGACCTTGTTCGATTGCAAAAAAGGCCCCGGCCGGCAGCACGTAACGCTGGCCATTGGCTTCGGGCAGGCCCTCGTCGGTGGCCAGGTACTGGCCATGGACGGTAAATTCGGCACTGGCCCGGGCGCCATCGGCACTGGCCATCAAGACCAGATCTTCAAGCCGTTCGGCATAGCAGCGCTCCATATGGCCCAGAAACGTCCGGAATGCGGCCTTGCCGGCCTGACGCGTGCCCTGGTTGATGTCGTGCGCCACGTCCTCGCTCAGGCAGGCCAGCATCCCTTCCCAGTCACCGGCATTGAAGGCGGTGTAATAGCGGTCCAGCAGGGTAAGGGCGGCAGTCTGGCTCATGGCGCGAAGTCTCCTTTTGCGCCGCGCCTATCCGATTGCGCCGCGCTTGTCAGCGCAGGGCAGCTGGCACGTGACAAAAAGAAGGGGCACGGCAGGCCGATGCCCGCCGCGCCCCTGGTCAGGACTTCCGGAAATCAGAAGTCCTGGGTGATCGCGATCTTCGCAGTGAAGCCCAGCGGGCTGGCCGTGAAGGGATCATAGTTCTGGTCAAGCCGCGCGAACGGCGGATCCTGATCGAAGATATTGAGGGCCGAGATGGCAATCGTCGTCCCGGTCTTCAGCCGCAGGCGATAGGTGGCATCGACCGTGGTGAAGCTGCCGATGTTCTTGCCAGTGGTGACCGATGCGCCAGCCAGCGCGCCGGCATTCGGACCAAAGATCGCCGCACCGCGCTGGTCGGTGTAGCCATCGATGTAATTGGCCTGGAGCCGCAGCGAGTGATCGCCGAAATCGCCCTGGAGATAGGCATTGCCCTTCCAGCGCGGCAACGGATAGGCGGTCGACTGATAGTTCAGCAACCCCACCGCATCGAAGGTCGGCTGGACCACGATGCCTTCCACGGTCACGTCCGCAGTCTTGTAGTCAATCACGTAAGTCCCTGCGGCACCGACGGTGACCGCGCCTGAGCCGACCGGCAGCTCATAACTGGCGCTGAAGTCGATCCCCGAGGTGCTGACATCGGCCGAGTTGACGTACTGCGTGCGCAGCCGCTGCACGTTACCAACACCGCAGCCTGCACCCGTGAAGGTGAAGCGCGCCTGGAGCGCCGCAAAGGCCGGATTACCGCAGTTCGCGGCGCCGGTTGCACCGAACAGCGCCCCAACGATGCCTGCCACTGGCTCGCTCTCGATCGGGCCGGAGAAATCATACTTGAAGTAGTCGATGCTCGCCCGGAAACCGCCGGTATTGACGATCACGCCTGCGCTGTAGGTCGTGGCACTTTCGGGCGCGAGGTTCGGGTTGCCGTTGATATCGATCGCCCGGAACGAGCTGCCGATGATCTGCAGCGAGGTGAGATTGCCTTCAAGGCTCTGCGAGGGCGGACCACGGAAGGTGGTGCCCATCCCGCCGCGGAAGGCCAGCCAATCGGTCACTTGGAACTTGGCACGAACCTGCGGGTCGAAAGTCGAACCCACGGCCCCGCCGTAGTCTTCGTAACGGGCCGAGAGCTGGACGTTCAGGGCGTCCGTGACCGGCAACTGGAGTTCGGCGAAGGTGGCGATCACGTCACCCTTGCTGTTGCCGTTGAGGTTGGTGCCAAGGAAGCCCAACGCCCCGGTCTGCGGCGAGCAGGTTGCCGCCGGGTTGAGCGGCGAGCCCGGGCACGGATTAATCGCCAGGTTGGAGACGTCGTTATAGCGCCGGCTATAAGTATTGCGGCGATACTGGACACCCAATGCGAAGCCCACGTCCCCGCCCGGCAGGACGATGCCGGTCTGGCCGGAGATCACAGCATCCAACACGAGCTGGGTGGTGAAGGCCTGAGTCCGCGGCGTCTGGAACATGTGATCAAGCGTGGCAAGATCGTTGATCAGACCCGCACCAGGCGCAGTCGACAGACCGTTGGTGCTGCGCGATCCGGCATAGTTGGGGTTGGTCTGGCCCGTCACCGGATTGGCCGCCACGGCGGTCGAGAAGGGGTTCCAGAAGGTACAACCATTGGTGCCTGCCAGAGCCTGCAGCTGAGCACTCGTCAGCCCTGCGCGCGAAGCAGCCGAGGCAAAGGCGCAGTTGGGCCCGCCGAAGCCGGCCAGCGCGTTCTGGAACAGGTCACCGAAGGTGTCGGTGCCTTCGAACATGCGATCATAGCGGCTGTAGGTCGCGCTGGTTGTGAAATCGAGGCTGTCGGTCAGCTTCACGTCCAGTTCGGCCGAGACCATGATCTGGTCGGAGACGCGCTGCGAAGTGGCCGAACCGCGGCCCGGGAACAGCGGATTGCCGCCGAGCAGGACGGGACGGAACAGCACTGGGAAGGCCAGTGCCGGAGCCAGCGGGTTTCCTGCCAGATCGGTCGCACACCCGGCAGCTGCTCCGTACACCCGGCAATAGTCGCGCAGTGCCGGTGACCATGTCGGGATCTGAAAGACCCCGCCGCCACCGCCAACCGCATTTGCCGATGGCGGCAGGGTGGGCAAGTAGCTCGGCGAAGTGGTAATCCGGGTCTCCGAATGGCCCCACAGCGCATTGGCGCGCAGCGTCACCGTGTCGCTCAAGTCCAGTTCGGCATCGAGGAACACCTGGAAGCGCTCTTCCGGTTCCACCAGGTTACCGAACAGCCCGTACTGGTTGAAGCAGCGGTCCGTGGTCGATCCGGGCAAGCTGCGGAAGCCGCCCAGCGCGGTACAGCCAAGATCAGTCGAGAAGGCCAGCCCGCCGATCGGCCCATTGAAGTCAAAGTTGCCGGGATTGCCCCCGCCGGTCCAACCGCCCTGCGGGTTATTGGGATAGGACTGGATCGTGAAATCGCGGTCAACGGTCTGCAATTCGGAGCGCCGTTGATAGCCGGCCGCCACGAAGATGCGCCCGCCGTCACCCGAATGGCCAAAGCTTACCGCCCCACCATAGTCCCCGTTCGACCCGCTGATGTAGCGATAGTCACCCGAAATGCGGAAACCTTCCTGGTTGGTGCGGGTGATGAAGTTGACCACGCCGGCAATCGCGTCCGAACCATAGGTTGCGGCGGCGCCGTCCTTGAGCACTTCGATCCGGCCGATCGCGGCCGATGGGATCAGGTTGACGTCGACGATCGGAATGCCGCTGCCGCCCGACTGGACGATGCGCTTGCCGTTGAGCAGCACGAGGGTGCGCTGCGGACCAAGCCCGCGCAGGTTGACCGAAGCCACGCCTTCGTTGCCCTGGGCGCGCGCGTCAAACTGGTTGGCATCGCCGATAATGCCGCTGGAATTGGGCAGGTTCTTGAGCAGGTCGATGGCCGAGGGGCTGCCCTGCTTGGACAGTTCTTCCGCGCCAATCACATCGATCGGGGCGGGTGCATCTTCACTTGAGCCCCGGATCAGCGAGCCGGTGACAACGATTTCCTTGGCGGTATCGGCGGCATCATCTGCCGTGGCATCACTTTGAGCGAAGGCGGGAGCCGACAGGGCGGCGAAAGTCAGGGCAATAAGCGACGTGGTACCGGTGCGACGAATGAGCGCAGACATAGTCTCTCCTCCTCAAGACGGAGATACCAATCGTCAGCCGGAAAACCCCACCGCACCGAACTGGCATCCCCGATCGCGCCGCTTTTGCGGCGTCGGAAATGAAGCTGACGGAAATTTTTCGATCCGTCAAACCCCAGATGTGGAATGTTTATGTGTCGCTCGCCACGAAACGGGGAATTAAGCTGCGCTGTTCCCACCCGCCATGGCACCCGACGCCGTATTGAAGGTGTTGCGGAACTCGTTGCCGAAGCCTTGCATGGCAACAATGGAGGCGACTGCGATCAGCGCTGCGATCAGCCCGTACTCGATGGCAGTCGCACCAGTCTGGTCATGTACAAGCCGATTGAGCACTGTCGTCATTGTCTTCCCTTTGCGCCGGAGGAAATCATTGCAGGTCGGGAAAGAATCGATCCGGTGGGTGAATTCCGTCTTGCCGGACATGGTTAGCTCGCCCCTAACCGCCATATCCCGCACCATGCGGGCGTTGCCCCTTGGACTTTTGCGCGCTTGGCCCTATAGCAAGCGCGCCCCGGCGGCGTAGTTGCTTGCGACTCGCTTGTGCCGGGGCTTGCCTTTTCGCCTGCCAAGGAAGTGCCCATGTCCCGTCGCCGCCAGATCTATGAAGGCAAGGCCAAGATCCTCTACGAAGGGCCCGAGCCGGGCACGCTGATCCAGTACTTCAAGGACGACGCGACCGCCTTCAATGCCCAGAAGAAGGGTACGATCAACGGCAAGGGCGTGATCAACAACCGCATCAGTGAATATGTCTTCACGCGGCTCAACCACATCGGCATCCCCACCCACTTCATCAAGCGGCTCAACATGCGCGAGCAGCTCGTGCGCCAGGTGGAGATTGTCCCGATCGAGGTGGTGGTGCGCAATGTCGCGGCGGGCTCGATTTCCAAGCGGTTGGGCATTCCCGAGGGCGAGCCCCTGCCCCACACGCTGATCGAATACTATTTCAAGGACGATGCACTGGGCGATCCGCTGATTGCAGAAGAGCACATCGCCTGCTTCGGCTGGGCCAGCAACGAGGAGATGCAGGACATCTCCTCGATGGCGATCCGCATCAACGATTTTATGTCCGGCATGTTCGCCGCGATCAATATCCGACTGGTCGATTTCAAGCTCGAATTCGGCCGCCTTTGGGACGGCGATTACAGCCGGATCATCCTGGCTGACGAGATCAGCCCGGACGGTTGCCGCCTATGGGATATGATCACCGGCGAAAAGTTGGACAAGGACCGCTTCCGCCGCGACCTTGGTGGCGAGGAGGAAGCCTACCAGGAAGTCGCCCGTCGCCTTGGCCTGCTCGATACCGACAACGGCCCGAGCGAGGTATTCGACCTCTCCGCCCACCGAAAGCTGCGGGGCAAGTAGGCCGGCGCAGACTGCATCGGCAATGGCGGGGCCTGTTGAACCCCGCCCGCCCAGTCAGTCCGCACGTCGCTAGGAATGGATTGCCAGGCTGTCTGCCGGTGCTTCGCCACGCTCGTTTAAGCCATAGTCACGGACCACTGCGGCCACGCGCAGCCGATAATCCGCGAATACGCCGCTGCGCCCCTTGACCTGGGTTGCCCTGTGCCCGCCCCGATTGCGCCACGCCGCTACCGCCTGTTCATCCCGAAAGAACGACAGCGACAGAATCTTGCCCGGATCGGCAAGGCTTTGGAAACGTTCGATCGAAACGAAGCCGTCGATCGCATCCAGATCCTGACGCAGGGCGGCCGCCAGATCTAGGTAGTGCTGCTTCTGGCCAGGTGCCGGCCACACTTCGAAAATGACGGCGATCATGGCTTAACCAGCGCGCTATGTGGTGCCGAGGCCAAGCGGAGGAAGATCCGGTCCTCGCGGCGAATAAACTGCTCGCGCTTGGCGAATTCGTAATTGGCCCGGCCAGCTGCATCGTCCCGCAACCGGGCGCGATACTGTTCGTAAGCCGCTAGGCTGTCGATGTTGTAAACTCCGTAAGCCGTAGTGCCCGACCCTTCGTGAGGCGAGAAATAACCGATCAGGTCTGCCCCGCAGCGCGGAATGGCCTCGCCCCAGTTGCGGGCATATTCATCAAATGCCGTAACCTTGAACGGGTCGATCTCATAGCGGATAAAGCAGGTAATCATGGGGTTGGCTCCTTTTGTTCGGGGAACCTTTAACCCATTGTTCTGCCGTAATGGTTCGGTTAGCGTCGAACTATGAAAGATGGCCCCACAATCTCCAAAGTCGCTGCCCTGATGGGTGATCCCGCGCGCGCCAACATCCTTGTGGCGCTGATGGATGGCCGCGCCCGAACCGTTACGGAGCTGGCGCAGGAGGCCGGAGTGACCAAGCAAACGGCCAGCGGCCACCTGACCAAACTTGATCAGGCGGGCTTGACCGCAACCGAACGGCAAGGCCGGCATCGCTACATACGGCTTTCGGGACCGGACGTTGCCCAGGTACTTGAAGGACTGATGAGCCTGGCCCAGCGCACCGGCGCAGTGCCTGTCCGGACCGGCCCCAGGGATGCCCAGCTGCGCCGCGCGCGGGTCTGCTATGACCACCTGGCCGGAGAACGGGCCGTTGAGCTGTTCGAACAATTGGTGGCGCGGCAGCTGATCACGGCAGACGGCGGCGGGGTGGAAGTGACGGAGGCAGGGCGTGTGTTCTTCAATGCCGCCGGCATCGACATTGAGCAGCTGGAGCGTCAGCGCCGCTGTGTGAGCCGAACCTGCCTCGATTGGAGCGAGCGGCGCAATCACCTCGCCGGCTCGCTCGGCGCGGCAGTTTTCCAGAAGCTGATCGAAACCGGTTGGGCCAAACGCGGCAGCGGGCGAGTGGTGCAGCTGGCCCCGGACGGCATCGAACGGCTGCTGTCCGGCGGGGCGAGCTAGTCCGGAAGGCCCTCCAGCCAGCAATCCCCGGATCGATCGGCCTCTTGCCGCTGGTCGAGCAATCGTCCACCAACGGTTCCATGCTGTCGCGCAAATCCCTGTTCGCCCTGACCCTTTCCACCCTGGCCCTGGCCGCCTGCGCCGGGCGGCAGCCCGGTCCCGTAACGGCTACAAGCTCGATCGTCCCGCCCGCGCCCGCCTGGGCCTTCGAAGCGAGCGACGTCCCGGTCGATCCGGCCTGGCGGTTTGGCAAGCTCGATAACGGGATGCGCTATGCCTTGCGCAGCAATGCCACACCAAAAGGGCAGGCGATGGTGCGGATGGTGGTCCAGACCGGCTCGCTTGACGAAAGCGACGAAGAGCGGGGCCTCGCGCATTTCGTTGAGCACATGGCCTTCAACGGTAGCACCAATGTGCCCGAAGGCGAGATGGTCAAGCTGCTCGAGCGGCTAGGCCTTGCCTTTGGTGCCGATACCAATGCCACCACCGGGTTCGAACAGACCACTTATATGCTCGATTTGCCGCGCAACGATCCCGCCCTGCTTGATACGGCGCTGATGCTGATGCGCGAGACTGCCAGCGAACTGACTATCAGCCCCGAAGCGGTCGAGCGCGAGCGCGGCGTGATTCTGGCCGAACGGCGCGATCGCAACACCTTTGCGCTGCGCAATGTCGAGGACCAGATCGCCTTTCTCCACCCCGGCGCGCGCTATACGCAGCGCTTGCCAATCGGGACCGAGGCAACACTCAAGGCTGCCACGGCCGAACGGCTGCGCACGTTCTGGCGGCGCGAATATGTCCCGGCGCAGACCACCGTGGTGGTAGTCGGCGACTTTCCGGTAGAAGCGATGGAAGCCGCTATTCGGCAGCGTTTTGCCGACTGGCGCCCGGCGCCCGCCGAACCACAGCCGGCCGCCGGTCCGCTCGATACCAAGCAACCCCAACGCGAGGACGTGTTCATCGACCAGGCCCTGTCCGAGCGGGTCACGGTCACCGCTCACGGCCCGTGGCTGGGCGAGCGCGATTCGGTGGCGCAGCGGCGAGAGAACCTGCTGCGGCAGGTGGCCTATGGCATCGTCAACCGCCGGATGCTGCGCCGCACGCGCGAGGCCGATGCCCCATTTCGCGGTGCGGGCCTGGGTACCGGGAACAACTTTCGTGAAGGCCGCTCGACCAACCTGGTGGTGGAAACAGTCGACGGCAAATGGCAGCGCGGTCTGCTGGCCGCCGCCGAGGAGTATCGCCGCGCGCTCGATCACGGGTTCACCGCCGCCGAAGTGGCCGAACAGATCGCCAATGCCCGCACCGCCGCGCGCAATGCTGCGGCCGGCGAAGCCACCCAGAGCCATGCGGCGCTGACCGGGGCGGTCCTGGCGCTGATCAATGCCGAAATCGTGCCCTCCACACCCAGCAGTTCGCTAGCGCGGCTTGAAGCCTTCATCCCCGAAGTCACGGCCGAGGCGGCTCATGCTGCGCTGAAGCGCGAACTGGTGCCGTTGACCGATCCGCTGATCCGTTTCCAGGGACGCAAAGAGCCCGAAGGCGGCGCCCAGGCGCTGCGCGTGGCATGGAACGCGGCCGTGCAGGCGCGGCTAACCAAGGCCGATGCCGCAGCTGCCAGCGCCTTTGGCTACACCCAGTTCGGTCCGGCCGGACAAGTGGTGAGCGACGTGACCGAGCCGCGCTATGGCCTGCGGCAGGTGCGTTTTGCCAATGGCGTGCGGCTGACGCTGAAGCGCACCGATCTAGCCAAGGACCGCATCACGCTGCGCCTGGCACTGGATGGTGGCAACCTGGTCGCAACGCGCGACAACCCGCTGGCCACGCAGATGGTTGGCGTCTTGGCCCAGGGCGGACTGGGCAAGCATTCGAAGGACGAGCTCGATACGCTGCTCGCCGGGCGGACCGTTGCGGCCGGGCTCAGCGCCGGGGCCGAAACCTTCGGCTTTGGCACGACGACAACGCCTGCAGACCTCGAACTGCAATTGCAGGTAATCACCGCCCAGCTGACCGATCCCGGCTATCGCGCTGAGGGCGAGGTGTTGTTCCGCCAGAACATCAACAACTTCTTCGCCGCAATCGGCGCCACGCCCGGTTCGGCGCTGGGGGCAGAACTGGGGGCGATCCTCTCTGACAACGATCCGCGGTTCGCGCTGGGCAAGGTGGAGGATTACCGCACCCTGTCGTTCGGCAAGCTGAAAACTGACATTGGCGATCGGCTTGCCAATGGTGCGATCGAACTGGCGATGGTGGGCGATCTTGATGAAGCAAAGGCCATCGAACTGGTGGGACGGACGCTGGGCGCTCTCCCCCCGCGCGAGGCAGAATTCCGCCCCTGGACCGAGCGCCGGGTACGCAGCTTCACCGGGGACCGCAGCCCGCGTCTGCTCCGCCACAAGGGCCCCAAGGATCAAGCGCTGCTGACCATGCACTGGCCCACCCGCGACGGCGACGATTTGCAGGCTGCGGTCGAATTCGAACTGCTCCAGCGCGTGATCCAAGTCGAGCTAACCGACATGCTGCGAGAAAAGCTGGGCAAGGCCTATTCACCGGGAGTCAGCAGCAATACGCCGCGGATTTGGCCGGGTTATGGTACCTTCGCGATCAACGCCTCGGTCGATGTGAAGGAAGTAGCCGCGACCCGGGCCGCGGTCCGCCAACTGCTGGATCAGCTGCGCACGGCCCCGGTCAGCACCGACGACCTCCAGCGAGCCCGCGCGCCGCTGCTCGAAAACTTTGACAATGCGCTCAAGACCAACGGCGGCTGGATCTCCCTGGCCGACCGGGCGCAATCCCGCCCGGACGAGCTGGACCGCTTTGCCCGCACCCGCGCGCTGATCACCGCTGTGACCGCTGCAGACCTGCAGCAGCTCGTGCAGCGCTATCTCGATCCGGCGCAGGCGCTGGAAGTGCTGGTCCTGCCCCAGGGCGTGGAACCCTAGGCCAGATCGAACCCATCGGGCAGGCGGAGCGGCAGCTTGAGGTAATGCACAGCATTGTCCTCGGCCGGCGGCAAGTGCCCGGCGCGAATGTTGACCTGAACCGATGGCAGCAGCAGCCGCGGCGCAGCCAGGCCGGCATCGCGGCCCAGGCGCATCGCCACGAACTCTGCCTCAGTCACTCCGTCGTGAATGTGGATGTTCTTCGCGCGCTGCTCGGCAACAGTGGTTTCCCAGACATACTCGTCGCGGCCCAGTGCCTTGTAGTCATGGCACATGAACAGGCGCGTTTCAGGCGGATAGGCCAGCATCCGACGGATTGACTGATAGAGCTCGGCCGCATTCCCGCCGGGGAAATCGGTCCGCGCCGTACCGTAATCCGGCATGAACAGCGTATCGCCAACGAAGATCGCATCGCCGACCTTGTAGGCGATGCAGGCCGCAGTGTGACCCGGCGTGTGCAGCACTTCGAACACCAGTTCGCCCACCGCGAAGGTCTCGCCATCGGCAAACAGGTCGTCGAATTCGGCGCCGGTGCCGGAAACATCGGGCGCGTTGAACACGCCGGCGAAGACCTGCTGCACGGCATCGATATGCGCGCCGATCCCAACTCTCGCGCCGGTCCGTCCCTTGATCAGTGGTGCGGCGGAGAGGTGGTCAGCATGGGCGTGGGTTTCGAGCACGTGGGTGATGGTCCACCCGCCCTGCTCCGCCGCTGCGAGGACCGCTTCGGCCGAGCCGGTCGAGACTTTGCCCGAAGCCGGATCGAAATCGAGCACCGAGTCGATCACCACCGCCTGTTTGGTGGCCGGATCGCCGACCAGATAGGTCACGGTGAAGGTCGCCTCATCAAAAAAAGCCTGGATATGCGCGGTGTTGGTCATGCGTCGACTCCTTGATGCTTGACATATATTAGCATCTACTTATTTAGCAATAGCTAATGAATGGAGTTGCGATGAACAGCCTGACCACCGATCTCGAGCGCTTTGCCGCCAACGCGGCCGAAGTCTCGGCCATGCTCAAGGCCATGGGCAACCAGCGCCGGCTGATGGTGCTCTGCCAGTTGGCTGAGCACGGCGAGATGCGTGTGGGCGATCTCGCCCAGGCGGTCGGCCTCTCGCAATCGGCACTGTCCCAGCACCTCGCTGTGCTGCGCGAGGAAGGCCTGCTGGCCTTCCGGCGCGAGGCGCAAGTGGCATGGTATCGGATCGCCGATCCGCGCTGCGAACAGCTGCTTGTCACGCTCCACCAACTCTATTGCCGGACGGACTGAACCAATGACCCTGACCAAGATCACCCCCGCCGAAGCCCGCGCCCGGATTGCCGACGGCGCCGCCCTGATCGACATACGCGCGGCGGATGAACATGCCCGCAGCCGCATCCCAGGCGCGCTAAATGCCCCGCTCGGGACCGAGTTCAACCTTGGGGATGCGCCCGCGGTGATCTATCACTGCCGCTCGGGCATGCGCACCGATGCCAATGCCGCACAACTGGCCTCGGCCAGCCCGTGCCAGGCCTACCTGCTGGAAGGTGGAATCGAGGCCTGGCGCAAGGCCGGGCTGCCCGTAATCGATGACGCCAAGGCCCCGCTCGAGATCATGCGCCAGGTCCAGATCACGGCCGGGCTGCTGGTGCTGACTGGCGTGATCCTCTCACTCACCGTCGCCCCCGCCTGGATCGGTCTCAGCGCCTTTGTCGGTGCCGGGCTGACCTTCGCCGGGGCAACCGGGTGGTGCGGCATGGCCAAGCTACTGGCCGTGATGCCGTGGAACCGGCGCGCGGCAGCCTGATCTGATGGATCCCGCCACGATCCTTGCCGCCATTGCGGCCGGTTCGGCGATCGGGCTGGTGCTGGCGCTGGTTGGCGGCGGGGGGTCGATCCTGGCGGTGCCACTGCTGGTCTACCTGGTGGGTGTGGAATCACCCCATGCCGCGATTGGCACGGCGGCTGTGGCCGTGGCGCTCAATGCCGCGAGCAGCCTGGCCGGGCATGCCCGCAGCGGCAATGTGAAATGGCCTTGCGCCGGGACTTTTGCCCTGGCCGGAGTGATCGGCGCGGCGCTTGGGGCAGAAGCTGGCAAAGCGATGGATGGCCAACGCCTGCTTGCGCTGTTCGGTGCGCTGATGATGTTGGTCGGACTTTCAATGCTGCGCCCGCGCCAGACGGCGGACAATCCGGACGTCCGGCTGGAACGCAGCACTGCATCGGTCCTTCTCCCCCGCCTTGTGCCAACCGGATTTGGCGTCGGCCTGCTCGCCGGGTTCTTCGGGATCGGCGGCGGTTTCCTGATTGTGCCGGGCCTTGTCATGGCCACTCGGATGCCACTGCGGGTCGCCGTGGGCACGTCGCTGGTGGTCGTCACCGCACTCGGTCTGACCACCGCCACATCCTATGCCCTGTCAGGCTATGTCGACTGGCTGCTGGTGGGCCTCATGGTGATTGGCGGCGGAATCGGAGCGCTGGTGGGCATTCCGCTGGGCAAGCGGCTCGCCGCGCGCAAGCGGGCGATGGAACTGGGCTTTGCCGCGCTGGTGATCGCGATCGGCGGCTATGTTATCCTGCGGGGCCTCGCCTGACAAAAAGAAGGGCGGAGGACTGCGGTCCCCCGCCCCCAGGTTCAGGGAGGATCCTGGAAGGGATCAGAACTTGATGGTTGCCTCGATCCCGAAGGTGCGGGGCGGGTTGAAGTTGGCATAGTCGCCCAACACCGTGCTCTGGGTATTGCTGTTCAGCACGGTCACCAGCGTGCCGTTCGCATTCGAGCGGCGATAGATATGCGATTCATTGAGCAGGTTGCGTGCCCAGGCCGAGATCGTCAGCGTCTGGCCGTAATCGCTCATCGGGATATCAGCCAGGCTGATCCGGCCGTTGACGATGAAGCTCTTTTCGTTCCGGGTCGGCTCGTTGTCGAAGGTATAGGCCGAACCCGAATAGTTCGCATCGAGGTGGAACTTCAGCGCCATATCGTCGCGGCCCAGCGGCACGTCGTAATCGACCGAGGCCGACCAGGCGTGGCGCGGGGTGTAAACGATGAACACGTCCTGGAACACCGGTGTGGTCACTGGCGGGGTCAGCGTGGCGTTCAGGGCTTCTTGCACCGTATTCCGCGCCGGCGGCACCTTGGTGTAGGTATAGGCATAGGACACGCCCATCGACAGGCCTTCCAGCGGGCGCACCGTTAGGTCCGCCTCGATCCCGCGGATCCGGGTAGTCCCTTCGGCATTCACCGTTTCCAGCGTGTTGCGGACCGTGCCGTTGGGCTGAGGGATAAAGAAGTTGAAGTCCACCTGGCTGTCGTTGCGATCCATCAAGTAACCAGCGATGTTCAGCCGGACCTTGCGATCAAGGAATTCAGACTTGATCCCCAGTTCATAGGACTTGACCGATTCCGGCCCAAACGAACGGTAGGTCAGCGAGCGCGAGCTGGCCCCGCCGGCGCGGTAGCCGGTGGCATACTTGGCGTAGACGTTGATGTCTGGCGTTGGCTGGAAATTGACCACGGCCAACGGATCGAACCGTTTGTTATCCTGAATGAAGGTCAGGCTGCTGGGGGCGCCATTGATGGTGGTCAGGGCACCATTCTTCTTGTCATGAGTATAGCGCCCACCCAGCGTGACGCTGAGCGCATCGGTGGCGTTCCAGGTGGCCTGGCCATAAGCGGCATAGCTCTTGGCAAAGGCGGTGGAGGCCCGCGCCACTGTGGCATTCAGATAGGCCGCCGGATCGTTGATCGTGAAGGCCGTGCCATCCGCGTTCCAGCGGTTGGTATTGGGTGTGCGGGCTGAATCGCTGGCCTTTTCGTTGAAATAGTAAAGACCGAAGACGTAATCGATATCACCGAACCCGCCGACCGCCTGAAGTTCCTGGCTGAACTGGCGCTGGTTAAGTGTGGCCAGCGAATAGCGGCTGAAATTGCCGTTCGGCAGGAACACCGGGGTGCGGTTGGCACCGCCCGAATTGTCCCACTGCTCGTCGCTTACTGTGCGCCAGGCAGTGATCGAACGAAGCTCGATCTCGGGTGCAATCTTCCACTTGATCGTGCCGGTGAAGCCCTGCGTCTTGCCGATGCTGGGGATCTGCGGCACACCGATATCGGCGCTGTCGACCCGGTCGGCACGGACCTTCGCCAGCGGCGGCAGCGGGGCGATGAAGCCGGCCGGCAGGCGGTTCCCATTGGCTGCGATCTGGGCCAGCGTGGCAACCGGGAAGTTTTTGGGATTGTAATTGATCAGCTGGCTGAAGAACGGCGTGTTCTCATCCCGGTTGATGTCATAGGCCAGGTCCACCGTCAGGTCATCGACCGGCCGCCAGCGCGCGGCGATCCGGCCGCCATAGCGGTGATACTGGTTCCAGCCCGCAGCGCCGGGCAGCGGGTTCCTGGTCGTTGGGCCCTGGTGCTGGATTCCACCGTCAAGCTTGAAGGCGATCCCGGCGATTTCCGGCAGATCAACGTGCAGTGCGCCATGATAGGACCCGAAATTGCCGGCGCCAGCCGAAACGCGCCCGGCGAATTCCCCGGTTGGCGCCTTGGACACGATGTTGATCGCCCCGCCCTCGGTGTTGCGGCCGAACAGCGTACCCTGCGGACCCTTGAGCACCTCGATCCGCTCGACATCGAGCAGGCCGGTGTTGAGGCCGTGCTGACGGCCAAGGTAGACGCCATCGACATAGACGCCCACGCCCTGTTCGCGCGCGGGCTGGTTGGCATCACCGGGCACGATCCCGCGCAGGCCGACCGTGAGTGCGGACTGGCGCGCCTCGAACGTGGCGACACGCAAGCTGGGGATGGCCCCGTCGGCCAGGTCGATCAGGCTCTGCACGTGGCGCTTCTTGATTTCCTCATTGCCCAGCACGGCAATGGCGATCGGGGTTTCCTGAAGGTTGGTTTCGCGCTTGGTGGCGGTCACCACGATATCGACCAGGCCGGTCGTATCGCCATCGGCGGGAGCTTCTGCGGCAGCTTCAGCAGCAGCATCGGCAGTTACGACAGTTTCAGCGTGGGCGGCCTGGGCCATGGCCAGGGCAAGAAGCGAGGTCGTGATGCCGATCAGCGGGCGGGTCATGGAATGTGTCCTTCGTCAGTTGCAGCGAACGTTCCGGAAGGTTGGGACGAGCCCTAGCGACTCGTTGCAGCCCCCCTGTTCGACGCCGCCACTAGGACTGTGGCATGGCAGCCCCGCGACTCTTTGCGGTCACGCGCACGACAGGTTTGCGACACGGTAATGACATGGCGCCCACCGGTCGGCGGCCGTCACAAATCCGTCACCTCGGCGCGGCATCATTGTCGCGAAAGTTTCTGCTGCAGAGCGTCTCGCCATGTCCGCTACCGCCACGGTCCTGATTACTGCGCCAGCCCCTGCCCTGCTCCAGGGCGTCCGCCGCCGTCGCCCGGATATCGCCATTGCCCCGCTTGAGCGGGCGCTTGGCGAAGCGCCGCCGAGCGGACCGGTCTGGTGCTTTGTCGACTGGCTGCTGCCGGATCGCTCTGGCCTGGAAATGGTCCGTCACCTGCGCGAGGCCCGCGCCACGCGCGATAGCCACATCACCATGGTGCTCGACAGTGCCGAACCCGAAGACAAGCGCCGCGCCTTGCGGGCCGGGGCGGATGACTATCTCGTCGGTCCGCTCAATGCCGAGCGGCTGCTCGAACGGCTCGCCTCATATGAAGCCAAGCCCGTGCCCTCGGCAGGACCGCGCCAGCGGCTGAGCCACGGCGAACTGGTGCTGGATCTGACAGCCCACCAGGTGCGCTTCCAGGGCCGGTTGCTGAGCCTGAGGCCCAACGAACTAAGGCTGCTCGCGCACTTTCTTGAGCATCCCGATCAGGTCTTTTCGCGCGCCGCCCTGATCGAGCGCATCGGCAAAGACCACGAAGTGCGAGACGAGCGCACGGTCGATGTCTGGGTCGGCCGCCTGCGTCGGGCGCTCGTGGCCCAGGGCGCGCCAGATCCGCTGCGCACCGTCCGTTCCGCTGGATACGTACTGGATTCGCTCGACCAGCCCCACTGAAGCTCCAGCTATTGACACCTGCACTTGATTTGATATTTCGATAGTTATCGAATCATTGGAGAGTTGGATGCAGGCTGAGATCGTAATTCGCGCACTTGCCGCACTAGCTCAGGAGCACCGGCTGGCAACCTTCCGCCTGCTGGTTCAGGCCGGTGCCGAGGGGATTGCCGCCGGCGCACTGGCCGAGCAGGTGGGCCTGCCCGCATCGTCCATGAGCTTCCACCTCGCCCAGCTCAGCCATGCCGGGCTGGTTACCCAGCGGCGCCAAAGCCGGTCGATTATCTATTCGGCGGATTACGCCGCGATGGGCGCGCTGATGGGGTATCTTACCGAAAACTGCTGCGGCGGCGCTTCCTGCGCGCCGGGCGGATCCAACAGCGAAAGGAATGTCGCGTGAAGCGTTTCCACGTCCATGTCGGGGTCGAGAACCTCGATGCCTCGATCGCGTTCTACTCCGGCCTGTTTGGCCAGCAGCCCAGCGTGGTGAAGGCGGACTATGCCAAGTGGATGCTCGACGACCCGCGGGTCAACTTCGCAATCTCGCACAACCAGACCGCCGGCAAGGGCATCGAGCACCTGGGCCTGCAGGTCGATGACGAGGCGGAACTGGCCGAGGTCTACGGCCGCCTCGAAGCCGCCGGCCGCCCGGTGCTGGAAGAGGGCGCCACGACCTGCTGCTACGCCAAGAGCGAGAAGAGCTGGATCGCCGATCCCGATGGTGTGGTCTGGGAAGCCTTCCTGACGCACGGCGAGGCGACCGTCTATGGTGCCGGACCAAACATGGCGGCAGTTGCATCGGCCCAATCGGCCAATGCTGCCGCCACTTCCTGCTGTGCCCCGGCAGTGGAAGCCACAAAGCGGACTGCCTGCAACTGATGGTTCAGGTCCATTCCATATTGGTGCTCTGCACCGGCAATTCGGCCCGTTCGATCCTGGGAGAAGCTCTTTTCCAGCGCCATGGCGCGGGGCGGGTTGCGGCCTACTCCGCCGGGAGCAAACCCAAGGGCATGCCGCACTCCGGCGCGCTGCGGCTGCTGGCGCGCGAGGGTTTTGATCCGGACAGCTTCCGCTCGAAGAGCTGGAACGAGTTTACCGGCCCCGGAGCGCCGGAAATCAACCTTGCCATCACCGTCTGCGGCAACGCGGCGGGCGAGGCCTGCCCGGTTTTCCCCGGCAGCCCGCTGCGCGCCCACTGGGGCCTGCCCGATCCGGCCGATGTAGAAGGTGACGAAGCGGCAGTCGACGCTGCCTTTGCCGAGACCTGGCGGTTGTTGACCGTGCGGGTCGAAGCCTTCTTCGCGATCGATCTGGCCGCAATGGATGCCAAGTCGCTGCAAGCGGAACTGGCCCGGATCGGCGCAATGGAGGGCGCAGCGTGAGCCCCTTTGGCCGCAAGCTGCTGGGCGAAGGCGTGGGCAGCCTGCTGCTGTTCGCCACCGTAGTCGGCTCCGGGATCATGGCGGAAAGCCTGTCCAGCGGGGACGTGGCCTTGGCCCTGCTCGGCAATACCCTGGCGACCGGGGCGATCCTCTATGTCCTGATCACCATGCTCGGTCCGGTTTCAGGCGCGCAGTTCAATCCGGCGGTGACCCTGGTGATGCGGCTGCGCGGCGATTGCTGCTGGAAAGGGGCGGCCGCCGTGATCGCAGTGCAGATTGGCGCTGGGATAGTGGGCGTCTGGCTGGCCCACGCCATGTTCGATCTGCCGATCCTGCAACTCTCCGCCAAGCATCGCGCCGGTATGGGCCAGTGGCTGGGCGAATTCGTCGCCACCTTTGGCCTGCTACTGACCATCATCGGCACCTCGCGGTACAAGCCTGAGGCCGTGCCCACGGCAGTAGCGTTGTTCATTACTGCCGGATACTGGTTCACCAGCTCCACCAGCTTTGCCAACCCGGCGATTACTCTGGCCCGCAGCCTCAGCGATACCTTTGCCGGCATCAGTCTGGCCGATGTACCCGGCTTCATCGCCGCGCAGCTGGCAGGTGCTTTGACAGCACACTGGACCGCACGGGTCCTGTTCCCTGACCGGGGATGATCGGCGCACAACGCTTGCCCCAAAGCCCTTCTGGCGGCATAGGCCCGCGCGACTCTGCTGCTCCAGACCGAAAGGCCGCCCGATGAAGGTCCGCGTATTCGTTTCGCTCAAGAACGGGGTGCTCGACCCGCAGGGCCGCGCGATCCATCACGCCATTGAAGGGCTGGGGATCCACGGCGTGCAAGACGTGCGAGCAGGCAAGATGATCGAGCTGGAGGTGGACGAAAGCGTCACCGATGCCCAGCTCGAGGACATGGCCAGCAAGCTGCTGACCAACACGGTGATCGAGAACTACCGCATTGAACGGGTGCAGCCATGAGCTTTCGTTCGGCCGTGATCACCTTCCCCGGCTCCAATTGCGACCGGGACATGGCCGATGCGCTGGAAAAGGTTTCCGGCACTGCGCCGCACCGGGTGTGGCACGGCGATGCCGATCTGCCCGATGGGCTGGACTTCATCGCCTTGCCCGGCGGCTTTTCCTATGGTGACTATCTGCGCTCGGGTGCGATGGCCGCGCGCAGCCCGATCATGCAGGCCGTGATCGCCGCAGCCAATCGGGGCGTACCGGTGCTGGGCGTGTGCAACGGCTTTCAGGTGCTGACCGAGGCCGGCCTGCTGCCCGGGGCGCTGATGCGCAATGCCGGCATCCGTTTCGTTTGCCGCGAGGTGAAGCTGCGCGTCGAAAACGCGCAAAGCCTGTTCACCGCCGGCTATAGCGCCGGGCAGGAAATCGTGATCCCGGTGGCCCACCACGATGGCAATTACTTCGCCGATGCCACCACGCTTGACCGGCTCGAAGGCGAAGGCCGGGTGGCTTTCCGCTATGCCGAGAGCGTAAACGGTTCGGCCCGCGACATAGCCGGGGTGCTGAACGCTGCCGGCAACGTGCTGGGCATGATGCCGCACCCCGAGCGCGTGATCGAACCGGCTCACGGCGGCACGGATGGCCGGGCGCTGTTCGAAAGCGCGGTACGGGGCCTGGTCAGGGCCTGAGCCGAGGCGCTTAGACTGCCTGGCGCAGGGTTGACTGGCTGAAGAGGCCGCGCGCATCGGCCGCTGGCATTGGCCGCCCA
The DNA here is from genome assembly GCA_044238415.1 of Novosphingobium sp. Classification (GTDB taxonomy): domain Bacteria; phylum Pseudomonadota; class Alphaproteobacteria; order Sphingomonadales; family Sphingomonadaceae; genus Novosphingobium. The sequence goes on from JBIIDJ010000012.1 coordinate 37,191, forward strand.
AAGTAATAGCCCTGGATCTTGCGGCAACCGAGGCTGCGGATAATCTCGAGCTCGCGCTCGGTCTCCACGCCTTCAGCCGTGGTCGACATCTCAAGGCTTTCCGCCATGGCCACCACGGCACGGATGATTGCCAGGCTCTCGACGCTGCCGGCCGATGCCCCCTGCACGAAGCTGCGGTCGATCTTGATCGTCGAGAAGCGCAGGTTGCGGATATAAGCCAGCGAGGAATAGCCGGTGCCGAAATCGTCCAGCGCAATCCCGCAGCCAAGCGACATGATCTGTTCTAGCGCCTGACGCGCCATGTTGGCATCGCGCACGAAGATCGATTCGGTAACTTCGATTTCGAGCCGTTGGGCCGGCAGACCGGACATGGAGAGCGCGGTCACCACGCTGGGGACGAAACCCGGATCGAGTAATTGCTCGCCCGATACGTTGACCGCAACCTTCACATTGGCCGGCCAGCGCATGGCTTCCTGGCAGGCTTCGCGCAACACCCATTCGCCGATCGGTACGATCAGACGGGTGTCTTCGGCCAGCGGAATGAATTTGGCCGGGCTAACAAATCCGTGCTCCTCGCTGTTCCAGCGGATCAGCGCCTCGAAGCTGACGATGGTTTCCTGCTTGGCATCGACCACGGGCTGGAAGTTCAACACGAACTCTTCCTTTTCCAGCGCCTGGCGCAGCGAGAATTCCAGCTTGCGCCGCTCTTCGGCATGGGCGTGGAGCGACGGCTCGTAGTTGAAGTGCTGCCCCCCGCCTTCTTCCTTCGACCGATAGAGCGCGAGGTCCGCATTGCGCATCAGCGTTTCCACGGTGTTGCCATCACGCGGGCCAACCGCCGAACCGACGCTGGCACCGATGTACAGCGTGTGGTGATCCACCTCATAGGGCTTGGACAGCAAATGGATGACCGATTCGGCCACGCGTTGCAGGCGGTGGAGATCGGACGCGTCGCGCACGACAATGGCGAATTCATCACCGCCGAGACGGCCGCACAGTTCGTTATCGCTGACAATCGACTTGAGCCGTTCCGACACGCGCGCCAGCAGCTGGTCACCGACCAGGTGGCCGAGCGTATCGTTGACCGCCTTGAACCGATCGAGGTCAATCATCATGAAGGCGCACTTGGTCCGCCACTGTGCGGCATAGCGCAGTGCTTCGCCCAGCGCCTCGGTCACCATCATGCGGTTAGGCAGGCCGGTCAGGGTATCGAAACGCGCCATGTGCGCGATCTTCTCCGAGCTCTCGCGCTGAGCCGTCACATCGGAACCGACACCCCGGAACCCGTCGAAATTGCCCTTCTCGTCGAATTTGGGCGTACCTGACAGCTCCCACCAGCGCTTTTCGCCATTGATGTGCACGCGCACGATCAGATTGGAAAAGCTCTCGCGCCGCTTCAGCCGTTCGGCGAGGTCATGCAGGCTGGCCGGGAATTTCCCCGTGTCCCAGGCCGGACCGGCGATCAGCTGGACAAACGGCTTGCCGTCAATTTCCTCGGCACTCTTGCCCAGCGCGAAGGCAAAACGCGGGCTGACCGAGCGGACCCGGCGTACCGTATCGATTTGCCACAGCCAGTCGGCCTCGCCTTCCTCGAACTCGCGTAGCAGGAGCGACACGACCTCGTTCCGTTCCGCCATACCGGCCTCGGCAATCCGCGCGGACAAGAAGGAGCGGGCGTTTTCAATCGAGCCGACACCGATGATGGCCACCCACACACCCGTGACAAAGGCCATCGGATACATCCCTGCCCACAACAGGCTGACGATGGCCGCACCGCCGGCAATCCCGGCGAACAGCAGATTAGCGAGTGGCACGGCCGGCAGGAGCACGGCGGAGGCCGTCAGCAGCATGGCGGTAATGGCCCACAGCTGCAAATGTGTCGACTGATCCCCAAATGGCGCAAATCCGGCCATGGGCACCACCCAAACCACAGCGTTGAGCACCGAGCCCAGCGACTGCTTGTTCACTTCACCACGCGACATCCGACGGCGGTCGGCGTCTGCCAGCGTACCGTCGAGCGTGCTGCCGTGATAGAGACTGCCGGCCAGCAGCAGGGCCCAGCCGATCAGCACGGCAATGTGGATACTGCCCAGATAGAGCCAAATAACGCCAAGCGCGGCAATGGCCTGGGCCATGATGCGGGCCTTAGTGACCTTGGCCAGGTTCGAGTACTGCAAGCCGCGCAGCCGTGCCCAGTCATCCTCGTTCGGGCTCGACAGTCCCAATACGGCCATGACCGGCAGATCGCGCGGCAGGGTGGAATTGGAAGATACGACGGCGTTCACAGCCTCGTCGTTAGCGCCAATTTCTTAGCGTCCCGTAAACCGAAACCGCATTCCTGATTGCGCAGCGGCCCGAAGTTCAGCTGGGCGCCACAACCCCGCGCGCAAGATCGGCCAGTTCCTGCTCGATCTCGGCCGGCAGGTAAGCCGCTTCCTCAACAGGCAGACGCTGCGTATCCATCGCACCGGAGCTTAAGCGGGCAGTCCAGCCAAGCAGCGATTCGGATGTACCGGTATCCCTGCACGCGCGCCCTATTCCACCGTTACCGACTTCGCCAGGTTGCGCGGCTGGTCGACATCGGTGCCCTTCACGCAGGCCACATGATAGGCCAGCAGCTGCACCGGCACGGCATAGACCAGCGGCGCGATCAGCGGATGGACCTTAGGCATCTCGATCGTGGCCAGGCATCCCTCGCCTGCCTCGTCCAACCCTTCTCGGTCAGAGATCAGCACGATCTTGCCGCCCCGGGCGCGGACCTCCTGCATGTTGCTGACAGTCTTTTCGAACAGCGGCCCGCTGGGTGCCAGCACGATCACCGGAACGGCCTCATCGATCAACGCGATCGGACCATGCTTCATTTCACCCGATGCATAACCTTCGGCATGTATATAGCTGATTTCCTTTAACTTCAATGCGCCTTCCAGTGCCAGCGGATAGTCCGGGCCGCGGCCGAGGTAGAGCACGTCCCGCGCCGGGGCGATAAGGTGGGCCATGGCCGCGATATCGGCATCGTGCGACAGGGCCGCGTTGAGGCTGGCCGGTGCCTGGAGCAGGTGATCGACCACTTCGGCCTCTTCCGCCCGGCTCATCTTGCCGCGCTTCACGGCCATGTGCGCGGCCAGCGCGGCCAGCACAGCGAGCTGGCAGGTAAAGGCCTTGGTGCTGGCCACGCCAATCTCCGGCCCCGCATGGGTCGGCAGCAGTAGGTCCGCTTCGCGCGCCATCGAGCTGGTCGGCACGTTGACCACCACGGCAATGGTCTGCCCGGCTGCCTTGCAATGGCGCAGCGCCGCGAGCGTATCGGCCGTCTCGCCGCTCTGTGAGATGAACAGGGCCAGCCCGCCCGGTTCGAGCACCGGATCGCGGTAGCGGAATTCGCTCGCCACATCGATATCGACCGGCAGTCGGGCAAACTGTTCGAACCAGTATTTGGCGACCATCCCAGCGTAGAAGCTGGTCCCGCAGGCGACGATCGTTACGCGGCTGATGGAGGAAAGATCGAAATCGAACTGCGGCAGGGCCACCGACTGATCAACCTGGCGGATATAGCTCTTCAGCGTCTGCGCCACGACGGTGGGCTGCTCAAAGATCTCCTTCTGCATGAAGTGCTTGAAATTGCCCTTTTCAACCGCTGCTGCGGTTGCGCCGGAATGGGTAACCGGACGCTTAACCGGGCGATTGGCACTGTCATAAATCTGCGCGCCCTCCCGCGTGATAACCACCCAGTCGCCTTCTTCAAGGTAGGTGATTTGCTGGGTCAGCGGGGCCAGCGCCAGCGCGTCCGAGCCCAGATAGGTCTCACCATCGGCATGGCCCACCACCAGCGGGGAACCCAGCCGCGCCCCGATCAGCATGTCCGGCCGGTCCTTGAAGGCAATAGCCAGGGCAAAGGCACCGCGCAGCTGCGGCAGCGTGGCCATGACCGCTTCCTCCGCGCTGACACCGGCCTCGACCGCTTCCGACAGCAGGTGCGCGACCACTTCGGTGTCGGTGTCGCTTTCGAACTTGCGCCCTCGCGCAGTCAGCGCCTCGCGCAGCGGCTTGAAGTTTTCGATGATCCCGTTGTGGACCAGCGCCAGCACTTCGGTCGCGTGCGGGTGGGCATTGGCGGCCGTCGGCGCACCGTGGGTCGCCCAGCGGGTATGGGCAATGCCCACCGATCCAGGGGCCGGATCGCGGGCGAGTTCCTTGACCAGGTTGAACAGCTTGCCTGGCGCGCGGCGGCGGATCAGCTCGCCGCCGTGCAGCGTGCAGACGCCAGCTGAATCATAGCCGCGGTATTCCATCCGCCGCAGTCCATCGACCAGCCGCTCTGCCACCTCTTCCTTGCCGACGATGCCGATAATGCCGCACATGAAACTTGCTTTCGCTTAGAGGATGTAGGGAACCCGGATGCCCGGCAGCTGTGACGGGAAGTCCTTGATATTGCGTGTAACCAGAACCCGACTGCGCAACTGTGCCGTCGCCAGTATGATCGCGTCAGGGGATTTGAGCCGCGGTCGCTCACGACGCAGGGCTGCGGCACGAACGCCGATTTCTGCATCGACTTCATCGACAATGAACCCCGACAGAAACTGTTCCGTGCGCTTAAGCGCCTCAGGCTGGCCTTTCGACATCACCTCAACCCAGACCATTCTGGATATCCAGACCCGGCCGGTCAGGCCCGCCGCCCGGGCAATCTCTTCCTTCGCCGGCGGCAGCCCCTTCAGCGCATCGATCAGAATGTTGGAATCGAAGCTGAAGCCGCTCACCGATCGTCCTGCCTTCGAACAGGCGGAAAGATGCCATTCTGCATATCGAGATAGATCTGCCGCTGCCGATCATCCTCAGCATCGAACAGGTCGGGGAATTCCGCTTTGACCTCTTCGTAGTCATCGTCCCAGGGGCGAGTCCACGATGCGCGCTCGCGCCGCTGCCATTCAACCGCATCGTCGATATCGGTCTGGCCCTGCCAGGCGCCAAATCCAACCTCAAGCCAATCGAGCGACCCTTGCGGGCGATAGGCGGCAACCGCTTCACGCAGGATCGCCGCGCGCGACTTACCCTGCTCGGCGGCGAGCTGGTCAAGCCGCTTGATTTCCTCATCAGGCAGATCGGCGAGAATACGAGTCATTGATATACTGATATCATATCATGATATCATGTCAATTACCGTCAGGCTGCTGAACTGGCCCGCAAGTGCTGGCGCCAGTGACGGAACGTGAAAACCTCGTTGCCCGGCCCTTCGTTCTCAAGCTGGGCCAGCCGCGCCATGCCCT
>JBIIDJ010000068.1:0-13605 GCA_044238415.1 Novosphingobium sp.
CGGGTTCGCTCGAAGCTGCCGCGCCAACCATTCTGCCCCGCGATCGCCGGCTGACCGAAGCCGAGGACTGGCTGCAGACCACACTCAGCAGTCAGGGGATCGAGCTGGCCGCGATTCAGGTCGTGCGGCGATCGATTGCTACTGATCCACAGGCGCAGCGCCGCCTCGCCCGTCGCCAGGCGCGGGGGGACGGCGGCTTGCCGCGCGAGGTGATCGTGGCCGCTGCCCAGCGCGAGGCTGGCGGCAACTGGGCCGTGGCCCGCGTCATGGTACCGCCTCCGCAATCGCGCCCGCTGGTCGGATTGCTGTTCCAGACGCTGGTTATCTTTGCCCTGCTGGTTGGCGTGATCGCCCTGGTGCTGCGACGACTGACCCGCCCGCTGACCGCGCTGACCCGGCGGGTCGAGCACTTTGCTGCGACCCGCGATGCCAGCAATCCTCTGCCCGTTAGCGGCCCCGCTGATGTTGGCCGGCTGATTGCGGCGCACAATGACCTTGAAGCCCGGATCGCCGCCTTGCTGAATGAGAAGGATGTCATGCTTGGCGCGATCGGGCATGACCTGAAGACACCACTTGCCGCCCTGCGGGTGCGGATCGAAAGCGTAGCGGACGAGACCGAGCGCGCCCGGATGGCCGCGACGATCGAGGACATCACCCGCAGCCTTGACGATATCCTCTCGCTTGCCCGGGTTGGGCGGCCGAGCGATCCGGTCGAGAGTACGGACCTGACCGCGCTGATCGCGCAGGTGGTCGAAGAGTTTGAGGACATGGGTGAGCCGGCCAGCTTTGCCGGGGGCGGGCGGATCGTCCTGCCGCTGCGCCCCACCTGGCTGCGCCGCGCGCTGCGCAATCTGATCGGCAATGCCCTGCGCTATGGCGGTGCGGCGCGGGTTTCGCTGGATCAGGCCGAGGGGTGGGTGCAGATCACGGTTGCGGATGATGGACCCGGCATACCGCCGGCCGACCTTGACCGGATGCTGGAGCCGTTCACCCGCGGCGAAGCCTCACGCAACCGTGCCACCGGCGGGGCAGGCCTGGGCCTGACCCTGGCGAGTGCGATCGCCCGGCAGCACGGCGGTACCTTGACCCTGGCCAACCGCAGCAGGGCCGATGGCATGGTGGCCGGCCTGACGGCGCGCCTGATCCTGCCAGCCTAACGCAGCAGTCCGCCCAGCAGCCCCCGCGCAAAGCGGCCAAGCATCGCCCCGCCCAGCGCCGTGCCGATGGCCCCGGCGGCCGCACTGGCGGCCGAAGCTACCGGCGATCCGCCCGACTTCCGCCCGGTCATTTGCCGCGCGATCATCGTTCCGGCAGAGGAGGCGGCAGCGCCGAAGGCGGCCTTGCCGGCCTTTTCCCACATCGAGGCAGTTTTTCGCGGCTGGGCGCGCTGGGCTGCTTCGCCTTGTTCCTCGACCACCTGCGCAGCCTGCGCGGCATCGGCGGCCTTCTGCAGCAGGACTTCCTCAGCGCTCTCGCGGTCAACCGCAGTGTCATACTTGCCGTCGAACGGGCTGATCGACTGGATGATCGCGCGCTCCTTCGGCGTGACCGGCCCAAGGCGCGAGCGCGGCGGGGCGATCAGCGTGCGCTGGACCACCGAGGGCGCGCCGTCCTCATCCAGCGTGGAGACCAGCGCTTCACCCACCTTCAGTTCGGTGATCGCGGTTTCAACGTCGAGCTCCGGATTGATCCGGAAGGTTTCGGCGGCAGCCTTGATCGCCTTCTGGTCGCGCGGGGTGAAGGCGCGCAGCGCGTGCTGGACCCGGTTGCCGAGCTGCCCTGCGATCTTTTCCGGGATATCGATCGGGTTCTGGGTGATGAAATAGACGCCTACGCCCTTGGAACGGATCAACCGCACCACCTGCTCAACCTTTTCGAACAGGGCCTGGGGGGCATCTTCGAACAGCAGGTGCGCCTCGTCGAAAAAGAACACCAGACCGGGCTTTTCCGGGTCACCCACTTCGGGCAGCGCCTCGAACAGTTCGGACAGCAGCCACAGCAGGAAGGTCGCGTAAAGCTTGGGGCTTTGCATCAGCTTGTCGGCGGCGAGCACGTTGATCACGCCGCGGCCCTGCTCGTCGCAGCGCATGAAATCGTTGATCTCAAAAGCGGGTTCGCCAAAGAACTTGTCCGCGCCCTGGCTTTCGAAGGCGAGCAGCTGGCGCTGGATCGTGCCGACCGATGCCTTGGAAATGTTGCCATAGGTGGTTGCCAGTTCGCTCGCCCGTTCGGCGCAGGCCATCAGCGTGTGCTGCAGGTCATCGAAATCGAGCAGCAGCAGCCCTTGGTCGTCGGCCCAGCGGAAGGCCACGGTCAGCACGCCTTCCTGAGTCTCGTTGAGACCAAGCAGACGTGAGAGCAGCAGCGGTCCCATCTCCGAAATGGTGGTGCGGATCGGGTGGCCCTGTTCGCCGTAGAGGTCCCAGTAGACCGCTGGATTGTCGCGATAGGCATAGTCGCTGATGCCGATCTCGGCGGCGCGCGCCTCCAGCTTGTCGGCGTGCTTGAAATCGGCGCTGCCGGCCATCGAGATGCCTGCCAGGTCCCCCTTCACGTCGGCCATGAACACCGGCACCCCGGCGGCGGAGAACTGTTCGGCGATGGTCTGGAGCGTCACGGTCTTGCCGGTGCCGGTCGCCCCGGCGATCAGGCCATGACGGTTGGCCCGGCTCAATAGCAGCGTCTGCGCCTCACCATTGGCGGCCTTGCCCAGGAAGATAGCGCTCATGACATGCTCCGAAAAATTGCGACTCGCTAGAGAGATAGAGCCGCGACGGCCCAACCGCGAGTGGCTTTTTGCAAGCCTGCGCAGACCCGGCTAGAAGCCGGCGGCAATGACCGTGCCGTTCATCCTGCTTGACGATGCCCGGCCCGCCGGGGCCAGCCCGGCGCGGCTCTATGCCGATCCGGTCGAGATCGTGGTCGCGCGCCGTATTGCCGAAGTGCAGCCGGCGCTGGAGCGGATTGAGGCCTTGCGCAGCGCGGGTCATCACTTGGCAGGCTATCTCGCCTATGAAGCAGGGCTGGCGCTGGAGCCCCGCCTCGAATCGTTGGCTGCAGTCCGCACCGGCGCGCTGGGTCCGCTGCTGTGGTTCGGGGCCTTTACGACTTATACCGAGCTTGCAGCGGGGCAGGTGCCGGCTTGGCTGACCGGGCAGGGTGGAGACGCGGCGGCGCGGATCGGGCCGCTTGATCCGGTGCTTTCGGCAGGCGCCTATGCTGAGGCCTTTGCCGCGCTGCAGGAAGCCATTGCTGCCGGCGATATCTACCAGGCCAACCTGACTTTCCCGCTCAGCGGATCATGGCGGGGCGATCCGCGCGCGATCTATGCCGCGCTCCGGCCTGCGGCAGGGGCTGGCTATGGCGGCCTGCTCTATGACGGGTCGCACTGGCACCTCAGCTTCTCGCCCGAACTGTTCTTTGCCGAGAAAGATGGCGCGGCCATGGTCAAGCCGATGAAGGGTACACGGCCGCGCGGCCGTTCAGCGGGTGAAGATACCGCGCTGCGCGAGGAACTGGCCGGATCGATCAAAGACCGGGCCGAGAACCTGATGATCGTCGACCTGCTGCGCAATGATCTCAGCCGCGTCGCCGAGGCCGGGACTGTGCGGGTCGAGCGGCCCTTCGCGGTAGAAAGCTATCCCACCGTTCACCAGATGGTGACCACGATCCGCGCGCGGCTGCAGCCGGGCAAGGGTGCAGTGGACATGGTCCGGGCCCTGTTCCCCTGCGGGTCGATTACCGGTGCGCCCAAGATCCGCGCGATGGAGCTGATCCAGGCGGTCGAACCGGCGGCGCGCGGGCCGTACTGCGGGGCAATCGGCCGGATCGACGCGCCCAAGGCCGATGGTACTTCCGATGCGGCCTTCAATGTGGCAATCCGCACCCTACGGCTGACCCCGACCGAACACGGGCAGGGGCGGGCCGTGCTGGGGGTGGGATCGGCGATCGTCGCGGATTCCGAGGCGCTGGCCGAATGGCGCGAGTGCTTGGTCAAAGGAGGTTTCGTGCGCAGTTCGACAGGTCCTGATGCGGCAGCGCAGTTCGATCTGATCGAGACGATGGCCTTTACGCCCGAGGGCGGCATTCCGCTGCTTGAGCTGCACCTGGAGCGGATCAAGGCCAGCGCGGCCGAGCTTGGCTTTGCCTTCGACCGGCATGCCGTTCGCAATGCAATTCAGGCCTTGTGCTTTGAGGCCGATGCGCCTTCCAAGGTGCGCCTGCTGGCCGCGCGCAGCGGGGCCTATTCGCTGGAGATCGCGCCCTTGCCGGCGCCGTGGGCCCCATCTGCGGCTTGCGCAGTCATGCGCTTGCCGGTCGACAGTGGCGACTGGCGACTGCGTCATAAGACCACCGACCGCCAGTTTTACGAGGCAGGCCTTGCCGCGGCACAGGCGGCCGGGGCGGTCGATGCCCTGTTCGTGCGCGATGATGGTCTGTTGACCGAAGGCTGCATCACCAACCTGTTCGTGGAGCGTGACGGGCGCCTGCTGACCCCGCCCGCCGAGCTGGGCCTGTTGCCCGGCGCGCTGCGCCGTTCGCTGCTGGACAGCGGCCGCGCGATCGAAGCGGAATTGCGGCTGGAGGATCTGGCGGGCGGGTTCCTGATCGGCAATGCGGTGCGCGGGCTGGTCCCGGCGCGGCTGCTGGCGTGATCTCTGCCGCGCTGGCGCGCATTACCGCATCGCGCACCACCGCGATAACCGACCGGGCAGCGGCGCTGCGGGCCGAGGGCCGCGACATTATCTCGCTCTCGGTCGGTGAACCGGACTTCGCCATGCCCGCGCACGTCGCCGATGCGGTGCGGGCTGCGCTCGAAGCGGGCGACACCAAGTACACCCCCGTGGCCGGCACGGCCCGGCTGCGCGCCGCCGCGGCGCTCCATTTCGGCCGCGACCTAGGGCTGGAAACCCCGCCGGAGCGCGTGATCGTCAGCGCCGGCGGCAAGCAGGCGATCTTTCATGCGCTGCTGGCGACGCTGGATCCTGGCGACGAGGTGCTGATCCCCGCGCCGTGGTGGGTCAGCTATCCGGAGATCGTCCGCTTGGCCGGGGCCGAGGTTGTGCCGCTGCCCACCACGGCCAGCGGCGGCTTCCGCATTACGGCTGATCAACTCGACGCGGCGATTACCCCGGCCACACGCTGGCTGCTGCTAAACAGTCCCGGCAATCCCACCGGCGCGGTCTATTCGGCGGCAGACCTGGCGGCGCTGGGAGACGTGCTGCGCCATCATCCGCGGGTGCTGGTGCTGAGCGACGATATCTATGCCCCGCTCCGCTATGGTGACGGCGATCATGCCACGCTGGCGGTGGTTTGCCCGGACCTGGCCGAGCGGGTGCTAACCGTGTCAGGCGTTTCCAAGAGCCATGCCATGACCGGCCTTCGGATCGGCCTTGCGACTGGGCCGGCCTGGCTGATCGATGCCATGACCCGGCTGCAATCGCATTCCTCTGGCAATCCTGCCTCGCTGAGCCAGGCGGCGGCCGTTGCCGCGCTGGAAGGCCCGCAGGATTTTCTGGCGGACTGGCGGGAGCGGTTCCGGATGCGCCGCGATCTCTGCGTTGCGGCGATCAATGCGGTGCCGGGGCTGTCCACGCCGGTGCCGGAAGGTGCGTTCTACTGCATGGTCGATGCGGCCCCGTTGCAGGCCCGGTTTGCTGACGATGAGGCGCTTTGCCTGCACTTGCTGGAGCATGGCGTCGCCGTCGTGGCGGCCTCAGCTTTCGGCGGAGACTTTGGTTTCCGCATTAGCTTCGCCACCGACGAGGCGCGGCTGAGCGAAGCCCTCCGCCGCATAGCAAAGGCCCTGACATGACCCCGATTTCGATCCTGTTCGAGGACGGCGAAGCCCTGGTGATCGACAAGCCGGCAGGCTTACCGATCGAGCGGCCACGCGCCGGCGGACGCAGCCTGGAGGATCGCGCCAGCGAGTTGCGGCTGGGCTTTGAGCGTTCGCCCGTGCCGGTCCACCGGCTCGATACCGATACGTCGGGCTGCCTGCTGCTGGCGCGCAATCCCAAGGCATTGAAGCGCTTCAACGCGGCGTTCGAGGCCCGCAGTGTCGAAAAGGTCTATCTGGGCGTCGTGGCCGGACCGGTCACGGGTGAGGGTGGTACCATCGAACTGTCGCTCGCGAAGATTTCCAGCGCCGAAAAAGGCTGGCGGATGATCGCTGCGAAGAAGGGCAAGCCAGCCGTGACCCACTGGCGCAAATTGGCCGAGCGGGATGGGCTGACCCTGGTCGAGTTCCGTCCGGAGACGGGCCGAACCCACCAGATTCGAGTCCATGCCGAACATGGTCTGGGCCATGCGCTGCTGGGCGATCCGGTCTATGGCACGGCGCGGGAGGGGATGCGGACGATGCTGCACGCCCGGGCCTTGACAGTGCCGCGCGAGGGCAAGCCGCCGGTCACTGCCGTAGCTCCACTCCCCGAAGATTTCCGCGCGCTCGGATTCGGCGATGACGATCTCGGCGCATGACACGGTGGCCCGTGCGCTGACGCTGGTCAGTGAAAGTTTCATTGCTGCGTCCGGGCCGGGTGGGCAGAACGTCAACAAGGTGGCGAGCGCGGTGCAGTTGCGGCTTGACGTCTATGCCCTGCGCCTGCCGGTAGAGGTCTTTGCCCGGTTCCGGCAGCTGGCCGGCAGTCGCATGACCGCCAGGGGTGAGCTGTTGCTGACAGCCCAGCGCTTTCGCACTCAGGAAGCCAACCGCCAGGACGCGCGCGATCGGCTGGCTGAGCTGATCGAGGAAGCGTTCAATCTGCCTGAGAAACGGGCCAAGAGCCGGCTCAACCGCGTGGGGAAGACAGAGCGGCTGGCGGGCAAGAAACGCCGCGGCGCGATCAAGGCCGGGCGCGGCAAGGTCTCGCTGGACTGATCAGCCGGTCGGCTGGGTGTTCGGTGCTGGCACCGATGCTGGTGCTGCTGGCGCAGCGGCCGGCGGCGGACGCTGGGCGTCGAGAACCTCAGCAGCTTCTTCCAGCGCCCTGGCTTCACCCACGCTGACGCCGCCGGGTCCCGGCTCGTTATCGGCCTTGCCGCAGCTGGCGAGGGCCAGCGCGGCAAGAGCCGTAGTCAGATAGGCGCGCGCCAAACTTACTTGGCCGCAGGGGCGGCTTCGGTAGTGGCAGTCGCGGGCGCAGCACCCTCAGCCGGGGCCGAGGCGGCGGCATCGGGCGCCGTTGTGGCGGTGGCTGCCGGATCGACCGCAGGCGTAGCGGCAGCATCGACCCCGCCAACCGCTTCTTCCGCCGGCATTTCGACGTTGTCTGGCGAGGCTGCTTCATCGGCGCTGTCTGAGCTGCCGCAGGCTGACAGCGCGATGCTGGCGGAAACAAGGGTGGCAAAGGCGATCTTCTTCATGCGATACTCTCTTCTACTGGCCAGGACGGAAAATGGCGGATCCGGATAATCCTACCGCAGCTCATTGCCCCTGCCAATCGGCGATAGGGCAAGTTTAACACCCGCATTGCGAGGTTGATCGGATATAAAGATTTCTTTATATGATCTGCAAATGCGGATCGACCCCACCTTGCGCGCGCTTGCGGACCCGACGCGGCTGCGGATCATGCGACTGCTGAGCGCGATGGAGCTTGCCGTGGGGGAACTGGCCCAGGTCCTCGGCCAAAGCCAGCCGCGGGTCTCGCGCCATGTCCGGATCCTGTGCGATGCGGGGCTGGCTGAGCGGCGCAAGGAAGGCTCGTGGGTGTTCCTGCGCAGTGCGATCGGAGTGGACCGTGCCCCGCCGCTTGGCGCTGCTGCCGCCCGATTGCTGGCCGTGGCCGAAGAGGACGATGCCGCCTTCGCCGCGCGGTGTGAGGAAGACCGCCGCCATCTTGCGGCCATCCGTGCCGCGCGGGAGAGCAGCGCTGCCACCTACTTTGCCCGGCATGCGGCGGAATGGGATACGCTGCGCAGCCTGCATTGCCCGGATGAGCCGGTCGAGGCGGCGCTCGCTGCAGCGCTCGGGCAGCATTCGCTGGGGCGCCTGCTCGATGTCGGTACCGGCACCGGACGCATGGCAGAACTGTTTGCCGGCCGCGCCGACCACGTTACCGGGCTCGATAGCAGCCCGGAAATGCTGCGGATTGCCCGCACCCGTCTGCAGCATCTGCCGGCGGAGAGCTTCGATCTGGTCCAGGGTGATTTTGCCCGGCTCCCGTTCGCGGCGCAGAGCTTTGACACGGTGCTGTTCCATCAGGTGCTGCACTATGCTCAGGCCCCGGAAGTGGTCTTGGCCGAAGCGGCGCGGGTTGCTTGCCCTGAAGCGGTGCTGGCGATCGTCGACTTTGCCGCGCACGACCGCGAGGAACTGCGCACCGCCCATGCCCACGCCCGTCTGGGTTTCACGGACGAGCAGATGCTCGGCCTGCTCAGCGATGCCGGGTTTGCCCCGGCTGCCCCGGTTGCGCTTCCTGGCGCACCACTGACCGTCAAGATCTGGACCGCGCGGCGCCTGCCCGCCACCCAAGCGGCCAAAACCAAGGCTTCCGCCCAATGAATCAGACCAGTGAATCCCGCCGTGCCCACGCTTCGCCGCTATTTGCCGGCCTGCCGGGCGATATCGGCGTCTCGTTCGAATTCTTCCCGCCCAAGACCGAGAAGATGGAAGAAACGCTGTGGGATTCGGTCCTGACGCTGGCTCCGCTGGTGCCGCGGTTCGTCTCGGTCACTTATGGCGCAGGCGGGACCACGCGGGAACGCACGCACAACACTGTTTCCCGGATCGTGCGCGAGACCGGCATCCCGGCAGCCGCGCACCTGACCTGCGTCGATGCAACCCGTGATGAAATTGCCGAAGTGGCCGATGCCTATTGGCAGGCGGGGGTGCGGCATATCGTGGCACTGCGCGGCGATCCGCCGGGCGGGGCGGCCAAGTTCACGCCCCATCCGCAGGGCTATGCCAATGCGGTGGAGCTGGTTGCGGGCCTGCGGGAGATCCATCCGTTCGAACTGTCGGTCAGCGCCTATCCCGAAACGCATCCCGATGCAGCCAGTCCGGCGGCCGATCTCGACAACCTCAAGCGCAAGCTCGATGCCGGGGCGAGCCGCGCGATCACCCAGTTCTTCTTCGAACCGGACACCTTTTTCCGGTTCCAGGATGCCTGTCTGGCGGCCGGGATCGATGCCGAGATCGTGCCCGGGATCATGCCGGTCACCAACTTTGCCGCGATCCAGCGGATGAGCGCGATGACCGGCACCGCCGTGCCGGAATGGCTGGGGAACCTGTTCGAGGGGCTCGATGAAAAGCCGGCTGCGCGCCAGCTGGTCGCCGCTACGATCGCTGCCGAATTCTGCCGCCGGCTCTATGCGGGCGGTGTGCGCAATTTCCACTTCTACACCCTTAACCGCGCCGAGCTGTCCTACGCGATCTGCCACTTGCTCGGCCTGCGTCCGGAGACCGAGGCATGACCCCGCGTGAGCAGTTCCTGGCCCAGGCGGCCGAACGTATCCTGATCATCGACGGAGCCTTTGGCACCGAGATCCAGCAGCGGGGGCTGACCGAGGCCGACTATGCCGGCTCACTTGGCCTTGCGAAGGACCAGAAGGGCAACAACGATATCCTGGCGATCACCCGCCCCGATGTGCCCGAGGCGATCCACCGCGCCTATTTCCAGGCCGGGGCCGACATTGCCGAGACCAACACCTTTTCCGCCAACCGGATCAGCCAGGCCGATTACGCTGCCGAGCACCTGGTGCGCGAGATCAATGTCGAAAGTGCCCGGCTCGCCCGCCGGGTGGCGGACGAGTTTGCGCAGGATGGCCGCCCACGATTTGTTGCCGGTGCCATCGGGCCGACCAACAAGACCCTCTCGCTTTCGCCTGACGTTAACGACCCGGGCTTCCGCGAGATCGATTGGGACGAGCTGGTTGACGTCTACCGCCAGCAAGTCGCCGCGCTGGTCGAGGGTGGGGCCGACTTTATCCTGATCGAAACCGTGTTCGATACGCTTAACGCCAAGGCCGGGATCATGGCCGTGCGCCAGGTTGAGCGCGAGCTTGGCCGCGACGTGCCGATCATGCTGTCGATGACGCTGACCGACCTTTCGGGCCGCAACCTCTCCGGCCATACGGTTGAGGCCTTTTGGTATGCCGTGCGCCATGCCCGTCCGCTGACGATCGGGCTGAACTGCTCGTTCGGCGCGACCCAGCTGCGGCCGCACGTTCGCGCGTTGAGCGCCATCGCGGACGCGGCAATCATGGTCTATCCCAATGCCGGCCTGCCCAACGAGCTGGGCCAGTATGACGAACTGCCGGAAGAAACCGCTGCACTGGTCAAGGAATGGGCTGCGGCCGGCCAGGTCAACGTGCTGGGCGGTTGCTGTGGCTCCACCCCGGCGCACATTGCCGCGATTGCCCGGGCGGCCAAGGACCTGACCCCCCGTGCCATTCCGCAGCTCGATGCAGCCACCCGCCTTGCCGGCCTTGAACCTTTCGTAATGGCAGCCTGATCCAATGAACGCCTCTTCCTCCGCCCGCTTCGTCAATGTCGGCGAGCGCACCAATGTCACCGGCTCAGCCGCGTTCAAGAAGCTGATCCTGGCGGACGACTATGCCAAGGCGGTTGAGGTCGCGCGCCAGCAGGTCGAAAACGGCGCTCAGGTGATCGACGTCAACATGGACGAGGGACTGCTCGACGCGGTCCACGCCATGACCACCTTCCTCAAGCTGATCGCTGCCGAGCCAGACATCGCGCGCGTGCCGGTGATGATCGACAGTTCGAAGTGGGAAGTGATCGAGGCTGGGCTGAAGTGCGTTTCGGGCAAGCCGATCGTCAATTCGATCTCGATGAAGGAGGGCGAGGAGCCGTTCCTGGAGCAGGCCCGCAAGTGCATGGACTACGGCGCGGCCGTGGTCGTGATGGCCTTTGACGAGCAGGGTCAGGCCGACACCAAGGACCGCAAGGTCGAGATCTGCGAGCGCGCCTACAAGCTCCTTACCGGGATCGGCTTCCCGCCCGAGGACATCATCTTCGATCCCAATATCTTCGCCGTGGCGACGGGAATCGAGGAGCACAACAATTACGGCGTCGACTTCATCGAGGCCGTGCGCGAAATCCGGCAGCGCTGCCCGCATGTCCATTTCAGCGGCGGCCTCTCGAACCTCTCGTTCTCATTCCGCGGCAACGAGCCGGTGCGCCGGGCGATGCACTCGATTTTCCTGTACCACGCGATCCCCGCGGGGCTCGACATGGCGATCGTCAACGCTGGCCAGCTTGACGTTTACGATACGATCGATCCGGCGCTGCGCGAGGCCTGCGAGGACGTGATCCTCAACCGTGATCCCGGCGCAACCGAACGCCTGATCACGCTGGCCGAAACCTTCAAGGGCACTGACACCAAGGCCGAGAAGGAAGCCGAGGAATGGCGCGGCTGGGACGTGACCCGGCGGATCGAGCACGCCCTGGTCAAGGGCATCGACGCGCACATCGTCGAGGATACCGAGGAAGCCCGCGCCGCGATCTTTGCCGATGGTGGCCGCCCGATCCAGGTGATTGAAGGCCCGCTGATGGACGGGATGAACACGGTTGGTGACCTGTTCGGATCGGGCAAGATGTTCCTGCCGCAGGTGGTCAAAAGCGCCCGCGTGATGAAGAAGGCCGTGGCCCACCTGATCCCGTTCATCGAGGCCGAAAAGGCCCTGCTTGGCACCGAATCCCAGTCCAAGGGCCGGATCGTGATGGCGACCGTTAAGGGCGACGTCCATGACATCGGCAAGAACATCGTCGGCGTGGTGCTGCAGTGCAATGGCTATGAAGTGATCGACCTTGGCGTCATGGTGCCGTGGTCGAAGATCATCGAAACCGCGATCACCGAAAAGGCCGACATGATCGGCCTATCCGGTCTCATCACCCCCAGCCTGGATGAGATGGTTACCGTGGCTGAGGAAATGGAGCGGGCCGGCCTGACCATCCCGCTGCTGATCGGCGGGGCGACCACCAGCAAACTCCACACCGCGCTGAAGATCGATCCGGCTTATACCGGCCCGGTGATCCACGTGCTCGATGCCAGCCGCGCGGTCGGCGTTGCCAGCCAGCTGCTGTCCGAAACCCAGCGCGATCCTTTTGTCCAGTCCACGGCCGACGAATACCAGCATATGCGCGATGTCCGCGCCGGCAAGGAAGCGACCGTGCTGCTAAGTCTGGAGGACGCAAGGGCCAACAGCTTCAAGGCCGACTTCTCGGACAAGCCGATGCCGCCTGAGCAGCCGGGTCTGCACGTGTTCGAGGACTGGGACCTGGCGGACCTGGTCGGCTGTTTTGACTGGACGCCGTTCTTCCGCGCCTGGGAACTGGCCGGCAACTTCCCGGCCATCCTTGATGACGAAGTCGTCGGCGAAAGCGCCACTGCGCTTTACAACGATGCCATTGCCATGCTCGAGAAGATCGTTGGCGAGAAGTGGCTGACCGCCAAGGGTGTCTGCGGCTTCTGGCCCTGCGCGCGCGATGGTGACGATGTCGAGCTGTACCTGACCGAGGAAGAGCGCCACGTCCGCCTGCCGTTCCTCCGCCAGCAGATCCGCAAGAGCCGCGACCGGGCGAACTACTGCCTGGCCGATTTCATCGACCCCGATGGCGACTGGATCGGCGGTTTTGCCGTCGGCATCCACGGGATTGAACCGCACCTCGAACGCTTTCGCGCCGCGCACGATGACTATTCGGACATCCTGCTGAAAGCCCTGGCCGACCGCTTTGCCGAAGCCTTTGCCGAGCGGCTGCACAGCCACGTGCGCACCACGCTGTGGGGCTATGCGCCCGGCGAACAGCTGACCAACGCGGCGTTGATCCGCGAGGAATACCGCGGCATCCGCCCCGCTCCTGGCTATCCGGCCTGTCCGGACCACAGCCTCAAGCCAATCCTGTTCGAGCTGCTCGATGCGTCTGCCAAGACCGGTATTACCCTGACCGAGAGCTATGCCATGCTGCCGACCGCCGCGGTCTCTGGCTTCTATTTCGGCCACCCGCAGGCCGAATACTTCGGTGTGGCCCGGATCGGGCGCGATCAGGTGGAAGACTATGCGGCCCGGCGCGGCGCGGATATCGCCACGGCGGAGCGCTGGCTGCGGCCGAACCTCGACTGACACTCGACAAGCAGAGCAGCGGCGATAGTCTGACAGTCATGCGCCACGCTCTGACTGCCCTGATCGCCCTGCTGCCGCTGCCCGCCATGGCTCAGCCGGCCACCGTCGCTGTCCAGTTTGACCGGCAGACGATCCGCCCCGTAGTGGCCGAAGGCCAGGCAGACCGGGTTACTGGCCGGCTGGTAACTGCCGACGATCCGGTCCGGATTGCCTCGATTTCCAAGCTGGTTGTGGCGCTTACCGTATTGCGGCTGGTCGATCAGGGTCGGTTGAGCCTTGATCGCGATGTGTCTGACTATCTCGGCTGGCGGCTGCGCAATCCGGCCTTCCCGGATCGTCCCATAACGCTCCGGCTGGTGCTGAGCCACCAGGCCAGCCTGCGCGACGGCGGCGAACTGTACATCATCCCGCTTGGCATGACGCTGCGCGAGCGGCTGGCCAATCCGGCGATGTGGGACAGCGCACACGGCCCGGGCAGTGGCTGGTTTGCCTATAGCAATATCAACTTCCCCGTCGCGGCGA
>JBIIDJ010000069.1:0-13470 GCA_044238415.1 Novosphingobium sp.
GTCGAGCGACTGGGGTGGCCCGATGCTGAGCGAGGCTCAGCTGGACTATGCAGCATCCGACGTCCGCTTTCTCCATGCCATGCACGCGATCCTGGTCGAGCGGCTGGAGCGGGAAGGTCGCGCCGAAGCCGCGCAGGCTGCCTTCGATTATCTGCCACACCGTGCCCGGCTCGACCTGATGGGTTGGGCTGACAAGGACATCTTCAGCCACGAAGCATGAGCTGACGGATTGCGCCCCAACCCATGACCGAAGCCGCCGACGAAATTCGTGACAAGCGCCGCCACTGGGCCGCGCCGGGAGGATCGCACGATCGCCTGGTGCGCAACCTGGCGCGTTGGCTGCCCGGTGCGGTGGGCGTGGTGGTGGCCGCTATGGTGATCGGCCCGCTGTTCCCGCGCGGCGAGATCAGTTTCCTGCTTGACCGGACCAAGGTGGCGGTGACCGAAGAGCGGCTGCGTGTCGCCAATGCCATGTACCGGGGCGAGGACAATCAGCGGCGCCCCTTCACGGTCACGGCCGCCAACGCCGTGCAAATTTCCGCTGCCGATCCGGTGGTGCGGATGGAGGGCATCGTCGCCCGCATCCTGATGGCAGAGGGCCCAGCGGAGCTCTCGGCCAAGGGTGGCAGTTACGATTATGACCGCGAACAGGTGCAGGTCACCGGGCCGGTGACCTTTACCGCCGCTGATGGGTATCGCATGCAGCTGGCCGGGGTAGCAATCGATCTCGGAGCGCAGCGTGCAGTCGGCGCAGGCGGAGTCAGCGGGGCGATACCGGCTGGCACTTTCTCGGCCGAGCGGTTAGTTGTGGATCTGGATGCGCGCACTGTCGCGCTGGAAGGCAATGCCCGGCTGATCATGCGCCCGGGCCAGATAAGGATGCCGTGATGGCCGAAGCACCGCTTGCCCATATCGCGTTGCGATCGCTGCTTGGCGGGTTTGCGATCGGTGCAGTCGGATTGATTGCTATCGGTCAGTCGGATGCCCAGGTGCTGGGCGGCCATAACACCGATGCCCCGGTCAGCTATGCCGCCGACCGGATGGAATTGCAGGACCGGCAGGACCGGGTGGTGCTGGCTGGCAATGTCCGGATCAGCCAGGGCGGGCTGAGCCTTTCGGCAGATCGCACGACCGTGGCCTTCACCGATAACGGCAGCCTGCAGATCCAGCGGATCGATGCCACCGGCGGCGTTTCGGTCACCCGCGGCAACGAAAGCGCGCGCGGCGATGTGGCGATCTATGATTTCAATCGCCGCGTGATCACGCTGGCCGGCAATGTCGCGCTGCGCCGGGGTAGCGATACGCTCAATGGCGGGCGCCTGGTGATTGATCTGGCCAGCGGCGTTTCGAGTGTCGATGGCCGCGGCGCCGGCCCAGGTGGCGGCACCGGGCGCGTTTCGGGCACCTTCTCCGTGCCCAAGCGCAACTGACCGCCCAGCCGCTCACCGGGTGATGGCCGCACCAGCACTGCTCTTCGTCGGACTCAATTACGCTCCCGAACCGGTTGGCATCGGCCCTTACTCGACCGGGCTTTGCGAGGCGTTGGTGGCCAACGGGCACAGAGTAACGGCTGTCGTTGGCAAACCATACTATCCCCAATGGCAACCGGACCCAATGCACTCGGGCGGGGGCTGGCGCCGCAACGCCGAAAACGGGGTGCGGATTGTGCGCTGCCCGCACTACATCCCCGCCGAACCAAGCGGATTGAAGCGAATTGTCCATCTGGCCAGCTTTGCCTTGTCCGCCCTCGTCCCGGCGCTGGCAGCGGCGCTGCGTGATCGCCCGCAAGTTGTCTTCACCGTGGCCCCGGCGCTGCTCGGGGTGTTTCCGGCCTGGCTCGCCGCACGGCTGACCGGAGCAAGGCTGTGGATCCACGTCCAGGACTTCGAGGTGGAGGCCGCGCTCGCCACTGGACTGATGAACCCCGAACGCTGGCCGGCCCGGCTCGGGCGCTGGCTGGAAAGCTGGGTACTCAGACGGGGCGACATGGTTTCCACCATCAGTCCGCAGATGATTGCCAAATTGGGCGAAAAGGGAGTGCCTCAGGCGCGCCGGTTCGAACTGCGCAACTGGGCCGATGCGCGGTTCATAGCGGACCCGTCAGGCGCGCAGCAGCGCCGTGCCGCCTGGGAACTCGGCACGCGAACTGTCGCGCTCTATTCCGGCAACATCGCGCGCAAACAGGGGATCGAGATCCTGATCGAGGCGGCGCGTCTGTTAGCGGACCGGGACGACATCGCCTTGGTAATCTGCGGGGAAGGCCCCAACCGAGCCGCACTGGAGCAGCAGGCTGCCGGGCTGAACAATGTCCAGCTGCACGATCTCCAGCCAGCGGCCGAGATGGGCGCGGTGCTGGCCCTGGCCGATCTGCACCTTTTGCCGCAAATTGCTGGAGCGGCCGATCTGGTGCTACCTTCCAAGCTGACCAACATGCTCGCCTCCGGGCGCCCGGTGGTGGCGACGACCGAGCCAGGTACAGGACTTTATGCCGAGGTCGAGGGCTGCGGGGTAGCCGTTCCACCGGGCGATGCCGGCGCTCTGGCTAAGGCCATTGCCGAGCTGGCCGATGATCCAGAGCGTCGTGCCGTGCTGGGAACAGCGGCTGCTCAGCGCGCTGTGGAGCGTTGGCAGCAAGGTGCAATCATTGCTCGGACCAGGGCTGCACTGGCTGATCTGGTTCGCCGGCCTTAGCAAACTCCTCATCCGGGACGGGCTCTACCGCCGGGTCGAGCGGTCTAGCATCAAGCATTGGCTCACCGAACTGCGGCTCCGCTTCTTCCTGATCCGCCGGAGCACTCATCGCCGCCGCACCGTTGGCGGCCAGCCCCGTTGAGGCTGCGTCGGCCTGACCTGCACGCTCCGCGCGAATTTGCTCGGTCTGCTGAGACAACTGTTCATGTCCGCCACCTTCCGAAAAGAAGGCGGCGACGCTGGCTGTCAAGCCGATCGCCCACAACAGGGCAAAGCGCCAGTCACGGAAAAGCAGTTGCTGCATGGCGCACAGCTTAGGCAACGAACGTTAACGAACAATTTCAGTCGTTTGCCCCGGCCTCCCGCTTGAGCTCGTACAGCAGATCGAGCGCCTCACGCGGGCTCAGCGCATCGACATCAAGCCCAAGCAACCGTTCGCGCAGGGTATCGACCAGATCGGCCCGCGCTTCGGCAGCGGCAGCAAACAGTGGCAGATCACCGAGGCCCGCCGCCAGCCCACCCGTCTCGGCCCGGCCTTTCTCAAGCCGCTGCAGCACGGCTTGGGCGCGCGCCACAACTGGTGCCGGCACCCCGGCCAGCTTGGCGACCGCGAGACCATAGGACCGGTCTGCCGGGCCTTCCGCGAGTTCATGCAGGAGGACCAGATCGCCCTTCCACTCGCGGGCCCGGACATGGTGGAGCGACAGGGCCTCGCAGGCATCGGCCAGCCGCGCGAGCTCATGGTAGTGCGTAGCGAACAGGCAGCGGCATCGATTGACGCCATGTACGGCTTCGGCGACGGCCCAGGCCAACGCCAGCCCATCGTAAGTCGAGGTGCCGCGCCCGACCTCGTCCAGGATGACAAAGCTGCGGGGCGTGGCCTGCGCCAGGATCGCGGCAGTCTCTACCATTTCCACCATGAAGGTCGAGCGGCCGCGGGCCAGGTTGTCCGAGGCTCCGACCCGGCTGAACAGGCGATCAACCAGGCCGATCCTGGCCTGCAGGGCCGGCACATAGGACCCGGCCTGGGCGAGTAGGACGATCAGCGCGTTCTGACGCAGGAAGGTCGATTTACCGCCCATGTTGGGGCCACCAACCAGCCACAGTCGGTCCTGTTCGGACAAGGCGCAGTCATTGGCGACGAAGCGCTCGCCCTTGGCAGCCAACGCAGCCTCAACAACCGGGTGGCGGCCGGCAGTTACTTCGAGGCAGGGCTGCTCGACCACGTCCGGCCGGGACCATCCGCCTTCAGCCGCCCGTTCGGCCAGGCCGGCGCAGACATCGATCCGGGCCAGCGCCGCAGCCGTTCCGGCTATGGCATGGCGTGATGTCATAGCGAGGCCGACCAGCTCCTCGAAATGGGCTTCCTCAGCAGCGAGCGCATGGCCGCCCGCTTCAGCAATCCGGCTGGCTTCCTCATGCAGCGCCAGAGCATTGAACCGCACCGCTCCGGCCATCGTCTGCCGATGGGTAAAGCCGCTACCTGGCGCCATCAGCGGGTCAGCCCGTCCCGCTGGGACCTCAATGAAATAGCCAAGTACGCCATTATGGCGGACCTTGAGCGCAGCAATGCCGGTCTGCTCGCGGTACTTTGCCTCTAGCGCAGCAATGGCTCGGCGGGCATCGCCTGATACGCGCCGCATTTCATCCAGCGCGTGGTCATAGCTCTCGGCAATATAGCCGCCCTGCCCGCGCTCGGTCGGCGGCGTAGAAACCAGCGCGCGAGTGAGTTGATCGACCAGCGCACCGTGCCCGGCCAAGGCCGGCAGCAGGGCATCGAGCAGGGCCGGACGGTCTTGCCGGTGCTGCAGGTGATCGTGAATGCGCCGTGCCTCGGACAGGCCATCGCGGAGCTGGCCCAGATCGCGTGGGCTGCCCCGGCCGGCCACCAGCCGCCCAAGCGCTCGGCCGATGTCGGGCGCAGCGCGCAATACTGCGCGCAGATCGCCGCGCAGTAGCGCATCCTCGTGCAGCCACTGCACCAGATCGAGCCGCGCCGCGATTGCGTGCCGGTCAGTCAGCGGCGCGGCCAGATCCTCGGCCAGCTGGCGCGCGCCGGCTCCGGTGACGCAGCGATCGACCGCCTCGACCAGGCTACCCTTGCGGCCGCCCTGGCTTGATACGAGGATCTCAAGACTGGTCCGGGTCGCCTCATCCATCGCCAGGTGTGCGGTTTCCGTGAGAACCACCGGTGGCAACAACAACGGCAGCCGCCCACGTCCAGCGTGATCGAGATAGGCGATCAATCCGCCAGCCGCTGCGAGCAACGGCCGACCGAACTGGCCAAAGCCGTCGAGCGTGGCCACCCCATGGACAGACTTCAATCGCGCTTCACCGCTGTCACTCGAAAAGGTCGCTGCGGGCCGGCCGATTGCTCCGGTCGGGGCCAGGTCCCAGCCCTCCGGCGCGATAACCTCGCTCGCGCCCAGCCGGGCCAGCGCCGCCCCCAACTGCTCGGGGGCACATTCGGTTAGCTCCATCCGACCAGTCGAGATATCGCAGGCGGCAATTCCGCACGTGCCGCGCAGATCACAGACCGCCGCCAGCACATTGGCCCGCCGCGGTTCAAGCAGGGCTTCCTCGGTAAGCGTTCCCGCAGTGACGAAGCGGACAATGTCGCGGGCGACCAGCGCTTTCGATCCACCGCGCTTCTTCGCCTCCTCGGGCGTTTCCACCTGTTCGGCGATGGCCACCCGGCAGCCGGCCTTGATCAGCCGGGCAAGATACCCCTCCGCCGAGTGAACCGGCACCCCGCACATCGGGATCGGCATGCCCAGATGCTCACCCCGGCTGGTCAGCGCGATGTCGAGCACTTGTGCGGCCAGCTTGGCATCGTCGAAGAACAGCTCGAAGAAATCGCCCATCCGATAAAACAGCAGGCAATCCCCGGCCTCCGCCTTGAGCGAAAGGTATTGGACCATCATCGGAGTTGCAGCACCGGTCATCACCAATCGGTTAGCCGCTTGAATACGATTCGCCCAAGCTGCGCGGGTCAGCTTTCCCCTATCCCGTGGCGGCGAGTTCCGTTAGGGCTGCCCCGATCGAAGGAGATACCGGTGTCCGAAGAATCCAGTCCGCGGGATGAAAACAGCAAGGTCCGTTTCACGGAACGCGAAGCGCTGTTTTACCACAAGACGATCCGGCCCGGGAAAATCGAGATTATCGCCAGCAAGCCGATGGCGACCCAGCGCGACCTCAGTCTGGCCTATTCGCCGGGCGTGGCCGTTCCAGTCGAGGCGATCGCCGCCAACCCGGCGGATGCTTACGAATACACTGCCAAGGGCAACCTGGTCGCCGTGATTTCCAACGGGACGGCCATCCTTGGCCTTGGCAACCTCGGCGCGCTTGCTTCGAAGCCGGTGATGGAAGGCAAGGCGGTGCTGTTCAAACGCTTTGCCGACGTCGATTCGATCGACATCGAGCTTGCCACCGAAGACCCCGACGCGTTCATCGAGGCGGTCGCACTGATGGAACCGACCTTCGGCGGCATCAACCTGGAAGACATCAAGGCCCCGGAATGCTTCGTGATCGAGCAGGCCCTGCGCGAACGCATGAAGATCCCGGTGATGCACGATGACCAGCACGGCACGGCGATTATCGCCGCCGCCGGCCTCGTCAACGCTTGCCACCTGACCGGGCGGGAGTTCAAGGATGTCAAGGTCGTGGTCAATGGCGCGGGCGCCTCGGCGCTGGCCTGCACCGCGCTGATCA
Organism: Novosphingobium sp.; assembly: GCA_044238415.1. Lineage (GTDB taxonomy): Bacteria > Pseudomonadota > Alphaproteobacteria > Sphingomonadales > Sphingomonadaceae > Novosphingobium. The sequence goes on from JBIIDJ010000069.1 coordinate 6,403, forward strand.
AGTCGATGGGCGTGCGGCATGAGAATGTGACCGTCTGCGACCGTTCCGGCGTGATCTATCGCGGCCGGGAGAGCGGCATGGACCAGTGGAAGAGCGCCCATGCGATCGACACGGCCAACCGCACGCTCGAGGAAGCACTCGTCGGCGCGGACATCTTCCTGGGCCTGTCCGCCGCGGGTGCGCTGAAACCCGAATATGTGGCGAAGATGGCACCGCAGCCGATCATTTTCGCCATGGCCAATCCCGATCCCGAGATCCGGCCAGAGGATGCCAAGGCCGTGCGTCCGGACGCGATCATTGCCACGGGCCGCAGCGACTATCCCAATCAGGTCAACAATGTCCTGGGCTTCCCCTTCATCTTCCGCGGTGCGCTTGACGTTCGGGCCACGGCCATCAACGAAGAGATGAAAATCGCCGCCGCCCAAGCCATTGCCCAGCTTGCCCGCGAACAGGTCCCCGAAGAGGTGGCCGCCGCCTATGGCAAACAGCACCAGTTCGGCACCGATTATATCATCCCCGCCCCGTTCGATCCGCGGCTGATGGAAGTCGTTTCCTCCGCTGTCGCCAAGGCAGCGATGGATACCGGCGTGGCGCAGAAACCGATCGAGGATTTCGCTGCCTATCGCCACAGCCTGAAGGCACGGCTCAATCCGACCACCTCGGTACTGACGCAGGTCTACGAACAGGTCAAAGCCAGTCCCAAGCGCGTGATCTTTGCCGAAGCGGAAGACGAGATCGTGCTGCGCGCGGCGATCCAGTACCGCGATTTCGGCTATGGTGAACCAGTGCTGGTGGGCCGGACCGAACAGGTCAGGGCCAAGCTGGTCGAACTGGGGGTTGAGCATCCCGACAGCTATCACATCGAGAATTCGGCTGTCAGCGAACATGTTCCGGCCATGGTCGAGCTGCTTTACGCCAAACTCCAGCGACGCGGCTTCCTGGAGCGGGACGTGCGGCGCATGGTCAACCAGGATCGCAACGTCTTCGCCTCGCTGCTGCTCAAGCTCGGCGTGGGCGATGCCATGGTGACCGGCAAGACCCGCACATTCGCCCAGACCATGCGCGAAGTGCGCCAGGTGCTTGAGCCGCAAGAGGGCCGCCTGCCTTTTGGCATCCACCTGATGATCGGCAAGAACTACACTGTTTTCCTGGCCGACACGACTGTCAACGAGCGGCCGAATGCCGCCGAATTGGCGGTGATCGCCAAGGAAACCGCCGCGGTGGCTCGCCGTCTGGGGCACGAGCCGCGGGTGGCATTTCTGTCATACTCCACCTTTGGCAACCCGCCAGGTCGCTATCTGGAAAACATCCGCGATGCGGTGGCGCTGCTCGATGCCGAGAATCCCGGCTTCGAATATGAGGGCGAGCTTGCCCCCGATGCCGCACTCAATCCAACGGTGATGAAGAACTATCCGTTTTGCCGCCTGACCGCGCCAGCCAACGTTCTGGTCATGCCAGGGCTGCAGTCGGCCAACATCTCGGCCAAGCTACTGCGCGAACTGGCCGGCAATGCCACGATCGGGCCAATGCTGATCGGCATGGAAAAGCCGGTGCAGATCATCCCGATGACAGCCATCGCGCCAGACGTGCTGACCCTGGCGGTACTCGCCGCAGCCGGCGTGGCAGGATAACCCAGATCAGGTGAGCGCGCGGTAGATCCCGTAACCACTGGTCAGGCTGAGCACTACTCCGACCAGAATCAGCATGGTCTTGGGCGGGAAGTGCTTGGCCGCCCAAGCGCCCAGCGGAGCCGCCGCCACGCCGCCGATCAGCAGGCCGAGCGTAGCCCCCGCCACGTCGGCCAGGCCAAGGTGATAGATGAAGGCCGCGCTGATGGTTAGCGTCAGGAAAAACTCGACCGAGTTGACCGTGCCGACGACCTTGCGGGGATCAGCCCCCTGGATGAGAAGGTTGGAGGTGACGACCGGGCCCCACCCACCGCCGCCGGCAGCATCAAGGAAGCCACCCACCAGGCCGAGCGGTGCCACCAGCTTTGCCTCGCGCAGTTTGGGCGGATAGAACAGGCCCCGCCACAGCAGGTACAGACCAATCCCCGCAAGATAGGTCAAGACGAAGGGGCGGACTACTTCGGCGTGGAGCGAGGTCAACACGTAAGCGCCTGCGATCCCGCCAATCACCCCGGGGATGAGCAACCGGACAAACAGCTTTCCGTCAATATTGCCGTGCAACAGGTGGCTGATGCCGGAGGCCGCCGTGGTAAAGCATTCTACCAAGTGGACCCGCTGCGAGGCCTGGGCTGGGGGGACACCAAGGACTCCGACCAGCAGGGTGTTAGAAATCACCCCGAAGGCCATGCCAAGCGCCCCGTCGACCAATTGCGCGGCGAAGCCCACCGCGATGAACGGGAGCAGGTAGGCAAGGTCGATACTGCCGAAATCCATGACCGACTCCACAAAGCGGCATTGTCGATCAAATAAATAGAGTTTAACCTAACCCTAGGCCAACAAACTATTTCATGGCCGCGCCGAAGCGAAGTTATCCTGCGGCGGGGCGCGCTCAGCGCCGCCGGTAGCGGAAGTACCACACCTCATGGCCATAAACCGTACGTGCCTTGTGCTCGTAACGGGTTTCGGGCCAACCGCCGGGCCGCTGCTGAAAGTCCCGCGGCTGCTCGATCAGCCAGTCGAACTGATGCCGGTGTCGCCGCATCACCATCAGTGCGTGGCGGACATAAACCGGATGGTCAGTACCGAACCGAAACTCGCCGCCCGGCCTGAGCTTGGCGGCAAACAGATCCACCGGTCCGTCATTCATCATCCGTCGCTTGGCATGGCGGGCCTTGGGCCAAGGATCGGGATGCAGCAGATAAAGAAATGAGAGCGCCCCATCCGGAATCCGGCGCAGCACGTCGAGCGCATCGCCGTGAAAAATCCGAACATTGCCGAGCGGCGGGTGCGCGCCATGGTCGCCACTGACATGAACAAGCGCCTGGGCCACTCCGTTCAGGAACGGTTCTGCGCCAATGAAACCATGATCGGGCAGCATGTCGGCCCGGGCTGCCATATGCTCCCCTCCGCCGAAACCGATCTCGAAGTGGAGCGGACAATCGTGACCGAACAAGCCCGCAGCAGTAACCGCGCCTGTCGCCGGCACCGAAATCTGGGGCAGCAGCTGATCGACCAGCGCCTGTTGCCCGGTGCGCAAGGGTTTGCCCTTCGCCCGGCCGTAGAGGCGGTTAATGGTGGTTGGATCGCCGGGTTTGTGCGCAGTCATCGCGCCGCCCTTACATACCAAAACGGCCCACCGAAAGGGGTGGGCCGCGATGGCTTTGGCATTCGGGTACGGAAATCGCTTCCGAGATCAGGCCGCAACAGCCTCTTCACCCGGATCGCGCAGCACATAGCCGCGGCCCCAGACGGTTTCGATGTAGTTCTCACCACCGCAAGCATGCGCCAGCTTCTTGCGCAGCTTACAAATGAACACGTCGATGATCTTGAGTTCCGGCTCGTCCATCCCGCCATAGAGATGGTTCAGGAACATTTCCTTGGTCAGCGTGGTGCCCTTCCGCAGGCTCAGCAACTCGAGCATCGCATATTCCTTGCCGGTCAGGTGCACCCGGGCGCCATCGACCTCAACGGTCTTGGCATCAAGGTTGACCGCCAGCTTGCCGGTGCGGATGACCGACTGCGAATGGCCCTTCGAGCGGCGCACCACGGCGTGGATGCGGGCGACGAGTTCCTCGCGATGGAATGGCTTGGTGACATAATCGTCGGCACCGAAGCCGAACGAACGCACCTTGGAATCCATTTCGGAAATGCCCGACAGGATCAACACCGGCGTCTGCACCTTGGCGACACGCAGCTTCTTGAGCACGTCATAGCCGTGCATGTCGGGCAGGTTCAGGTCCAGGAGGATGATGTCGTAATCGTAGAGCTTACCCAGATCCAAACCTTCTTCGCCCAGGTCGGTCGAATAGACATTGAAACCTTCAGTGGTCAGCATCAGTTCGATGGCTCGTGCCGTAGTCGGCTCGTCCTCGATCAGCAGTACGCGCATGGGTATCCCCCTTTGCCCCGGTTATGGCAACAACCCATTGGTAAGGGTCATTGCCGGCCATTAACCATATGACCAATGAAGAGGAAAGGTTAATTTCTCGTAAACGCGCGGAATCCGGCGAGTCGCGGGTTGTTACCCTATGCGTTGATGGTCTTGGTGCCGGGGTGATGACGGTCAAGATGCTTGCGGATGATCTTCAAATTCTTGGAGTTTGAGCGGTAGAACAGGTCGAACAGGTCACCCGCCACGGGCACTGCGCCCACCAGGCTGTCCACCCCAACATTTGCGAGCATTCGCGTCAATTGCCAGCGCGACATGCCAAGATTTCGGGCTTCCCAAACCAGATAAAGCCCCATGGCGGCTGTTACGAGGTCGCCCGCTACCGGGATCAGGCCAGCAATCGCGTCGAGCCCGACCTTGCGGCGCAGCACCGGTATCTCGACAATGCCCTCTAGCAGTTTCTCAAGCGCCTCGACCCGACGGCGGACCGAGAGTGGATCGGTGCCAAGCGGCAACTGCGCCGTCATCGCCTGAAGGCGGGGGTCAATACGTTGCGGGCGGTCCATTGGCTTTCCCGTAACTGCACCGGTCAACAGTAACCGGCCTTCTTACTTGGGGATCATTGCCAGCGGCATCAAGGGATGGCTGTTCCAGGGGTTGGGTACAAACCCAGTGGTGCGGCCACTCACCAGGGACCAGCGGATTGGCACGCCGAAGGGAATAAAGCTGTTGGCGATGGTAAGCTGGGCCTCAGCCTGAGCGAAGAGTTCAGCCCGGCGCGCCGGATCCGGCTCGAGCACGGCTTGCGTCGCCAGACGGTCTGCTGCCGAACTGCACAACGCGCGAACATTGCTGCAACTGAGCTGATTGAGGAACCAGCCCGCCCGGGCATAGCGAGCCACAGTGTCGATCAGCCGCAAATCGGCTGGGGCACCTTCGGCAACCTTGCGTGTCTCGATCCCGATGGCTCGCAAATCTTCGCTCAACCGCGCAAACATGAGATCGCTGCCCGGACCGGCGGGAAGGGCGATCCGCAGGCGCGGCGTGCCGTTGGTATCGCTCCAGCGCGCGACCCGGGCCGCCGCCTGGCTTCGCCGCTCTTCAAGCGACTGGCCGGGCCAGCGCTCTGCGACAGTGCCGTTATCGTCACCCACGCCGGGATTGACGATCCGCGATGTTGCCACCCAGCCGCCGACATTCAGGGCATTGGCCAGAGCGTCGCGATCAATCGCCATGGCCAGCGCCTCACGGTTTTCGGCGGCAGTCAGGAGTCCCTGAGGAGCCACCACAATCAAACCAAACAATCCCGCAACCGGGTCGAGCCGGATTGCCCCGCGCGATACGCCGCTGGAATCGAGCCGGGGGAAGTCGGCAAACCGGCCGCCCAGCACCACGTCGACCTCGCCGGCGTTGAAACGCTCAATCGCTTGGGCCGGCGCCAGGGCAGTCAGGCGCAACTTGCGGCTCCGCTCGTCCCAGTCCTCGACCTGGGGCAGGCCCCGATCTTCCGGGGCAATCGGCGTAAGTAGCGCGCTGCGCTTTTCGCGGGTCAACCGCATAGGTCCGGCTCCGCGGCCTTTGCGGGTCAACCCCAGTTCAGGCTGCGCCAGCAGTTGGAGGAAATCCGGCTGCGCTTCACGCAAGCGGATTTCAACGACGCGCCCGGCCATGGCCCGGATCTCGGCAATCGCGGCAAGGTCGGCACCGAGCGCGGTTCCCCGCACGCTGGCAATCGCCTGATTGAGCGCGGCTCGCGCGCTGTCACCGGTCAGCGGGGTCTTGTCGGGCCAGGTGCCGTCACGCAGGCGGAAAATGTAGGACAGACCGTCATCGGTCACGATCCAGCGGTCGGCCAGCGCCGGAATGACCCGGCCCCGCTCGTCAAGGCCCACCAGCCCCTCGGCTGTCGCCGACCGGACCAGTTGCGCCCCCAGCGGCAGGCGCGGCCCGCCAACAAAGGGGGATGCGGGATCGCCGATCACTGCCACTTCGACCGCGCGATCGTTGCTGCTACCACACCCCGCCAGCAGCGCCGACGCAATCAGGACTGGAAGGGTAAACCGGACCGGAGCGAACATGACGCTCCGGCTCTAACGGATTTTCGGAAAAGTCGACAGCGACTATCGCAGTCAGACCGATCAGATCTTGCGGACAAGCCCGACATCGGCCTGGGCCAGCGGAGGTCGCACAAAACGGGGCGTGCTTTCGCCGTTGGCGATTGGTGCGCGGGCCAGCTTGGGGTCAATCTCTTCGCGGAAGGCAATGCCGATCCGGCTGTCCTGGACCCAGGCCACGGTTCCTTCGACCCAGCCGATGTTGCGCAGCTGAACCCAGACGACGGCGCCGCGATGCACCAAGGGGCCGCCTTCTGCCATGACGCCGCCAGGCGACAGGTTGCGCACGCGCACCCGATGATCGCCCTGGATCCCGTCAATACGCAGCTCGGCCATCAAGAACAGGCTGTCGCGCGTAAGCTGCCGATGCTCGTTCCCGCCCATTGTCCCGCTCGTTGCTCCGTTGAATCCTTTGCCCAGCGACCGTGTCATTCAGATAGCTGTATCAGACTGGCTGAAAGCTAAATCAGAGTGGCAAAAAAGCAGTTAACGCCGGACGTAGGACTTAAACGGTTCAATCGTCACGAGAAATCTTTTCACGGCGCTCATGCGCTTCCTGCGCTTCTACCGTCATTGTGGCGATCGGGCGGGCAGACAGGCGACCCAGCCCGATTGGTTCACCAGTCACTTCACAGTAGCCGTATTCACCTTCTTCGATCCGACGCAGCGCCGAATCGATCTTGGCGATCAGCTTACGCTGGCGGTCGCGGGTGCGCAGTTCGATGCCCCAGTCGGTTTCGCTTGAAGCCCGATCGTTAAGGTCGGGTTCGCGGATCGGTCCGTCCTGCAGCGATTGCAGCGTGTCTTGCGCCGCAACAAGGATCAGCTTTTTCCATTCCTGCAGCAGCCGCCGGTAATAATCGAGCTGCGCTTCGCTCATGTACTCTTCCGCATCGCTGGGCACATAGTCCCCGCCGATTGCCCGCTTTGCCTTGGC
>JBIIDJ010000013.1:0-41756 GCA_044238415.1 Novosphingobium sp.
GCCTGGGCCAGCGGCCCGTTGAACCAGTTGATCCCCTGCGGCAGCAGGTGAATGGTGCCAAACAGGTAAATTGTCGTATCGGCGTCGCCCAGCTTCCATAGCGCCGGGTGCACCTCGGCCGGGACCGGCTCAGCCACGACCGGCTGCGGGGTGGGCAGGCGCTGTTCCTGCCCCGCAGCAGCGGTGCCGAGCAGCAGGGCGAAGGGAGCGATCAGACGCGCAATCATGGCGCTTCCTATAGCGCCTCCACCACGCGCGTCGATTAACGAATGCAGACCGCCCAGAAGGTTGACCCTGTGCGGCCCTTCCGCCAAAGGCCGGGCATTATGGCCGATCCCGCCCGCCCGCTTTCGTTCCAGGAGATGATCCTGCGGCTCCACGCGTTCTGGAGCGCGCAGGGCTGCCTGATCCTTCAGCCCTATGACATGCGCATGGGGGCCGGCACCTTCCACCCTGCCACCACGCTGCGCGCATTGGGGCCGGAACCATGGAAGGCCGCCTATGTCCAGCCGAGCCGCCGGCCTACCGATGGCCGCTATGGCGAGAACCCGAACCGCCTTCAGCACTATTACCAGTACCAGGTGATCCTGAAGCCGAACCCGGAAAACCTGCAGGAGTTGTACCTCCAATCGCTGGCCGAGATCGGCGTCGATCCGCTGGCCCACGACATCCGCTTTGTCGAGGATGACTGGGAAAGCCCTACGCTGGGTGCCTGGGGCCTGGGCTGGGAGGTCTGGTGTGACGGGATGGAAGTGACCCAGTTCACCTATTTCCAGCAGGTCGGCGGGTTCGATTGCAAGCCGGTGGCGGGCGAGCTGACTTACGGGCTGGAACGGCTGGCCATGTACATCCAGGGCGTCGACAACGTCTATGACTTGGCCTTCAACAACGAAGGCGTCAGCTATGGCCAGGTCTTCCTGAAGAACGAGCAGGAGCATTCGAAGTACAACTTCGAAGTGGCCGATACGGCCCAGCTGTTCGAAGGCTTCAGGAATGCCGAGCGCGAATGCCAGCGCTGTATCGAAGCGCAGGTGCCGCTGGCCGCCTATGACCAGGCGATCGAGGCCAGCCACCTGTTCAACCTGCTGCAGGCGCGCGGCGTGATATCGGTGCAGGAACGCGCCAGCTACATCGGCCGCGTGCGCGATCTGGCCAAGGGATCGTGCCAGGCCTGGATTGAAAAGAACAAGGCCGAATGGGAAGCCAAGTTCCCGGGGTGGACGGTATGAGCGACTTCCTGCTTGAGCTGCGCAGCGAAGAAATCCCGGCGCGGATGCAGGCCGGTGCGCGCGAGACCCTTGAAAAGCTGTTCCGCAAGGAAATGGAAGCGGCGGGCGTGTCGGTTGGTGCGGTTACCGTCTGGTCGACCCCGCGCCGCCTCGCGCTGATCGTGCGAGGGCTTCCGGAAGCAACCGCCGCAGTCTCGGAAGAAGTGAAGGGCCCGCGCGTCGGCGCGCCGCCGCAGGCGCTCGAAGGCTTCCTGCGCAAGACCGGCCTCACCGAAGACCAGCTGGTCGAGCGCGACGGCGTGCTTTTCGCGATCACCGAAAAGCCTGGCCGAGCCACCGCCGAAGTCCTCGCCGAAGCGATCCCGGCGATCGTCCGGGCTTTCCCCTGGCCCAAGAGCCAGCGATGGGGCTCCGCTTCGATCAGCACCGAAAGCCTGCGCTGGGTTCGCCCGCTCTCTGCCATCGTTGCGCTGTTCGATGGCCAGCTGGTTGATTGCGAAGTCGGCGGGATCACCGCTGGTCGCCTGACCAAAGGCCACCGCTTCCATTCGAGCGGCGAGATCAGCGTGGACGGCGTCGATGACTACGCCGCCAAGCTGCGCGCTGCCCATGTCATTGTCGATCATGTCGAGCGTCAGGACCTGATCCGCACCAAGGCCGCCGAAGCCGCTGCCGCAGCCGGCCTCAAGCTGGTCGAGGATGAAGGACTGGTGATCGAGAATGCCGGCCTTACCGAATGGCCGGTGCCGCTGCTGGGTCGGTTCGATGAGCATTTCCTCGAAGTCCCGCCCGAAGTGATCCAGCTGACCGCGCGGACCAACCAGAAGTACTTCGTCTGCGAGGATGCGGCCGGAAAGCTCGCCAACGCCTTCGTCTGCACCGCCAATATCGCGGCCGCCGATGGCGGCGCGGCAATCGTTGCCGGCAACCGCAAGGTCCTCGCTGCACGCTTGTCCGATGCCCGCTTCTTCTGGGAACAGGACCGCAAGACCACGCTCGAAGAGCAAGCGACGAAGCTGGAGCGGATCACCTTTCACGAAAAGCTCGGCACCGTCGCCGACAAGGTCGAGCGCGTCGCCAAGCTGGCGCGCTGGCTGTGCGAGGAAGGGATCGTCAAGGCTGACCCGGCCGAGACCGAGCTCGCCGCGCGGCTGTGCAAGGCGGACCTCGTCACCGAAATGGTCGGCGAATTCCCCGAGCTTCAGGGCCTGATGGGCGGCTACTACGCCCGCGCCGAAGGCCTGCCCGATGCCGTCGCCGATGCCATTCGCGATCACTACAAGCCGGTTGGGCAGGGCGATGATGTGCCGAGCGCGCCGGTGACGGTGGCAGTGGCACTGGCGGATAAGCTGGACACGATCCGCAGCTTCTTCGCTATCGACGAGAAGCCGACTGGCTCGAAGGACCCGTTCGCACTTCGTCGCGCGGCTCTGGGTATTATTCAGATCGTGACCACCAACGGCCTCCGCTTCGGTGTTGGCGAAGGTGATGTGCTCGCCTTCTTCGCCGACCGCCTCAAGGTCCAACAACGCGAAGCTGGCGTCCGTCACGATCTGATCGACGCGGTCTTTGCGCTGGGCGGTGAGGATGACCTCGTCCGCCTGCTCGCCCGCGTCCATGCGCTCCAGGCCTTTATCGGCACCGAAGACGGGACTAACCTGCTCGCCGGTTACAAGCGCGCGGCCAATATCCTCAAGAAGGAGGACTTTACCGCGGCGCAGGAAATCGCGCTTTCCTACTCTCCCGAACCGGCTGAAAAGGCGCTGATCGATGCGCTCGACCAGGCGGGTCCGGCGGCGGCTCAGGCGGTTGCGGCAGAGGACTTTGCCGCAGCCATGGCCGCACTGGCCAGCTTGCGCGCACCGATCGATGCCTTTTTCGACCAGGTGACTGTCAACGATGCCGATTCCGCCAAACGGACAAATCGACTTTCGCTCTTGGCGCGGTTCCGCGATGCCGTTCATGGCGTCGCCGACTTCTCGCGGATCGAGGGCTGATTTTTCTGCGCTTGAACTGTGGTCCAGGTGGTCCAAGCCTGGTGCACGTGCGGCGAACGGAGACGGTTGAATGAGCAAGCAGGTCTACACCTTTGGCGGAACGGCCCGCGATCTTGACCCGCGCAGCCGCGACAAGACCATTGTCGGCGGCAAGGGCGCCAACCTGGCGGAAATGGCGGGGATTGGCCTGCCGGTGCCACCGGGCTTCACGATCACGACCGAGGAATGCGTTCGCTATCTGGCCGAAGGCGGCGACTTTTCCGATAGCCTGAAGGCCGAGGTGCAGGCCGCGCTTGCCCATATCGAAGCTGCTGTTGGCAAGACGTTCGGCGATGCGGCTGATCCGCTGCTGGTGTCGGTCCGCTCCGGCGCGCGGGTCTCCATGCCCGGGATGATGGACACGGTGCTTAACCTTGGCCTCAATGACGCCACGGTGGAAGGCCTCGCGGCGTCATCGGGGGATCAGCGGTTTGCCTGGGACTCCTATCGCCGGTTCATCCAGATGTATTCCGACGTGGTGCTGGGCCTGGACCATCACCTGTTCGAGGATGCCCTTGAAATTGCCAAGGAAGACAACGGCTTTTACGCTGATGTTGAGATGGAGGCTTCGCACTGGCAGGCGCTGGTGACCGAATACAAGGGCATCGTCAGCGCCGAGCTGGGCCGCTCTTTTCCGCAGGACCCGCATGAGCAGCTGTGGGGCGCGATCCGTGCGGTGTTCGATTCCTGGGATTCGGACCGTGCCAAGGTCTATCGCCGGCTCAACGATATTCCGGGGGACTGGGGCACGGCAGTTAACGTCCAGGCCATGGTCTTCGGCAATATGGGCGATACTTCGGCCACGGGGGTTGCCTTCACCCGCGATCCGGCGACCGGTGAGAAGGCCTATTACGGCGAGTGGCTGGTCAATGCCCAGGGCGAGGATGTGGTGGCGGGTATCCGCACCCCGCAGTACCTGACCAAGGCCGCGCGGGAACGCGCCGGGGCCAAGCCGCTCAGCATGGAAGAGGCGATGCCAGCGGCCTATGCCGAGCTGGCTGCGGTGTTCGAGCTGCTCGAAAAGCACTACCGCGACATGCAGGACATCGAGTTTACCGTGGAACGCGGCAAATTGTGGATGCTCCAGACCCGCTCGGGCAAGCGCACCGCCAAGGCGGCGCTCAAGATGGCGGTCGACATGGTCAGCGAAAGGCTCATTGACGAGGCGACCGCGATTAAGCGGGTCGATCCGATGGCGCTTGACCAGCTGCTGCACCCCACGCTCGATCCCTCGGCGCCGCGCGATGTGCTGGCGCGCGGCCTGCCGGCCAGCCCGGGTGCGGCCTCGGGCGCGATTGTGCTGGATGCCGATACGGCTGAAAAGCGCGCTGACCGCGGTGAGGCGGTGATCCTGGTCCGGGTCGAAACCAGCCCTGAAGACATTCATGGCATGCACGCGGCCAAGGGCATCCTGACCGCGCGCGGCGGCATGACGTCACACGCGGCCGTGGTCGCTCGCGGAATGGGGCGGCCCTGCGTTTCCGGCGCCTCGGCTGTCTCGATCGACATGGCCAGCCGCACGCTGCGGATTGGCAACCGCGAGCTCAAGGAAGGCGACCTGATCACCCTTGATGGTTCCAATGGCGAGATCATGGCCGGGTTGGTGCCGACGATCGAGCCTGAACTGGTCGGCGATTTCGGCACGCTGATGAGCTGGGCGGACGGGCATCGGCGGATGAAGGTGCGCACCAATGCTGAAACGCCGGAGGATTGCCGGATGGCGCGCCAGTTTGGGGCTGAAGGCATCGGCCTGTGCCGGACCGAGCATATGTTCTTCGATGCCAGCCGGATTTCCGCCGTACGCCAAATGATCCTGGCCGAAGACGAGGCCGGCCGTCGCGCCGCGCTGGCCAAGTTGCTGCCCGAACAGCGGGCCGACTTCCAGTCGATCTTCACGGTCATGGCCGGGTTGCCGGTGACGATCCGCTTGCTCGATCCGCCGCTGCACGAATTCCTGCCCCATGGCGATGGCGAATTTGCGGAGCTTTCCGGAGCAATTGGCATTGGCGTCGAGACGCTGAAGCGCCGCGCCGCCGAACTGCATGAATTCAACCCGATGCTGGGTCATCGCGGCTGCCGCCTGGGGATCACTTTCCCGGAAATCTACGAAATGCAGGCTCGCGCCATCTTCGAGGCCGCTTGCGCGGTTGCGGCTGCAAGCGGTGACGCGCCGGTGCCCGAAGTGATGATCCCGCTGGTGGCCACCCGCAAGGAGCTGGCGATTCTCAAGGCGCTGGTCGATCGCACGGCAGAGGCAGTCTTTGCCGAACAGGGGCGCAGGCTGGACTACCTGGTCGGCACCATGATCGAATTGCCGCGGGCGGCGCTGATGGCCGCTGAAATTGCTGAAGAAGCGACATTCTTCTCGTTTGGTACCAATGATTTGACGCAGACTACTCTTGGTGTTTCGCGGGACGATGCGGCGCGCTTCCTGACACCTTATGTCGAGCAGGGCATCTATCCGCGCGATCCGTTCGTCAGCCTGGATATTGAGGGCGTCGGTCAATTGGTCGAGCTCGCGGCAGAGCAGGGACGCAAGACCCGCGGCGATATCAAACTGGGCATCTGCGGTGAGCATGGTGGCGATCCGGCTTCGATCGCTTTCTGCGAGGCTGTCGGGCTCGATTACGTCAGCGCTTCGCCCTACCGCGTGCCGATTGCCCGGCTCGCGGCGGCCCAGGCGGCGCTTAACGCCGCCAGCCGCTGAGGGTCAGTATCTCGAAATTTTCTACGGTGCTATTGCCAAACACTTGATTAGCAATTGCATACTGGGAACGATTGAACGCTGGGCCAGGCTGCGCGAGGACATTGCTGAGGGCCTGAGCGCGCAGGTCTGCCAGCAGTGAGGCAAGGCTCGAGAAACGGACGTTCACGGTGCGGCTGTCGACTACGGGATTGGCCCAGCCGACCCGCTGCAGCAGTTGCCCGCCAGCCCGGACATCGACCGCAGGGTGCAGGCGCGGGGCCGGGCGCTCCCCATCGGCGGCCAGCATCGCCGCCCGCATTGTCGGCAGGCTGCCGGCACCAACGAAGCTCGCGAGGGCCAGTCCGCCCGGGGCGAGCGCGCTGCGAATGTGGATCAGGGCACCGGGCAGGTCGTTGACGGTGTCCAGCGTGCCCAGGCTGGCGATCAGGTCGAACCCTTGTTCGGGGAAGGGCTGCTCTTCGGCAAAGCCGTCGGCAGGGTCCGCGCAGGTGACAACGGCACCCTGAGCTTTGAGGGCATCGACCAGCTCACCTGGCACCCGCCCGATCAGCAGCACGCGCTGCGGTACATGGCGCAGGAAGCCCAGCCGTTCGAGCAGGTCTTCCGCCATGTCGTCGATCAGGTAGGTCGCAGCCCCGGGTCGTTGCTGCAACCGCCGCGCACGGAGCCGGGCGGCCTGGCGCCGCGCAGGCGAAAAGATCTGGGGCGGGGTGGCTACGCTCACGTTGCGCCCCTGCCTTGCGTCGCCGCCGGGTGCAAGCGATAGTCGCCAGCCATGCAGGTACCCGCTGCCCTGGCGCCGATCGTCGACCTGGTCTTCCCGCCGCGCTGTCCGCTGTGCGGCGAGGGGCTGGCCGCCCAGGACGGACTTTGTGCGGCTTGCTGGGGAGAGCTCGCGATCCCCGGTGAGCCATGCTGTGCCACGTGCCAGCGGCCCTTTGCGGAAGGCTTGCCGGATGGTGCGCAGTGCGCCCCGTGCCTTGGCAATCCGCCGGTCCACGACGGAATCGCGGCCGCAACGCTTTATACTGAGGGTTCGCGCCGTCTGGTGCTGGCCTTCAAACATGGGCGGCGGATTGCGCTGGCACCGTTGTTGGCGCGGTTGATCCTGCCCAAGCTGGCTGCGGTGGGCCCGGATTGGCTGGTTGTACCGGTGCCGTTGCATCGCTGGCGCTTGTGGCGGCGCGGCTTCAACCAGTCCGCGTTGTTGGCGCAGGACATCGCCCGCAGTAAAGGTGCTGCTCTGCTGGTTGATGGGCTGCTGCGGCGCAAGTCGACACCAATGCTGGGCGGCCTGGGTCGTGCCGCCCGGATGCGGGCGCTGAGCGGGGCGATTGCAGTCAACCCGAGCCGGGCGTCGCGGATCAAGGGCGCTTCGATCTTGCTGGTTGACGATGTGCTGACCAGCGGCTCAACCAGCGAGGCCTGCGTCAAAGCGCTGAAGCGAGCTGGGGCAGAACGCGTTGTCATCGCCTGTTTCGCCCGCGTGTTGGATGAAGCGCTTGATCAGACCTGAAAACAAAGACGCCCGGAGCATAGCCCCGGGCGTCCTCGTGACGAAACTTCGAGGCGTCGCTTGCGCGATTTGGCAGTCCCCCTTTGACCGCCGCGCCTTATCCCTCATGCGGTGGCCCTTCCTGTCGGAGGGCCGGCCGTGGTCCCTGAACCTGGCCATTTCTTGCCGCCCCATTTCTTTCCCTGAAAGCGCGGTCAGGATAAAGGCCGAAGCGCAAGCCGATCAGATTTTGATCGACACATGTGGTTATCCTGCAACAAGACCGAGCCATGACCGATAAAGACGATCGAGAACAGGGCAGCGCCTTTCTGCCACGGTTTGATGCCAATGGGCTGCTGACCGCGATTGCAGTCGATGAGCGGAGCCGCGAAATCCTTATGCTGGCGCATATGGATGCCGAGGCTCTCGCCAAGACGCAGCAAACCGGACTGGCACATTTCCATTCCCGTTCGCGGGGGCGGCTCTGGATGAAGGGCGAAAGTTCAGGGCACGTTCTGAAAGTCAGCGAAATCCGCGTCGATTGTGATCAGGATGCTCTTGTGCTGATCGTTTCACCAGCCGGCCCGGCCTGTCACACTGGGGCGACCAGCTGTTTCTATCGCAAGGTCGACGGTAATGGACTGGTGCGGATCGACAGTTGACGCTTACGTAAAGGGAACCTACATCCGCAGCGATGGAATCGTCGCTCGAACCGGCTCCCGTTCATGACGGCGCTCATCTGGAGCGGCCCGATGCGCTGGCGCGTGAACATTTTACAATCTCTGACCTGACTGCAGAGTTCGACGTCACTGCGCGGGCGCTGCGGTTCTACGAGGATGAAGGCCTGATTGCGCCGGCGCGGCAAGGCCTGACCCGGATCTATTCCAAGCGGGACCGGGCACGACTGGCCTGGATCATGCGTGCCAAGAACGTCGGCTTCAGTCTGACCGAGATTAAGGAGATGATCGATCTCTACGATCTGGGCGACGGCCGTGTTGAACAGCGCCGCGTAACGATCGCCCGCTGCAAGGAACAGGTCGAGCGGATGCAACAGCAACGCTCCGACATTGATTCGGCGATTGCCGAACTGACCCAGTTTATCGCGGTCATCGAAAATCTCGATAACGCCGCCAAGGCGTGATCAGCTAACCCTGAGGACTGACAAATGCCCGTTTACAAGGCGCCGACTGGCGACGCCCGCTTTCTGATCAACGAAGTGCTCTGCTTGCAGGACTTTGCCGAATTGCCCGGTTTCGAGAGCGCGACACCGGACATGGTCGATGCCGTGATCGAGGAAGCCGGCAAATTCTGCTCGGAGGTCCTGGCGCCTATCAATCTGGCCGGTGATCAGGAAGGCTGCACGCGCCATCCGGATGGGACGGTCACCGTGCCACAGGTTTACAAAGCGGCCTTCGAGCAGTTCCGTGAGGCAGGTTGGGCAACGCTTTCGGCTCCAGTCGAGTTTGGCGGGCAGGGCCTGCCGCATGTTCTGGGCATGCTGATGGAAGAGTTCATGTCGTCTGCCAATCAGGCCTTCGGCATGTATCCCGGCCTGACCGCCGGGGCAGTGGCAGCAATCCTGGCGAAGGGCTCACCCGAGCAGCAGGCGCTGTTTGTGCCCAAGATGGTCTCGAACCAGTGGCTCGGCACGATGAACCTGACCGAGCCGCAGTGCGGCACCGATCTGGGCCTGATCCGTACCCGTGCCGTGCCCCAGGCAGATGGCAGCTACGCGATTACGGGGACCAAGATCTTCATTTCCTCGGGCGAGCATGATCTGACCGAGAACATCATCCATCTGGTGCTAGCCAAGACGCCCGGCGCTCCGGATTCCACCAAGGGCATCTCGTTGTTCATCGTGCCCAAGGTCCTGGTCAATCCGGACGGTTCGCTTGGTGCCCGCAATGCCGTGTCGTGTGGTTCAATCGAACACAAGATGGGCATCCATGGCAATGCCACCTGCGTGATGAACTATGATGGCGCGACCGGGTACCTGGTGGGTGAAGAGAACAAGGGTCTGGCTGCCATGTTCATCATGATGAATGCGGCAAGGCTTGGCGTTGGCATTCAGGGCCTGGCCCAGGCCGAAGTCGCTTACCAGAACGCCGTAAAATATGCGGGTGAACGCCGTCAGGGACGCGCGCTGACCGGGCCGGCCGAGCCGACCGAAAAGGCTGATACCCTGTTCGTCCATCCCGATATCCGCCGGATGCTGCTCGATGCCAAGGCCTTTACCGAGGGGATGCGGGCGCTGTGCATGTGGGGTGCCTTGCAAGTGGACCTCAGCCACAAGGCGACCAGCGAAGAAGAGCGCCAGCGGGCCGATGATCTGATCAGCCTGCTCACTCCGGTGATCAAGGGCTATGGCACAGACAAGGGCTATGATGTGGCCACCAATATGCAGCAGGTCTTCGGTGGCCATGGCTACATCGAGGAATGGGGCATGAGCCAGTTTGTGCGCGATGCCCGCATTGCCATGATTTATGAAGGCGCGAACGGCGTCCAGGCGATGGACCTGGTCGGCCGCAAGCTTGCCCAGAACGGTGGCCGCGCGGTGCAGACCTTCTTTGCGATTGTCGATGCCGAATGCGCCGCCGCCCAGACCAAGCCGGAACTGGCTGGGCTGGCCGCCGCGGTTGAAGCTGCCAATGCCGATCTCAAGGGCGCAACGATGTGGTTCATGGCAAACGGCATGGCCAACCCCAACCAGGTCGGCGCCGGGGCGCATCACTACATGCACATCATGGGAATCGTCGCGCTAGGTTCAATGTGGCTGCGGATGGGTGAAGTGGCGCTAAAGGGCCTTGCTAGCGGAACCGGCGACAAGGTGTTCTACGAGGCCAAACTCACCACCGCCCGCTATTTCGGTGAGCGGTTCTGCCCGGATGCCAGCGCCCTGCGGCGCAAGATCGAAGCAGGCAGCGAAGCGCTGATGGCGATGCCCGTGCAGGCCTTTGCAACTGCCTGAGGCTTAGGCCTGTTGGTTTGTGGCCGTCACTCTGTCGCGGTGGCGGCCCCAGTGCCATCCGGCGACGGCTCCCGCGAGCCCGCCGGGCACTGAAAAGGCCATGTAGCCGAGTCCCTCGGGAAACAGCCCGGCCGCCAGGAATGGGAGCGATCCGGCGATTAATCCGGCCAGGATATAGAAGCGCCCACGCTCATGCCCGGACCGCGCCAGCAGCCATGTGCATGGCAGGCCCAGCAGAACAAAGCCCAGCAGCGTCAATGGCCAGGCTACTGCGAGTGGTAGAACCATGGCCCAGATCGCGGCCGCCGGGCCGATAGCACTCTTGCCTTCCAGCAGCCATGACAGCCCCAAGGGCACTGTTACCAGCAGGAAGGGCAGGGCACCGGCCACGCCACCCCATGCCACAGACTTGACGAGTGCGCTTAAAGCCGAGCGGTTCAAGCGAGAACCTCGTCAAGCAAGGAGAGCAATGCGGTCCAGCTCTGCTGGTTGGCGCTGGCATCGAAGCTGGGGTTGGGGCTACCTGCCGGAGTAAGTGGATTGGTGAAGCCGTGATCGACCCCGGCATAGCTGTGGAAGTGCCAATTAGCGCCGACCGCGTCCATTTCCTCCCAAAAGGCCAGCACGTGGCTGCGCGGGACCAGGAAGTCGGCATCGCCGTGACAGACCAGAATGCGGGGTTTGATCGGTTGATGCGCGGGCAATGGGGTCTGCAACAGGCCATGAAAACTGGCGACCAGCGCAAGGTCATGTCCAGCCCGGGCCAGTTCCAGTACGGCCATGCCGCCAAGGCAGAAGCCGATCGCAACTTGCGGTACGCCTGGGACAAGGCCTTCCAGAGCCGTAAGTGTTGCCGCCAGCCGTGTCCGCATTGCCAGGGGATCGGCCCGCAGGTCCATCATCGCGGTATTGGCCGATTCGAAGTCGTGCGGTGCTGCCGGTCCGTAGAAATCGGCAATCAGCACGGCATAACCGGCGGCTACCAAGGCCCGTGCTTTCACTTCGACGCCAGGCGTCTTGTTCATGAAAGTGGGATAGACGGCCACAGCCGCGCGGGGCGAGCCTGCAGGACGGGCGAACCAGCCGGTCAGGGCCGTTTCGCCATCGCGATATACGATCTGCTCCAGCATGGTCATTCGGGCAAGAAATCAGGGACCGACAGATAGCGCTCGCCCGTGTCGTAATTGAAGCCCAGCACCCGCGATCCGGCAGGCAGGTCGGGCAATTTCTGGGCAATGGCTGCCAGGGTTGCGCCCGAGCTGATTCCCACCAGCATGCCTTCTTCGCGCGCACTGCGACGCGCCATTTCCTTGGCATCTGCAGGATCGACCTGGATCGCACCGTCGATTGACTGGGTGTGCAGGTTGGCCGGGATAAAGCCTGCGCCAATGCCCTGGATCGGGTGCGGCGCGGGCTGGCCACCCGAGATCACCGGCGAGAGCGTCGGCTCGACGGCCCAGGCCTGCATCTTTGGCCACTTGGCCTTGAGCACTTCCGCACAGCCGGTGAGGTGTCCGCCAGTGCCGACGCCGGTGATCAGGGCATCAATCGGAGTATCGGCGAAATCAGCGAGGATTTCCTGCGCGGTGGTGCGCACGTGCACGGCGATGTTGGCCCCATTCTCGAACTGCTGGGGCATCCAGGCCCCTGGGGTCGTCGCAACCAGCTCATGCGCTCGTTCGATCGCGCCTTTCATGCCCTTTTCGCGGGGCGTCAGGTCGAACGTGGCGCCATAGGCGAGCATCAGGCGGCGGCGTTCGACCGACATCGATTCCGGCATGACGAGCACCAGCTTGTAGCCCTTGACCGCAGCGGCCATGGCCAGACCGATCCCGGTGTTGCCGCTGGTTGGTTCGATGATGGCGCCGCCGGGCTTGAGGCTGCCATCGGCCTCCGCAGCCTCGATCATGGCCAGCCCGATCCGGTCCTTGATCGAACCGCCGGGATTCGCCCGCTCAGCCTTCACCCAGACTTCATGATCGGGAAACATCCGCGAGAGACGAATGTGCGGCGTGTTGCCGATTGTGGCGAGGATCGAATCAGCCTTCATGGCGGGGGTCCTTCGTTGCGATATTGCGGTGCAAACGTTTTGGCGCGGCGCAGTTCCGGATATAGCACTGCCCAAGCAGCTGTTACCATAATGGCGCCAATTCCGCCGAATACAACGGCTCCAACCGCGCCAAAAAACGCTGCGGCGAGGCCCGACTGCATTTCCCCCAATTCGTTGGAGGCGGAAATGGCCAGGCCGGAGACTGAGGAAACCCGTCCCCGCATTGCATCCGGGGTGTTGAGCTGGATCAGCGTGCCTCGGATGAACACCGATACCTGATCCGAGGCCCCCAGCAGGGCGAGCATGGCCAGCGACAGCGGAAACGAGGTCGATAGGCCGAATACGACCGTGGCTGCACCGAATATGGCGACGGCCCAGAGCATCTTGGCACCGACATTGCGGGAGAGCGGGAAGAAAGCCAGGAACAGGGCGACCAGCGCGGCCCCCAGCGCTGGCGCGGCGCGCAGCAGCCCCAGGCCTTCATCGCCGACATAGAGCACATCATATGCAAAGGCAGGGAGCATTGCAGTTGCTCCGCCCAGCAACACGGCGAACAGATCCAGTGTGATGCACCCTTGCAGGAACCGCTCGCGCCAGACGAACCGCGCGCCCTGGGCCATCTGCCGCAGCGGTGGTTCGTCATCGATTGGCATCGGTGGCAATGGGCGGATGGCCAGCAGCGCTACGATCGCAACCGAGAGCAGGATGGCCGACATGACATAAGGCCAGGCGTCATTGCCGGCGAGCAGAAAGCCGGCGGTGGCCGGCCCCAGCACCGATGCGCTCTGCCAGGCGATTGATCCGGTCGCAACCGCCTTGGGCAGTAGATCGGCCGGCACCACATTGGGCACGATCGCGCTCACGGCCGGGCCGATAAACACTCTTGCCGCGCCGTGCAGTGCCGCTGCTGTAAAGAACCACGGCAGGGACACCACGCCGAGCGCGTTCGAAACGATCAGGCTGATGGCAATTGCCAGGTCCAGCACACAGGCTGACGAGGCAACAAATCGCCGGTCGATCCGGTCTGCCACCAGCCCGGCCACCGGGGTGAGCAGCAGGAACGGAATGAACTGGGCGAGGCCCAGTCCACCGATCAGGAAAGCAGCATCCCTGGTGGAGTAACCGTACTCCTGCCGGGCAATCTGATAGACTTGCGCCGCCACCACCACGACCATCGCGGTTGTCGCTGCAACAGATGCAAATCGCGCCAACCAGATCAGGCGATAGTCGCGGATCTGAAGCGGATGGGTCGGAGCGGTCACTCGCCCGGAATGGCAGCGCGGGCTGCGCTTGCCAAGCCGGGTGCTGCTTGTTTCCTCAGAAGGATAGCTTTGCGCTGATCCGGATGTCGCGACCAGCCAGCGGGACGAAATCGCGGGTGAACGAGGCAGCGCGGCGCGCCGAAACGTTGAACAAATTGTTGGCGGCCAGCATCAGCGTGACGGGACCTTCATCACCCATCGGGTGCCAGACTGCCGACAGGTTCACCAGCGTAAAGCCGTCTACAGAGTTCTCGAATGCGGCGACGCGCTCCTGTGCATCGTTCCATTCGACTTCGCCGCGCAGGTGGAAGCCACCTATTTCGGCCTCAATGCCGCCCCGCAGGCGCAGCGGTGGGATCCGCGGAACCGGTCCCACGCCCTTCAGATCGGCATGGGTATAGTCGGCCTGGGCATCGATGGTCAGGTTGCCGCCCGTCCACTGTGCTACCTTGGCGCTGGCCGAAGCTTCAAAGCCCTTGAACTGGGCTGGACCCTGAAAATACTGGAACACTGGGAAGTCGTCTTCTTCGGCACCAGTCGGACGGGCCGAAATGAAGCTGTCAAAATCAGTAAGGTAGCCGGTGACTGAGAGTTTGAACTGGTCACCGTCATAACGAAGGTAGATCTCGCCGCCGTCGCTGGTTTCGGGTTGGAACGTAGCATTGCCAACCTCGTATGCCTGGGTGGCGACGTGGATTCCGTCAGACAGCAGCTCTTCCGGTGCCGGTGCCCGCGCGCCGCGCAGGTAATTGGCACCAACCTTCCAGTCCGGCGCGAAGCGCCATGATGTCCCAAGCGCGCCGCTCCAGAGATCGTAGGCTTCATTAAAGTTCACCGCCTGCGAGCGAACGGTGGCTCGCTCGTAACGTCCGGCGGCTTCAAATTCGATCTCGCCCAGGCGCAGCGATTGCAGTGTAAACACGCCAAAGCGCGTCACGTCATTGCTCGGCGCAAAGGCCTCCGCACCAACAATCCGCATGTTCCGAGCAAAGTACTGCAGGCCGCTGCGGCCGCGCCAGCCATTGCGCTCGTTCTGCACAAGATCAATCCGCGCTTCAGCCCCGTTTGAGGTGAAGGTCGTGCCTACTTCATCGCCTTCGAATTCGATGTGGCTGTAATCGCCATAAGCGCCGCGCACCTGGATGGAGTCCAGAAAGCCTTCACCGAGCTGGACCGCTCCGCGCAGGTCGACCCGGGTCTGATTGAGGTCGATGCTGACGTTCTCGTCGCCGTGACCTTCACCGCTGCCATGATCGTGATGCCCCGCGCCGGGGCGTGAGGGGAGGCCATAGCGGCTGTCTTGCCGCTGGACAGAGATACCCAGGTTGCCGCCGGCATCGATGAAGGCAAGGCCAGCACCAAAGGTGGTGCTCCGCGCAGCCGTGTTGGGGACACGGCCCGTCAGGTTAGCCAGTTCCTCGTACTCTTTCGCTTCGGCCGGCTCGCCAGCGGCACGGTACTCAGCTGCTTCGTCGAGGAGATACTCGCGCAGGGCGGGTGAATTGACGAAACCGGGTACTTCCAGGTCGTCGCTCTTGCGCCAGCTTGCGTCAATGTGGGCCGCCCACCGGTCACCGAGGCGAATCTGTGCAGCGCCGCCGGCGTTCCGCTCATTAGCGGCCGTGCCATAACCACCCATGGCAGTGACGTTGAAACTGTCCGGCACTGACCGCGGGATGCGCTTGTCGAGTGCATTCACTGCACCGCCAATGGCCTGGCCGCCGAACAGCAGAACGGCGGGGCCATGCAGTACGTCAATATGGTCCACGGTGAGTGGATCGAACACCACGGCATGGTCGGGCGAGACGCTGGATGCGTCGATCGCGCCGATACCGTCGGTCAGAACGCGGATGCGATCGCCATCGAAGCCGCGCAACACCGGGCGCGAGGCGCCGGGGGTGAAGGACGTTGCCGATACGCCGGGCAGGTTGGCGAGGACTTCGCCCAACTGACCGCGCTGATTGAGGTCCAGGTCGTCACCCTCGATGGTCGACGTGCTACTCAGCAGATTGAAGTCGACGGGCGGGTGGCCCACGACAACAATGCCCTCTGCGTCACTGTGGGCATCGCCATGTGGATCGGTGGCCTGCTCTTCATTGGCAAAGGCGGTGATCGGGGCGAGGGCGATGGCCATGGCGGCCAGGCTGATGTGATGCTTGGTCATGCCGCGCTCGATACAGAGAATGATATACTATATCAATAGCGGATTAGCCGACAGTGCGCCAAGAACAAGCCTGAATGCCGAACGCTTAACTGCGACGGGGGCGCAGACGCGGATTGGGCTGCAGCGTATCGATCATACGGACGAAGTCCTCCAGACGGACGATCCGTTCGAATTGGAAACCGGCGCGATCTTCGGTGGCCCAGATCAGGTGCGCTTCGATTCGGCCGACCTCAGGCAGGCGAATGATGATCCGTTCGCCACGATCAAGGCCATGTTCGCCTTTGGTCATGAAACCATGGGCCGAGATGTTAATGATGTGCATGTGCACGTCACCCAGGCGGCGGTGTTCGCCGATCACCTTGTGATCAACCGGGTGCCGGGTTGCCCGGCGCAGATCGGTAACTGTCAGTTGCGCTCCGGATGCCATGCTCCGATCGCCTCCATTTGATGTGACGTGGAGCCTGTTATGCAGGGAACCGGCAAACAAACAGTAAATTACCGAAAACCGGTTTTATATCGATAGTTAGGCCGGGCGAAGCACGCCGTGCTTCTTCTTACCTGCAGAGATTCGCACTTCTTTTGCGCCATCAATGTGATAGCCTTCATCGGTCACGGGTTCTCCATCGATGCGGGCGCCACCGCCTGAAATTAAACGCTTCGCTTCGCCACGACTGGCGGCGAAGCCGATTTCGACCAACGCATCGATCAGGTTGAGGCCATCGGCAGGCAGGGTGATTTCCGGGAGGTCCGCGCCAACGCCCCCAGCGGCAAAAGTGGCGGAAGCCGTTGCCTCGGCGGCCGTGGCCGCAGCCGCACCGCGGCAGAGTTTGGTCACTTCGTTGGCCAGGACGATCTTGGCCTGGTTGATCTCCGCCCCGGGCAGCGCTTCGAGCCGGGCGATCTTGTCCAGTGGGAGATCAGTGAACAGGCGCAGGAACTTACCCACGTCGCGATCATCCGCGTTACGCCAGTATTGCCAGAAATCGTAGGCTGGCAGAGCATCTTCGTTGAGCCAAACAGCCCCGGCTGCGGTCTTGCCCATCTTGGCGCCATCGGCTGTGGTCAGCAGGGGGGTAGTCACGCCGAACACTTCGGTTCCGTCCATTCGGCGCGACAGCTCGATCCCGTTGACGATGTTGCCCCACTGGTCGCTACCACCCATTTGTAGCCGGACGCCCGCCGTCTTGGCCAGATGGCGAAAATCGTACCCCTGGAGGATCATGTAATTGAATTCCAGGAAGGTCATCGGCTGTTCGCGCTCAAGCCGCAGTTTGACCGAATCGAAGGTCAACATCCGGTTGACTGTGAAGTGCGTGCCCACTTCCTGCAGCAATTGGATATAGCCCAGCTGCCCCAGCCAATCGTGGTTGTTGACCATGATCGCGTCGGTCGGCCCGTCACCGAAGGTCAGAAAACGCTCGAAAATCGTCCGGATCGAGGCAATGTTGGCTTCGATAACTTCGTCGCTCAGCATCTTGCGGCTTTCGTCGCGCCCGGTGGGATCGCCGATGCGCGTCGTCCCGCCACCCATCAGCACCACGGGCTTGTGGCCAGCCTGCTGCAGGCGACGAAGTAGCATGATCTGGACCAGGCTGCCGACGTGCAGCGAAGGCGCCGTGGCGTCGAAGCCGATATACCCTGGTACAACCTGCTTTGCCGCAAGGGCATCAAGACCCTCGGCATCGGTCATCTGATGGATATAGCCGCGTTCGTCGAGCAGGCGGAGCAGGGAAGAGCTGTAAGTCATCGCGGCGCGCCCATAGCAGGGCAAGCGGCGAAGCCCAAGTGCCGCTTGCGGGGCAGGGGTGCAACAGGCAATAGGGCGCCATGCGTTCTTTAGTTCTGCACCCAGATTGTGCTCCCGGCTCGGTCCATTCAATCGAAGCGGACATTGTGGCTACCCCCGCTGGCTGCCGCGCCACCTTTGTCGCTCATGGTGACATCGCTCGGGTCGCCGTCCCGACGCATGCAACCCCGGGTCGGTTCGACAATCTCTGGAAGACTACCTGCTTCGAGATTTTCTGGAGCCACGACGGCACCAGCTACCGCGAGTTCAACCTCTCGCCTTCGAGCCGCTGGGCCTGCTACGATTTCGACGCCTTTCGCGAGGGGATGCGCGACGCTCCGGCCGAAGTGGAGATCGCTGTTGCAGTCAGCGACAGCGAACTGCGCCTGACCGCCGAAATCCGCTCCAGCCTGCCGGTACCGGCAACGGTCGCATTGAACGGGATCATCGAGGACGAGGACGGCGTAAACCGTTTCTGGGCGCTGGCTTTCCGGCCCGGCGCGCCGGAATTCCACGCCCACGAATGCCGCGCACTAGAGCTACCGGCATGACCGTGCGGTTCGGGATCGACCGCCTGCTGGCCGAACCGGAACTGCGCGCGCCGCTGGCAGGAAAGCGTGTTGCGCTGATAGCCCATCCGGCCAGCGTGACCGCCGATTTGACCCATTCGCTGGATGCCCTGATTGCCGCCGGGATCAATGTTACCGCTGCTTTTGGCCCGCAACACGGGCTCAAGGGCGACAAACAGGACAACATGGTCGAGACGCCCGACGAGCTCGATCCGCATTATAACATCCCGATATTCAGTCTCTATGGCGAGGTGAGACGCCCGACCGGACAGATGATGTCCACTGCGGACGTGTTCCTGTTTGACCTGCAGGATCTCGGCTGCAGGATCTATACCTTCGTGACCACACTGCTTTACCTCCTGGAAGCGGCGTCGGTTGCAGGCAAGGAAGTCTGGGTGCTTGATCGGCCCAATCCAGCCGGACGCCCGGTTGAGGGTACATTGCTCGTGCCGGGGCAGGAGAGCTTTGTCGGTGCCGGGGCGATGCCGATGCGGCATGGCCTGACCCTGGGCGAAATGGGGCAGTGGTTCATAGTCGAAAACAGGCTCGACGTGCCCTACCGCGTCATCACCATGCAGGGCTGGGCCCCGGAAGCTGGGTCGGGCTGGGGCTGGCCGGAAAGCCGCATCTGGATCAATCCCAGTCCTAATGCCGCTAGCCTCAACATGGCCCGCGCCTATGCCGGGACGGTCATGCTGGAAGGGGCGACACTTTCAGAAGGGCGCGGCACGACGCGTCCGCTCGAGGTGCTGTTCGGTGCGCCGGACGTGGATGCCAAGGCGGTCCATGCGGAAATGGATCGCCTGGCACCTCAATGGCTGGCAGGCTGTGCAATCCGCGAGTGCTGGTTCGAGCCGACCTTTCACAAGCACGCCAGGACGCTGTGCAATGGCCTGATGGTTCACGCCGAAGGGCCATTCTACGATCATCACGCCTTCCGACCTTGGCGGCTGCAAGGGCTGGCGTTCAAGGCGATCAGACAACTCTATCCCGATTACCCCCTGTGGCGCGATTTCCCTTACGAATATGAGTTCGAGCGCCTTGCTATCGACGTGATCAATGGCGGACCGGCCTTGCGTGAATGGGTAGATGATCCCGCCGCTGTTGCGGGTGACCTGGAGCGGCTGGCGGCTCGTGACGAGGCGTCTTGGCGTCAAACCGTGGCGGATTGCCTGCTCTATTAAGCAACCGATTAAACCCTGTTGACCGTCCCCGGTTAGGCGTTCACCTTGCGCGTCGGATGGGAGTCGGGGCGGCGCAGATCGCCCAGGGTTGAGAGGATTGTCGATGACCGAGGCCGCAGCTGGCAAAGTCCAGCCAAATTCCTTGCGTGTTACGCTCTGGATCCTGCTGATTGTCTACATCTTCAATTTTCTCGATCGCCAGATCGTCAACATCCTGGCGGAACCGATCAGCCGCGACCTGGGCCTGTCCGATACCCAGATCGGGTTGATGACCGGCATTGCCTTCGCTGCCTTCTACACGTTCCTCGGGATCCCGATCGCCCGCTATTCCGACCGCCCGAGCACCAACCGGGTCAACTTGATCTCGATTTCGCTGGTCATCTGGTCGGGCATGACCGCCCTGTCAGGAATGGCGCAGAACTTCATCCAGCTCCTGCTGGCCCGGATCGGCGTCGGCGTTGGCGAGGCTGGCTGTACCCCAGCGGCGCATTCGCTGATTGCCGACCTTGCACCGCCGGAAAAGCGGGCTTCGGCCATCTCGTTCTACTCACTAGGCATTCCCATTGGCGGGCTGCTTGGCATGGTGATGGGCGGCCTGATCGCCGATGCCTATGGTTGGCGCATTGCCTTCTTTGTTGCCGGTCTGCCCGGCATCCTGATGGCGCTGGTGGTCTGGTGGGTTTTGCGCGATCCGCGCATGTCAACTCTGGTCGAGAACCGCCCGGCCGCCTCTACGCTATCGACCAAGGAGGCAATCCGTGAGGTGCTAAGCTCGCGCGCTTTCATCTATCTGATGATTGCGGGTTCGGCTGCTGCCTTCCTTGGCTATGGCAAGGCGACTTGGACTACGATCTTCTTCCAGCGTACTTATGAACTGACGCCCGGTCAGGTTGGCTTCTGGTTCGGGATCGGCGGGGGCATTGCTGGTGTTCTGGGCACTTATGCCGGTGGCTGGTTTGCCGATCGGTATGGCAAGACCAATCGCCGGCACGTGCTGACCGCCCCAGCGATCGGCATGACTGTGGCTATCCCGCTGGCCATTGCCGCTTACTGGCAGCAGACCTGGTGGGTGGCGCTGATCCTAATCATGCTGCCGACGGTGCTGAATGGGCTTTACCTGGGTCCGACCTATTCGTGCGCCCAGGGCCTGGTTCCGCTACGCGCCCGGGCGATGGCTGCGGCCGTGTTGCTGTTTGCACAGAACCTCATCGGGCTGGGCCTCGGCCCGCTGTTCTTCGGCATCCTTTCCGATGTGATCAAGCCAATGGCTGGGCCGGACAGCGTCCGTTACGTGCTCTATGGCGCCGCTCTGATGGGGCTGATCCCCTCGTTCTTCTTCTGGCGAGCAAGCCTGCGGCTGAATGAGGAGCTCGACAAGAAGGGCTGATCGGTCAGACAAAGTTGGCGATCCAGGCAATTGCCTGGGCCGCCGGCAGGAACAGGGCCTGAGCCAGTACTGTTCCTGCCAGGCGGCTGAGGCTGATCCAGACAATCGTCCGCCGGAACAGCGCCTCGCTGACACGGCCCTCGACAACATCGTCGGTCATGACTGACAGCTGGGGATCGATCAGGGCGAACAGCAGGATCGTGGCAAAACCGTTGACCACGGCCGAAAGCTGGGAGGCGGTCACACGGAATTCAGGGTTGAGATAGCCCGCGTAAAGCGATGCCACGACACCGACCGTGATCAGTGCCTGCGCCAGGCAATTGGCCAGGAGCACACCCCAACCAACGCCGCGATCCTTGACGAGCCCCTTGAGGACTTTCGGACTGGGCGGGGTCAGCGCCGCACGCAGCGTGTGCAAGCCGGCGGGTGTGGCCGTACGCAGCAACATGCGCGTAGTGGATCGGTGCTGCTGGAAATGGCCAATAGCCTTGGCAAACAGCCGCTGTCCGGTCGGTACCAGCAGGATACCCAGCAACACGGCCAAGGAGGCCGAGGTCAGCACCAGGTGGAAGTCTAGCAGCAGCGCTTCACCGCCGCCTTCTGCGATACGCACCTCGATTCGCTTGGCCAGGAACGGCCCCAGGAACGAATTCGAAGTTCGGCTGACCAGCACCAGGATGTTGAACAGCGCAAAACTCATGGCGATCCGGCGCGTACGAACGCCAGCGATCCGCGCGGCATAGGCCAGCGTACCGATCAGATTGATCAGCGCCGTAAGCAGGCAGATTATGAAAAGCTGGGCGTCCATTCCCCAGCCTTAAGTCAGAGTCCGGGGAATGGGAAAGGTTTCAATGCTTCTTGCGGGTCAGCTCGCGCATGGCCCCGTCCAGCCCATCAAGTGTCAGCGGGAACATGTTGCCGCCGACCAGCTCCTTGATGATCTTGGTCGATTGCGAATAGCCCCACTGCTTCTCCGGAACCTGGTTGATCCAGACAGTGGCCGGATAGACGTGTGCCACCCGCTGCAGCCAGGTTGTGCCGGACTCTTCGTTGAAATGCTCCACTGACCCGCCCGGATGGGTGATCTCGTAAGGGCTCATGGCCGCATCGCCAACGAAGATGATCTTGTAGTCATGCCCGTACTTGTGGAGGATGTCCCAGGTATTGGTCCGCTCGCTCCAGCGGCGCTTGTTGTCCTTCCACACGCCTTCGTAGAGGCAGTTGTGGAAATAGAAGAACTCAAGGTTCTTGAACTCGGTCGTCGCCGCGCTGAACAGCTCTTCCACCAGCTTTATGAACGGATCCATTGATCCACCAACGTCGAGGAATAACAACACCTTGACAGCGTTCTTGCGCTCGGCTCGCATACGGATGTCAAGCCAGCCCTGCTTGGCGGTACCCTCGACCGTGCCTTCAAGGTCCAGCTCGTCCGGATTGCCCTCTCGCGCGAAGCGGCGCAGGCGGCGCAGGGCCACCTTGATATTGCGGGTGCCCAGCTCGCGCGTGTTGTCGAGATTCTGGAACTCGCGCTTTTCCCAGACCTTCAGCGCTCGCTTGTGCTTGCTCTCGCCGCCGATCCGTACGCCTTCGGGGTTATAGCCATCGTTGCCATAGGGGCTGGTGCCGCCGGTGCCGATCCACTTGTTGCCGCCTTCATGGCGCTTCTGCTGTTCCTCCAGCCGCTTCTTCAGCGTCTCCATAATCTCTTCCCAGGAACCAAGCGACTTTATCGCTTCCATTTCCTCGGGCGTCAGGAACTTCTCGGCCACAGCCTTCAGCCATTCCTCGGGAATGTCGACTGGGTTCTGGCCGTAATCGGAAAGGATGCCCTTGAAGACCTTGTTGAAGACCTGGTCGAACTTGTCGAGCAGCCCCTCATCCTTCACGAAAATGGCGCGTGAGAGGTAATAGAACTGCTCGGGCGTCTGCTCAATCACGTCCTGGTCGAGCGCTTCGAGCAGCATCAGATGCTCCTTGAAGGATGCCTTGATTCCCGCTGCCCGTAGCTCGTCGACAAAGTTGAAAAACATCAGTCTATCCGTTCGCTTGTAACCTGGGCCGCAGGCGCGTTGCGGCGTGAATGCCCATGGCCAGCCAGCCCAGGCCGATCAGCATGGTAGAGGTCGGACCCAATCCAAACGGGTCAAGCATGCCCGGCACCAACAACAGCGGGGCTGGCAGGCATAGCAGGGCCAGCACCCAGCGCCGCAACCGCACGAATGCCAAGGCTGCGCCGCCGCAGGTCACCGCCAGCAGGCCAAACTTGATCCACACCGGATAAGGCAGCAGCGCCATCTCATCGAGCGGACTGGCCATATCGGCCACCATCCGGAACATCAGCGCATTTTCGATCGCATCGGCCAGCGCAGCAAGGATCCCCATGGCGCCAAACACCAGCCAGACCCTTCCGTTCAACTGACGACCAATCCCGCGAAAGAAGCTATAGGTCATCAGCCCGTAGGCCGGCATCAGCAGGTAATCGATCGCATTGCCGATGTTCATTCCGGCAATCCGGCCAGCGCGCGCCGGATCGTCCGCCGCGCCGAAGATGTGGTCCAGGTGTTGCGCTTGAGAGGCAAATTCGAGCAGGAGCACGGGCCGGATATCACTGCCGGGCAGAGGAATGGCCAGTTCCTGGGGGAAGTACTGCCCCATGATCAGAAACAGCCCGACTGTGGCGGCAAACAGCGCCAACGTAACCTTGTGATCGCCTAACCGCATGATCTCATCCCCTCGGTAAAACCGGGGGCCAGTCTGTGGCTGGCCATGCGATCTTTCGATCCGGCTTGACGTACCGGTGCGTGCGCCTGCCCAGGCCGGCAATTGCCCGATCTGCAAGCACCGACCCGTAATCAGCTCTGACGCCGCGCCATGAAGGCGAGGCGTTCGAACAGCATCACGTCCTGCTCGTTCTTGAGCAGCGCGCCGTGCAGCGGCGGGATCGCCTTGGCTGGATCGCGGTTCTGCAGGACGTCGAGCGGCATGTCCTCGTTCAGCAGCAGCTTGAGCCAGTCGAGCAGTTCGCTGGTCGAAGGTTTTTTCTTGAGGCCGGGGACTTCTCGGACGTCATAGAAGATGTCCATCGCCTTGGAGACAAGGGTCTTCTGAATGCCGGGGAAGTGCACGTCGATGATCGCCTGCATCGTCTCGCGATCGGGGAACTTGATGTAGTGGAAGAAGCAGCGGCGCAGGAAGGCGTCCGGCAGTTCCTTCTCGTTGTTCGAAGTGATGACGACGATCGGGCGCTCCTTGGCCGCGATCCGCTCCTTCGTTTCGTAAACATCGAAGCTCATCCGGTCGAGTTCCTGGAGCAGGTCGTTCGGGAATTCGATGTCGGCCTTGTCGATCTCGTCGATTAGCAGGACCGGCAGCTGCGGCGAGGTGAAGGCCTCCCACAGCTTGCCCTTCTTGATGTAGTTCGAAATGTCATGGACGCGCTCGTCGCCCAGCTGACCATCGCGCAGACGGGCCACCGCGTCATACTCATAAAGCCCCTGCTGGGCCTTGGTGGTCGACTTGATGTTCCACTCAATCAGCGGGGCGCCGGTAGCCTTGGCGATTTCGTGAGCCAGCACGGTTTTGCCGGTGCCCGGTTCACCCTTCACCAGCAGCGGGCGGCGCAGCAGCACCGCGGCATTGACCGCGACTTTCAGGTCATCGGTGGCGACGTAATTGGAAGTGCCTTCAAAGCGCTGCATGGAAATGGTCATCCCCGGTCGGTTAATCGTTCGGTTAAACGATAGGGACGGGCGCGGGACGGCGCAAGTGCGAAGTGCGCCCCGGTACAACGCATCAGACCGGCACTTTCCTATGCGTCGATCAGATCCGGATCGATATCCGCCGCGCGGTTCTGGATGAACATGAAGCGCTGGGCCGGATCGCGGCCCATCAGCCGGTCAACCAGGTCCTTCACCGCCGCTCGGCCTTCGTATTCGGGGGGCAGGGTAATGCGGATCAGGCTGCGCTTGGCCGGGTCCATAGTGGTTTCGCGCAGCTGCTGCGGGTTCATTTCGCCGAGGCCCTTAAAGCGCCCAACTTCGACCTTCTTGCCCTTGAACTGCGTCGCCTCGAGCTCGGCGCGATGCGCGTCGTCGCGGGCATAGGCGCTCTCCTTGCCGGCGGTGAGCCGGTAGAGCGGAGGCTGGGCCAGGTAGAGGTGCCCGCGGCGGACCACTTCGGGCATTTCCTGGAAGAAGAAGGTCATCAGCAGCGTGGCGATATGTGCCCCGTCAACGTCTGCGTCGGTCATGATGATGATCCGGTCGTAACGCAGGTTGTCGGGGTTGCAGTCCTTGCGGAAGCCGCAGCCGAGCGCGAGGCCGAGGTCGGCGATTTCGCTGTTGGCGCGGATCTTGTCGGCCGTTGCGCTGGCAACGTTGAGGATCTTGCCGCGGATCGGCAGGATCGCCTGGGTCTTGCGGTCGCGGGCCTGCTTGGCGCTGCCACCGGCGCTGTCACCTTCGACGATGAACAGCTCGGTCTCGGCATCGCCTTCGCCGGTGCAGTCGGTCAGCTTGCCGGGCAGGCGCAGCTTGCGGGCATTGGTGGCGGTCTTGCGCTTGACTTCGCGCTCCTGCTTGCGGCGCAGGCGTTCGTCCATCCGTTCGAGCACATGGCCCAGCAGGGCTTTGCCCCGCTCCATATTGTCGGCCAGGAAATGGTCGAAGTGATCGCGCACGGCATTTTCGACCATGCGGGCGGCTTCGGGGCTGGTCAGCCGATCCTTGGTCTGGCTCTGGAACTGGGGGTCGCGAATGAAGACCGACAGCATGATTTCACTGCCGGTGATTACATCTTCCGGAGTGATGTCCTTGGCCTTTTTCAGGCCGACCAGATCGGCAAAGGCGCGAATGCCCTTGGTCAGCGCAGCGCGCAGGCCGGCCTCATGGGTGCCGCCATCGGGTGTCGGGATGGTGTTGCAGTACCAGGAATAGGCTCCGTCACTCCACAGCGGCCAGGCGACGGCCCATTCGACGCGCCCCTGTTCGTCGCCGGGAAAGTCCTGACTGCCCGAAAAGAACTGGCTAGTGACGCATTCGCGCGTACCGAGCTGGTCCTTGAGGTGATCGGCCAGACCGCCGGGGAACTGGAACACGGCCTCGGCCGGCACGTCCTCGCTGGTGAGCGAGGACGCGCATTTCCAGCGGATTTCAACCCCCGCGAAGAGATAGGCCTTGGAGCGCACCAGCTTGAACAGCCTGGCCGGCTTGAACTTTGCATCATCGCCAAAGATCTCGGTATCAGGAACAAAAGTCACCGAGGTTCCGCGTCGATTGGGCGTGCCCCCCAGGTGCTGCAGCGGCCCGGTCGGCACCCCGCGCGAGAATTCCTGCGCATAGAGCTCCTTGTTCCGCGCAACCTCAATCCGGGTGAGAGTGGAGAGGGCGTTGACCACAGATACGCCAACACCATGCAGGCCGCCCGAGGTGGCATAGGCCTTGCCGGAGAACTTCCCGCCTGAGTGCAGCGTGGTCAGGATCACTTCCAGCGCCGACTTGCCGGGATACTTCGGATGCTCATCAACGGGGATGCCGCGACCGTTATCGGTGATGGTCAGCCGGTTGCCCTCTTCCAGCGTGACCTCGATCCGGTTGGCGTGGCCGGCGACGGCCTCGTCCATCGAATTGTCGAGCACTTCGGCGGCAAGGTGGTGGAGGGCGCGCTCGTCGGTACCGCCGATATACATCCCCGGACGCCGCCGGACCGGCTCCAGCCCCTCCAGCACCTCGATCGCGGAACCGTCATAACTTTCGCCAGTGTTGACTGGCATCTTTTCAAACAGGTCGTCGGCCATGCTTCGGCCTATAGGCCCGGCGGAATCCAGCGCGCAAGGCGGCTGACCCGGTTTTCGTCAGTCGCCGAACTTGTCCGGGGCAGGGCTCACGACTGCAACCCCGCCGGCACGCGCCTCGCGCACTTCCAGCGCGCGCTCAATCAGGCCGTTCGAAGTGAAGCGGAAAGGACCATCCAGGCCGAGGAAGCCGCCGCTGTCAACCAGCCGGGCCGTTGGGAAGGGGGTGCCGGGACGCCAGTCCCGCGCGATACGGATGGTCAGCAGGACGGAATCATAGCCCTGTGTCGCGACCCGGTGCGGCAGCGATCCAAACCGCGATTGGTAAGAATCGGCAAAGGCTTTGAAGCGGCTGTCCGAAATTGCGGCAAACCACGACCCCCGCAGCGCAGGCGTCGAGCCAATGGCGGCTTCCCCACTCCACAGTTCGGTGCCTAGGATCCGCGGGCCGGCCGTGCCGGCAGCCTTCAGCTGCGGGGCGGCGAGAACCGCAAACCGTGCGCCATCGGCAATCAGCACGGCCTCGAACCCGCCCTTTGTCTTGAGCCGGCGGGCAGCGCTGATCACCGACGGATTGGCACGGTCATACCCTTCGCTGGCGACAACCGTGCCACCAGCAGCCACGACCGCCTGGTCGAACGCAACCCTGGCCCTGGCGCCATAGTCTCCATTGGGAGTGAGTATGGCGAACCGGGTGATCCCGCGGCCGCGCGCATAGCCGACGGTGCGCCCCAGCGAGCTGGCCGGGACCGTACCCATCACAAACACGTCACGCGCGGCCACCGTGCTATCGCTGGCATAGGAGATCAGTGGCACCCGTGCCGAGCGAGCTACCGTCGCAACTGGCGCTACCTCCTCTCCCTGCAGCGGGCCAAGGATCAGCTTGTTGCCATCGCGGACCGCCCTGGTTGCGGCTGCGGCCGCGCCCCCTGCAGTGTCATAGGTGGTGATGCGGATGCTCTGCGCATTGGTATCGAGCAGCGCCATCGTGGTGGCATTGGCAAAGGATTCGCCCACGGCAGCATTCGGACCGCTCAAAGGGACCAACAGAGCAATGCGGTGGCGCTGCTGATCGGCCGGTAGAGCATCGGTCGGGCGATCATCCGGCGGCGGGGCAGGGGTGGGCGTGCCTTTTGGTATGACCTTGCAACCCGCAATCAGGACCACCGCCCCCAGCATGACGATATTGCGCCGGTTGAAGGTCATGACTTGCCGCTCCCTGTCGGGCGGTCCATGTAATCGTTTATGGAGACGCCGCTTTCCCCCGGTCTGTACATTGTTGCGACGCCCATTGGCAATCTGGGCGACATAACGCTGCGGGCGATCACGACATTGCGTGGCGTAACTGCGGTGGCCTGTGAGGACACCCGGGTTACTGGCAAACTGCTTCATCATCTCGATATAAAACAACGACTTATTCGCTATGACGATCATGCGAGTAGCGAAACCAGGGACTATCTGCTGCAACTGGCGGCAGAACAGCCGTTGGCGCTGGTCAGCGATGCGGGCACACCACTGATTTCCGATCCGGGCTTCAAGCTGGTGCGTGCCGCGCGCGAAGCCGGAGTAGAGGTCTTCAGCCTGCCTGGACCGAGCGCGGCAATCGTTGCGCTGACCCTGTCCGGCCTGCCGAGTGATCGGTTTCTGTTTGCCGGTTTCCTGGCAGCCAAGGACAAGGCCCGCCGGGCGGCACTTCGGGAACTGGGTGAAGTGCCCGCTACACTGGTCCTTTACGAAACTGCGCCGCGGCTGACCGATGTACTGAGCGCCATCGCAGAAGAGCTGCCGGGCCGGGAAGTGGCCGTAGCCCGCGAACTGACCAAGCGGTTCGAGGAATGCCGCACCGGGTTGCCCGACGATCTGCTAGCCCATTACCAGGCGCATCCGCCGAAGGGGGAGATCGTGCTGGTGATCGCACCGCCCGGCGCCGCGTCCCGTGGCCAGCACGATGTCGACGGCTTGCTGCGGGCAGAGCTCTCCAGCTCCAAGGCATCGCAGGCCGCAGCCACGGTTGCCCGGATCACAGGCCTTGATCGCAAGGTCCTTTATGCCCGCGCGCTGGAACTGAAGTGACCACCAGAGCCGAGCGCGAAGCACGTGGTCGGCGCGGTGAATGGCTGGCGGCATGGTTTCTGCGCCTGAAAGGCTGGCGCATCCTCGGTCGCCGCCTGAAAACACCGCGGGGAGAAATCGATCTGATTGCGCGGCGCAGTGGCACGGTCATTTTTGTCGAAGTGAAATGGCGTGCCAGTGCCGATCAGCTTGATCACGCGATCGACCCGTGGCGCCTGCGCCGGGTGGTGGCTGCCAGCGAAGCTATTGCCCATCGCTATGTCCGCGCCGGAGAAAACATGCGGATAGATGTGCTGCTGCTTGCGCCGGGGCGCTTCCCGCGCCATCTGGTCAACGCCCCCGAGGCTTGAGGAACCGATATGAGCTTGCGCGTCGCGGTCCAGATGGACCCTATTGAAAGCATCAATATTGCCGGGGATTCGAGCTTTGCCCTGATGCTGGCCGCCCAGGCGCGCGGGCACCGGGTCTGGCATTACGATGTCAATGCGCTGACGCTTGACGCCAATGATCGGCTGACTGCGGTCGCCCATCCGGTCAGGGTTCAGCGGGTCGTTGGCGACCATTTCACTAAAGGCGATCCAATGCGGCTCGATCTGGGTCGCGACATCGATGTCGTGCTGATGCGGCAAGATCCACCGTTCCACATGGGCTACATCACCGCGACCCATCTGCTTGAACGGATCGAGCAGGAAACGCTGGTGGTCAATAATCCGCGCTCGGTCCGCAATGCGCCTGAGAAGGTGATGGTGCTGGATTACCGCCACTTTATGCCGCCAACGCTGGTGACGCGATCAGTCGATGAGGTTCGTGCCTTCCAGGCTGAGCATGGCGCTGTGGTGGTCAAGCCGATCCACGGCAATGGCGGCAAGGCAATCTTCCGCGTACCGGCCGAAGGCGACAACCTGTCTGCTCTGTTCGAGGTGTTCAATCAAACTTGGCCTGAACCGCACATGGTCCAGCCCTTCCTTCCCGAAGTGGCTCTGGGGGACAAGCGGATCGTGCTGATCGATGGCGAAGTGGCGGGGGCAATCAACCGTAAACCGGGCGAGGGGGAGTTCCGGTCCAATCTGGCCGTTGGCGGGAGCGCCGAAGCGACCGAATTGACAGCCCGCGAGGCGGAGATCTGTGCAGCACTTGGCCCCGAATTGAAGCGGCTTGGCCTGATCTTCGTCGGCATTGATGTGATTGGCGGGCAGTGGTTAACCGAGATCAACGTGACATCGCCCACCGGTATTGCCGCAATTGATCGTTTCAACGGAACCGACACGCCATCCCGGATCTGGGATGCGATTGAAGCCCGCCTGGCAGCGCGCAACGCAGGATAACATTCATGGAAGACTGGATCATCCGGCTCGTCGATTGGGCCGGTTACTGGGGCGTGGCATTCCTGATGCTGCTGGAAACCGTGTTTCCCCCGGTCCCCTCCGAAGTGATCATGACTGTGGCCGGCGTTTCCGCAGCCCGCGGTAACATGACACTGGAAGGGACGATCCTGGCCGGAACGGCCGGAGCCATGCTGGGCAACTGGTTCTGGTACTGGTTGGCGATCCGGTTCGGCGAACCGCGGATGCATGTCTTCATCGACAAGTACAGTCGCTGGCTAACGCTTGACTGGGATGAGGTGGAGCGCGGCGAACGCCTGTTCGAGAAACACGGCTCGATCATTGTGCTGGTGGCGCGGATGATCCCGACACTGCGCTCGCTGATTTCCATCCCGGCCGGTATCTTCCGCATGTCGCTGCGCCGGTTCCTGGTCTTTTCGACCGTCGGCACATTGGGCTGGAGCGCTGCCCTGGCGGGGGCGGGCTATTTCCTGGGCTCACAGTTCAAAGATGTCGAGCAATGGCTCGGGCCGCTGTCGACGCTGGTGATTGCGGGAATCGTGCTGACCTATGTGTGGCGCGTGGTGACCTGGAAACCGAAGGGTTAACCCACCTCACGTGGGTGGGCGTGGCGATAGACGTCCAGCAGCACAGCGGCATCGACCTTGGTGTAGATCTGGGTTGATCCCAGACTGGCATGGCCCAGCAGTTCCTGCAGGCTGCGTAAGTCGGCGCCGGCGCCGAGCAAGTGGGTGGCAAACGAATGGCGCAAGGCGTGCGGCGTGGCGCTCGGGGGAAGGCCGAGGGCAATCCGAGCGCGAGCCATTGCCTTTTGCACCGCCCCTTGGCCCAATGGACCTCCCCGTGCGCCCCGAAACAACGGCTTGTCGCGCTCCAGCGGCCAGGGGCACTTTACCGCATAGTCGGCAACCGCTTCGGCGACGAGCGGCAGGATCGGGACGGCCCGCTGCTTGCCGCCCTTGCCAGTCACGGTCAGTACCTCGCTGAGTGGCTGTACCGCTCCGGTTAGTGAGAGTGCCTCGGCAATGCGAAGGCCGGCACCATAGAGCAGCAACAGCACGGCGCGGTCGCGGGCGCCGATCCATTCGATCCGGGCATCCTCATCCACGGCTGCCGCAAGATTAACGGCTTCGTCTGGCGTTACCGGGCGCGGCAGGCCTTTCTTGACCCTCGGCCCTCGCATGCGAGGCGGGGCAGGATCAGCCATGCCGCTTTGGACGCGGGCAAAAGCGATGAACCCCTTCAGCGCTGACAGCTCACGTGCGGCCGACGCATTGCCCAGCCCATCGGCCCGCCGCCGCGCCAGCTGCTCGCGCAGTGCGGCAGCGTCGAGCCGTGCCAATGCGTTCCAGTCGGTCAAACCCGTCGCCTCGATTAGCCGCTCGGCCGTGGCGACATAGGCACGGACGGTGTGTCCGGAACGCCGTTGGTTCTGGGCCAAATGGTCGCCCCAGGCGTTGAGGATGGCACTGGCGCTCACGCTGCCACCAGTTCGCTCCGGACCAGTTCGGCCAGCAGGCCATCGAGAAGCGGCATCCCCGCCTCCGTTACGCCAAGGCGGTCCCGACCTTGCCACAGCAGGCCTTGCTTAAGATAGAACTGCAGCTTGGCTGGTTCGATCAGCGCCTCGGAGGCAAAACCGAAACGCTGGCCGATGGCAAGCGGATCAACCCCTTCGCGCAGGCGCAATCCCATCAGCAGCGCTTCGGAGGCCTGTTCATTGGGGAAAAGCGGCCGCTCCTCTGCAATGCCGTGCCGGTTGGCGGAGACAGCAGCAAGCCAGTTCTCTGGTTTCCTGTGGCGGACCGTTGCCATCCCGCCGCGGCGGCCATGGGCACCCGGACCGATGCCGACGTAGTCCTGATACCGCCAATAGGCGAGATTGTGACGACTTTCCTCTCCTTGCCGGGCGTGATTGCTGATCTCGTAAGCCGGCAGGCCAGCAGCCGCAGTCTGTTCGCGGGTCAGGATGAACAGGTCGGCGCAGGTATCCTCGTCAAGCGGGGCGAAATCACCCTTGCGGACCATTGTTTCGAACCGGGTGCCGGGTTCGATGGTCAACTGGTAAAGCGAGAGGTGCGCAGTGCCGATGCCGATGGCCTTTGCCAATTCTACCCCCCAGGTTTCCGTCGTCTGACCGGGGCGGGCATAGATCAGGTCGAATGATACCCGGTCAAACACGGCCTGCGCCGTTTCAACTGCGCGCAGACCTTCCGCCGCGCCGTGCAGCCGGCCCAGGAAACGCAGGGTCTGATCATCCAGCGCCTGGAGCCCCAGTGAAGCCCGGTTTACCCCGGCAGCGGCCAGGGCGGCGTAATTTGCCGCTTCGACCGATGAAGGATTGCCTTCCAGCGTGATCTCGATGCCCGGCGCGAAGCCCCACAGCCGTTCCGCTTCGGCCAGCAGGCGTGCCACGAGGCCAGGCGGCATAAGTGACGGCGTGCCACCGCCAAAAAAGATGCTGTCAAGCTTTTCACCGCCCGCCAGTTCGGCCTCATGGCGCAGGTCCGCCAGCAGCGCAGCCTCCCAAGCGGCATGGTCGACGCTTTCACGGACATGGCTGTTGAAGTCGCAATAGGGGCACTTTGCGAGGCAAAACGGCCAGTGGATGTAGAGCGCGCGGGCCATGCCGGAGTCTTACGCGCCAAATTGCTCCGCGACCAGCTTGGCAAAAGCATCGGCTCGATGGCTGATCGCATGCTTTTCCGCCGGGTCATGCTCAGCGAACGTGCGGGTGTCGCCCAGTGGCACGAAGACCGGATCGTACCCGAAGCCAAGAGTGCCGCGTGGCGGCCAGGTCAGGGTGCCATTGGCGCGGCCTTCGTAGACCGCACTTTCACCATCAGGCCAAGCAATCGCCAGCACGCAGGCGAAGTGGCACGAACGGTCAGTGCCGGACCCAAGTTCCTGCAACAGGCCCTCAACCTTGCCCATTGCCATATACCAGTCGCGGCCCGCTGGACCCTCGAACCATTGCCGTTCAGCCCAGTCAGCAGTGTAGACGCCGGGTCGCCCACCGAGCGCCTCAACGCACAGGCCGGAATCGTCGGCGAGGGCGGGCAGGCCTGAGGCTTCCGCCGCGGCCCGGGCCTTGATCAGCGCATTTTCGACAAAGGTCTTGCCGGTCTCGGCCGGCTCCGCCAGGCCGAGCGAGCCGGCGGAGATGCAGTTCATCCCATAGGGATCGAGCAGGGCGCCGATTTCCTTGAGCTTGCCCGCATTGTGCGTGGCAATCACCAGGGTTCCACCGCCAAGCCGCCGTGTCACCGCCCGACGGCCTTGTCCTGCGCCGCGAAGATATTATTGCAGCCGATCCGGGCTAGGCGGAGCAGGCGCAGCAGGCCTTCCTCGTCATAGGTCGCGCCTTCGGCCGTGGCCTGAACCTCGGCGATCTGGCCGCCTTCGATCAGGACGAAGTTGGCATCGGCATCGGCGGAGGAATCTTCGTCGTAGTCAAGATCGAGTACCGGAGTGCCTTTGAAAATGCCGCAGCTAACCGCCGCAACCTTGCTGGGCAGTGGATCGCCGGTGATCAGACCCTGCTTGATCAGGCCATCAACCGCGAGGCGCAGCGCCACCCAGGCGCCTGAAATGGCCGCAGTCCGCGTACCGCCATCGGCCTGGATCACGTCGCAATCGAGGGTGATCTGGCGCTCGCCCAGCGCCTTAAGATCGGTCACGGCACGCAAGGAGCGGCCGATCAGGCGTTGAATCTCCTGGGTACGGCCTGATTGTTTGCCCTTGGCGGCCTCGCGGCTCCCGCGAGTGTGGGTGGCACGGGGCAGCATCGAGTATTCGGCCGTCACCCAGCCTTCGCCCTTGCCGCGCAGAAACGGAGGGACGCGTTCCTCGACTGAGGCGGTGCAGATCACCTTGGTATGGCCGAAACTCACCAGCACCGAACCTTCGGCATGCTTGGTGAAGTGGGGTTCGAAGCTGATAGCGCGCATCTCGTCGGGCGCGCGGCCGGAAGGTCGCATGATTAATCCTTGCTTGGTTTCGCGACGCGTTAGGCGCAATGGGCTTGAGGCTGCAAGCCCAGCCTTTACATTAGGACCACAATGTCCACCCCGCCAATCACCGAACTGACATCTCGTGCCCGCGATATCTTTCGCTTGGTGGTGGAAGGATATCTGACGTCTGGCACCCCGGTAGGGTCGAAGACTTTGGCCGGGGCCGGGATCAATCTTTCGCCCGCCTCGATCCGATCGGTGTTGCATGAGCTGGAAATGCTAGGCCTGTTGGCCGCACCGCATACCAGTGCCGGACGCATGCCAACCGAGAGCGGGCTGCGCCTGTTTGTCGATGGCATGATGCAGGTGGCTGAGCCTACTGCCGAAGAACGTGCGGCGATCGAAAGTCGCCTGGGCCAACCCGGACCGATTGAGGCAGCTTTGACTGCCACCAGTGCGATCCTGTCGGAACTGTCGGCAGCGGCGGGAGTGGTAATGGTACCCCGGCGCGAACCGCGGTTGCAGCATCTGCAATTGGTGCCGCTCGCACCGGCCCGTGCCTTGGCTGTGCTGGTGGGTATGGACGGTGCAGTCGAGAACCGCGTGGTTGAATTGCCGCACGGTGTCACCCCAAGCGCGCTTGAGGCGGCATCTAACTATCTGTCAGCGCACCTGGCGGGCCGGACCCTGCCCGAAGCGCTTCGCGCCATCCGGGCCGAGATCGCGGCCGGTCGTTCCGCGCTTGATCAGGCCAGCCGCGATCTGGTTGAGCGCGGCCTTGCGGTTTGGAGCGAGGATGCCTTGAGCCGGCCGGTGCTGATCGTGCGCGGCCAGGCCAACCTGCTCGATGAAACGGCGCTGAGTGATATCGAACGGGTCCGGCAACTCCTCGATGATCTGGAAAATCGCCAGTCGGTTGCCGATCTGCTCGACGCTGCGCGCGAGGCCGAAGCCACGCGGATCTTCATCGGCTCGGAGAACCGGCTGTTCGCCTTGTCCGGCTCGTCGGTTATCGCCTCGCCCTATCGCGATCGCGATGGCCGGGTGGTGGGCGTAGTGGGCGTGATCGGGCCGACTCGGTTGAATTATGCGCGCCTAGTCCCCATGGTGGATTTCACAGCCCAGTCGCTGGGCAAATTGATTGGATAACAGGTTTCTTTTGACATGACTGACGATACCAAGCCGCAGGCCGACCCCGCGGTGGAAGCCGAACTTGCCGGTGTTCCCAACGAGCTGCTCGACAATGCGGAAACCAAACTCGACGAGGCGCTTGAGCGCTTGCGCGAAGATCTTGAGGCCGCCAAGCAGGAAGTGCTTTACGCCAAGGCCGAAACGCAGAACGTGCGTCGGCGCCTGGAAAAGGACATTCAGGACGCCCGCACCTATGCCGCAACCGGTTTTGCCCGCGATATCCTGTCGGTGTCTGATAACCTCGCGCGTGCTTTGGAAGCAATTCCAGCCGAACTGCGCGAGGATGAAAAGCTGAAGAACCTCGTCGCCGGGATTGAGGCCACCGGTCGCGAGATCGATAAGGTTTTCGCCAGCCACGGCATCAGCCGCATCGCCGCGATGGGCCTGCCGCTCGATCCCAATCAGCACCAGGCGATGATCGAGATTCCTTCGGCCGATGCCGCCCCCGGCACGGTGATCCAGGAACTGCAGGCCGGCTACATGATCAAGGACCGCCTGCTGCGGCCGGCGATGGTAGCCGTGGCGAAGAAGCCGGATTGAGGGCTGCGCCGGCTTCCCGGCGCAGCCGAAATACTTAAACCAGTTGCGCCGCGTTTTCGTCGCGGTGTTTTTTCAGGTACTTCATGAAGGGCGTGCCGCCGGTGCCGACATCCGGGTCGTTGCCCGGGATGGAGCCGGCCTGCTTGTTAATGTAGCTCGCGGCATATTCGAGGTGCCGGGTGCGAAAGCGGGCGACCTGTTCGAGGTTGGCATTGAAGGCATCCTTCAGGCTCTGCACGCCGGATTCAGCGACAAAGTTCCGCAGCCTGGAGCGTGCGCCGACATCTTCGATAAAGCGGCGATGCGGAACCGGGCGATAGTGATGCAGCTCGTCAAGGAAGGACTTCAGCGGGTCGTCGCTGTGCTTTACGCCGAACAGCGCGTCCATGGTCGGGACGATCGAGCTTTGCGAGCCGGTCTGGCCGCGCAGCGCCTGAGGCTGGCCATCGTACAGTCCTTCATAGACCAGACCGCCGTTCAGCGCGGGATTGTTGGCCCAGCCATGGATCCACGGGCGGACGCGGTGGAAGTAGACGTAGGGGTCGCAGCGTTCCGGCATGCGCTTGAAGTGGGTGTAGATCCGCTCCCAGGCCTCGTTCATTTCAACGAGTAACGCTTCGCAGCGCGCATGATCGTTGGCCTCGCTGGCGGTGATCAGCTGCACAGTGTTGTCGAGCAGGACGCCGGCTTCCTGCTCGATCGCCACGTGGATCAACACGAACCAGTTCTCATCATCGCCGCCTGCGAAGTTTTGGACCATCCGCACATTGTCGAGGGCGAGCGGTGCGGTCTTGTCGATCCGGGCCCAGTTGTCGAGCACATAGCCTGAATAGGGCAGCAGCGGTGCCTGACCGAGCCGATCGGCTATCGCTACCATCGGCCGGGCCAGGTTGGCAGGCAGATGCCTGGGTGGCTCCGGATGGCCCCAGACATAGGCCTGGACGAGGAAACTGTAGCGCACCATGGCCACGCGAACCTGCTCTTGTGGAGCGGTTTGCGCCCAATCGCCCAGATCAGGATCTGGCAGACGCTCCAGCCAGTGCCTGACCCGGCCACTGGTGATCAAACCGGAGAGGATTTCAGCCGCTTCTATCACCGGAGCAAAGCGCTCTGGCAGAGTTACTTCATCGATTTCGAAATGCGAAAGAAAGCCGCGCTCGCGCGACAGGCCATAGTCAGAAAGGTGCATGGGGCAACTCTCGGTCGGGCGCGGGTTGGGCCGCCCTGATAGTTGCAACTGTTACGAACTGGCTATCGGCAGATCAACACCTTGGACGCTACGGAATGGCAGGATCTGTTGATAGGTGGTCAACAGCGGTGCGCCTGGAACAGCTACACCGCGGGACAGGAGAAAGGCGTGTCTGACAATCTCGGCCTGCTGCTCTGGCCCGTAGCGGTGCAGTAGCCAGCCTGGTTTCAGCGCATAGTCATAGCGGCAGAACGGGTGGCGGCGCAGAACCAGATACCAGCGACCCCGGGTCTGAACCTGCCAGACGTGAACCATTTCGTGAATGAAATGGCCCTGAAGCCAGAGATCGGCCTGGGCAAAGTCGTCGCAATAGCTGTCCGAACGAGGGTGGAAATGCAGGTGCCCCATGGGTGCCATGGTGACTCGACGCGGTTGCAACAGGAACCAGCGACGGCGGCGAATCCGCACTGTCGTGCAATCAATTGCGTCACCGAACATTGACGTGACAAGGTCCACCTCGCCAGCGGTCAGGGGGCGTTCGCCCCCGACCGGGCAGGCGTAGTTGGGGACTGATCCGCTCAGTTCGAATGCTCCGAGTGATCCATCCCTTCGTGATCCATGCCATCCATCGCCGCTTGTCCGCGCGCCTCAAGCTTGAGCGGGGCAGACAACTTGTCGCCACCTTCAAAAGTCAGCGTGATTTCGCTGGTGCCGCCAGGGGTAAGCGCAGGATCGAGGTCAAAGGCCATAACATGCTTGCCACCCGGCTTGAATTCGACCGTCTCGCCGGGTTTCACTTCCAGCTGGGCCAGTGGAGACATGGTTTCGCCGATCGTTTCATGCAGTTCGGACCGGCCGGCCCCAGTCACCGAGACACCGGCCAGTTTGACCGGCTTGTCGCCGCCGTTGACCAGAATGAAATAGCCGCCGGCCGGGTTGCCCTTGACCGCCGGCAACACTAGGCGGCCTTCGCTGAGCGCCAGCCCGGGTT
This sequence comes from Novosphingobium sp., assembly GCA_044238415.1. GTDB lineage: Bacteria > Pseudomonadota > Alphaproteobacteria > Sphingomonadales > Sphingomonadaceae > Novosphingobium. The sequence continues at coordinate 37,909 of JBIIDJ010000013.1, forward strand.
TGACCTCCGGCGCCGTTGCAGCCTGCTCGGCAGGTTGACCGCAGGCAGCAAGGGCGGTGGTGGCAATCAGCAGCACGGCGGCAAGGCGCTTCATCGGGTACCTCAAAAAACAAGGGGTTGGAACTGCGCGACTGCCTAATGCGGCGGCGCCCTTGTGCCAAGCAAAACCACACCTATATCCGCCCCAATACTGAGCCGCAGCGCTCCTTTGCCGGGGATCGGGAGGGGGCAAATGCGGTGTCCAACAATGACCAAGGATGGGCAGTAATATGGGTAAAGTAATCGGTATCGACCTCGGCACCACCAACAGCTGCGTGGCTGTGATGGATGGTGGCAAGCCAAAGGTTATCGAGAATTCGGAAGGTGCGCGCACCACGCCTTCGATCGTCGCCTTCACCAAGGATGGTGAGCGGCTGATCGGCCAGCCGGCCAAGCGCCAGGCGGTGACCAACCCCGACAATACGATTTTCGCGGTGAAGCGCCTGATCGGCCGCCGCTTCGACGATCCGGTGACCAAGAAGGACACCGAGTTGGTCCCTTACACCATCGTTAAGGGCAAGAACGGGGACGCCTGGGTCCAGGCCGGTGGCGAAGACTATTCGCCCAGCCAGATCAGCGCCTTCACGCTCCAGAAGATGAAGGAAACGGCTGAAAGCTATCTGGGTGAAACCGTTACCCAAGCAGTGATCACCGTGCCGGCCTACTTCAACGACGCCCAGCGTCAGGCCACCAAGGACGCCGGCCAGATCGCCGGCCTCGAAGTGCTGCGCATCATCAACGAGCCGACTGCGGCGGCGCTGGCCTATGGCCTCGACAAGAATGATGGCAAGACGATCGCAGTCTATGACCTTGGCGGTGGCACCTTCGACGTCTCGATCCTTGAGATCGGCGACGGCGTGTTCGAAGTGAAGTCGACCAACGGGGATACCTTCCTCGGCGGCGAAGACTTCGACTCCAAGCTGGTCGAGTACCTGGCCGACAAGTTCAAGGCCAAGGAGAACATGGATCTCAAGGCCGACAAGCTGGCTCTGCAGCGGCTCAAGGAAGCTGCCGAAAAGGCCAAGATCGAGCTGTCGAGCGCCCAGACCACCGAGATCAACCTGCCGTTCATCACGGCTCGCATGGAAGGCGGCACCACCACGCCGCTTCACCTGGTCGAGACGATCAGCCGCGCGGACCTGGAAAAGCTGGTTGCCGACCTGATCCAGCGTACGCTGGAGCCGTGCCGCAAGGCGCTGGCCGATGCCGGCCTCAAGGCTTCGGACATCGACGATGTCGTGCTGGTTGGCGGTATGACCCGCATGCCGCGCGTCCGCGAAGTCGTGAAGGACTTCTTCGGCAAGGAACCGCACACGGGCGTGAACCCCGATGAAGTCGTCGCCATGGGCGCGGCGATCCAGGCTGGCGTGCTGCAGGGTGATGTCAAGGACGTGCTGCTGCTCGATGTGACCCCGCTGTCGCTGGGTATCGAGACGCTGGGCGGCGTGTTCACCCGCATGATCGATCGCAACACCACGATCCCGACCAAGAAGAGCCAGGTCTATTCGACCGCCGAGGACAACCAGGGCGCAGTCACGATCCGTGTGTTCCAGGGCGAGCGTGAAATGGCGGCTGACAACAAGCTGCTGGGACAGTTCGATCTGGTTGGCATTCCTCCGGCCCGCCGCGGGGTGCCGCAGATCGAGGTGACCTTCGATATCGACGCCAATGGCATCGTGAACGTGTCCGCCAAGGACAAGGGCACGGGCAAGGAACAACAGATCAAGATCCAGGCCTCTGGCGGCCTGTCGGATGCGGACATCGACCAGATGGTCAAGGACGCGGAAAAGTTCGCCGAGGAAGACAAGCAGCGCCGTGCGGCGGCCGAGGCGAAGAACAACGCCGACAGCCTGGTCCACGCCACCGAGCGTCAGCTGGAAGAGAATGGCGACAAAATCGACGCCGAGCTCAAGGCTGAGATCGAGGCAGCGATTGCCGAAGCCAAGACCGCGATCGAAAGCGGTGATGTCGACGAAATGACCGCCAAGACCCAGGCCCTTACCGAAAAGGCCATGAAGATGGGCCAGGCCATTTATGAGAAAGAGCAGGCCGCTGCCGCTTCTCCCGGCGCGGGTGCGGCTGCTGCTGACGAAGCCGCCGAGGAAGTGGTCGATGCCGAGTTCTCGGAAGTCGACGAAAATAACAAGGGCTGATCAAGCCATGCATGATGCCCGCTGCCGTGCCAGTTCGCGCGGCAGCGGGTGCTGCATCAGGGTGGGGCAATGGCGGTAGAAGCCGACTATTACGAGTTGCTCGAGGTTGAGCGGAGCGCCGATGAGGCGACGATCAAATCCTCCTATCGCAAGCTGGCAATGCGGTTCCACCCGGACCGCAACCCCGGCGATGCGGAAGCAGAAGCAAAGTTCAAGGCGATCAGCGCGGCCTATGCCTGCCTGTCCGATCCGCAGAAACGGGCAGCCTATGACCGCTATGGCCATGCCGCGTTCGAAAATGGCGGGGGCGGGGCGGGTCCGAGCGGGGGTGGCTTCTCCGACCTCGGCGATATCTTCGAGACCATTTTTGGCAGTGCCTTCGGCGGCGGCCGTCAGCAACAGCGCCGCGGTGCGGACTTGCGCTATGACCTTGAGGTCAACCTTGAAGAAGCCTTCCACGGAAAGCAGGCGCAGATTGAGATCGAGGTGGCGGCCTCCTGCGATCCTTGCGGGGGCAGTGGAGCCGAACCAGGCACCGGTACCCGCCGCTGCAACCTGTGCGGCGGCCACGGCCAGGTGCGGGCCCAGCAGGGCTTCTTCATGGTCGAGCGGACTTGTCCGACCTGTCATGGCCGCGGTGAAGTGATCGAGAAGCCGTGCCGCAAGTGCGGCGGGGAAGGGCGGGTCGACCAGGCCCAGAAACTGGATGTTACTATCCCGCCAGGCGTCGACACCGGCACGCGTATTCGTCTGGGTGGCAAGGGCGAAGCAGGACCGTTCGGCTCACCGCCGGGGGATCTGTATATCTTCGTGCACGTTCGCCGCCACCCGGTGTTCGAACGAGACGGGACGACGCTGCTGACGCGTGTTCCGATCAGCTTTACCGTGGCCGCGCTTGGCGGCGAAATCGAGCTGCCGGGCATCGATGGTGAACGCCATACTGTGCCGATTCCTGCTGGGATCCAGTCCGGCAAGCAGCTCCGCCGCCGCGGAGCCGGGATGCCGGTGCTGCAAGGCCGCGGACGCGGTGACCTCGTAATGGAAATCATGGTCGAAACGCCGACAAAGCTTACTGCCCGACAGAAGGAACTACTGCGCGAGCTGCAGGAAACCGAAACCGGGGAGGAATGCCCGGAGAGCAAGGGTTTCTTCGACCGGCTCAAGAATGCCTGGAACGACCTGACCTAGCTCAACTGCGCAGCACCTCTTCCCGGATCCGGGGAACCAGCAGCGGATCGGTTTTAAGCCGGCCTTCCTCCTCCTCAAGGATGGCAAGGAACGCCTCGCGTTTAAAGGCCTTCAGCTCATCCGGGTCAAACAGGTTGCCCGCCGGGAGGGCCGAGGCCAGCAGATCGAGCATCCGCTCGGCCCCGTGGAGCCGTCCCCAGAGGTAGTCGTTTTCCCGGTAGGCGCGGCTAAAGAATGCGCCGAAGTTATAGAATTCGACACCACGCAACGTTGCGGCCGCACCGCCTTCCCGGATCGATGGGCAATCATCCGGTGAAATGCGGTCAACCTTCGCTGGGTCGAGCTCATTCATGTTCTCCCCGCGCAGCAGCGGCAGGGTTACGGTGTCGTAGAACGGGAAGCCGAGGTAAGTGAGCAGCATCCGCCGCCGCAATTGGCGGGGCAGAGGCTTCATAGCGGTGACAAGCA
>JBIIDJ010000083.1:0-11422 GCA_044238415.1 Novosphingobium sp.
AACCCACCTTCGACCGGTTTGGTGGCGCGGTACTGCGGATAGTGGCGGAAAAAGGCCTGCATGGTCTTTTCCTTGGCCTTGTCCCAGCCGCCATGGACAGCCTCGCGCTGGGCCAGGGTCAGCTCCACACCCTGCCGGACCGGGAAAGCCCCGTTGATCGCCAGCAAAGCAAGCGCGGGCAGGATCAGAGTGAGGACCAGCCAGGTCGCGGCAAGCGTTGCGGCATTGGCGATCGAACCCAGCTTGAGGCGGCTGAGACACAGGCAAAGCAGCGTCCAGAACCCGAGGTACAAGGCGGCAATGGCAGCAACGGCCAGAATCGGGAGTCCCGCCTTGGCAACACCACCGCCGACCAGCAGCGGTACGACCATTACGCCGTACAGCAGCCCGGTTCGCAGGATAGCACGGCGAAGCCACCAGCCACGCCGTTCCAGCGCCATTACCGACAGCACGCGCAGCCGCCCGGCTTCCCGCTCGCCAGAGAACAGATCGTGCAGCAATACGATCAGGATCAGCGGTGCGAGAAAGGTCAGCACGAAAACCCAGTCGAACCGTCCTGGCAAGGCCAGTTCGGCATTGTAATTCTCACTCTCGTGGATCTGGCTTTCCAGAGCGAGCGCACGGACCCGCAGCACATAGGGCGCAATATCGCGCTGCCCCAGCGCTGCAAAGGCCAGCGGCGATGGCCGGTCCCAGGTAGCGTGGAACGTATAATAGGCGGCATTGCCTGGATCCTCGTCCCGCAAGGCGTGGCCGGCGACAGCGGCCAGATCTTGCGCCTGCTGCGGCTGGATTCGCTCGATCACTGCGTTCTGGCGGCCCACTTCCGCCAGACCTGCCCATACGCTGGCAGCAGAAAGCACCAACATCAGCAACAAGGCAGGAAGCGCGATCCGCTGCCGGAGAAAGAGGCGCAGCTCATGCTGCCACAGGCCGGTCACAGCGCTTCTCCCAGGCGACGAGCAGCGCGGCGCAGCAACAGCCCCACCGCGGTCAACCAGGCGAGGAGGATGACTGCGGCCGGGGCAGCAGAGCGCAGCTTTTCTGGCAACGACGCCGGTTGATAGGCAAAATCCGGAACCTTGCCCCAGTTGGCCGGATCAATCCGCACCCGGCGTCCAGCCTCTGGATCCTTGTTGCGGTTGCTATCGTCAGAGAAAGTGACGGCCTCCGCCTGAAGGCGGTTAAGCCGCTGGACGATGTCGTAACGATAGGTTTCAGCCTGGCTGAGGAAGCGGCGATGCCCCTCAAGGTCCGTGCCGGCCAGAGCCATCGACAGGCTGCGCAATGCTATCGCCGGGCTGATCAGGCCAAAGCCCGTCACGATCGTGCTTTGGCGACGCTGCTGCTCAAACTGGCGTTCAGCATAATCATCGAATAACTGCGAGGTAAGTTTTTCCCCCTCCAGCGCCAGCAACCCGCGATAGTTGACTGGCAGGTCTTCGACGCGGTTCACCCCGTATTGCGCTAGGGTTCGCGCCTTGAACGCGGCAAAATGTGGATCGTCCGGGTTGTGGCTGTCCCCGATCTTGCGCAGGTCGCGCAAGATCGCGATGTCGGTTTCCAGCCGGGTTGGGATCGGCGCCGCAGTCAATGCGATGTCTGGTGCGACGCGCGGGACCAGGATGGTCGTGAGCGCCCAGACACCAAGCAAGGTAACCAAGGCATTGCGTGGATCGCGCGCCAAGGCGGAAACGACAACAATGCCAAGCACCCACAGGGCAAGGTAAACAGCATAGCCCAGCGCCAGGATCAGCGCCGGCACCGGTTGGGCACCCGCAGCGATCACCAGCCAGCCCAGCGAGCCCAGCGCCGGCAACAGCATCAGGCCGGCAAGGCCGCCCAATGCCAACCCCTTCCCAAGCAAGAGGTCGCGCGGACCGACCCCATGGGCCTTGAGGACGCGAAGCGTGCCATTTCGTCGCTCCCCCGCAATTAGCCCGAAGCCGATGAACACCAGCACGAGTGGGGCGAGGACCTGCAGCACGAAGGCCGGCGTCAGCTGGCCAAAGCGCGCAAGTAAGGAACTTTGCCGAACGTCACCGAAGTTGGCACTGTTTTGTCGGTGCCCCTCCAGGTAAATCGTGTTGCCGGTAAAGGCATCAACTCCTGGATCGAAGGCTGCCAAAGGCGGCAGCGGCCGGAATACGAAGTGGCCATAGTGGACCATGCGATGCGGATGACGCGCTGGTTGGCCATCGAACTCATGATCGGCCTGCGCCTGGAACCGTGCGCGCAGATCGTCACTGGCATTGCGATGCGCTGCTGAAGTGAGCGAGGCCATCACTGCCAGCGCCAGAAGCATGAAAAGCGCCAAGCGCGCCACCCGGTTGCGCTGCATCAGCCGCCATTCGTTGCGGGCAACCAGCCGGGCCGCACTCATGCCGCCGCCGCCTCACCATAGCGGTGGTGAAGCGCCAGCACATCGATCCCTTCGGCCGGGCGGACTTCCTCGACAATCCGCCCTGCGGCCAGGAAGCCGATCCGATCGGCGCAATCAGCAGCGCCCAGCAGATCGTGCGTAACCATCAGGATTGCCGTGCCGCGGGCCTTGAGCTTGGCGAGCAGGGCATTGAAGTCTGCCGTTGCGCGCGGGTCGAGTCCGCTGGTGGGCTCATCCAGCAAGAGCACAGGCACATCGCGCAATACGGCCATCGCAATGGCGACCTTCTGCCGCATGCCCTTGGAATAGCCGCCTACCCGTCGGTCGCGGGCTTCCGTTTGGAGACCCGAAGCATCGAGAGCCTCGTCGATGCTTGCGCGATCCGGCTCCGCTCCCGCCAGCGCCATGAAATAGGCAATGTTCTCGTGAGCCGTCAGCTGATCGTAGAGGGCAACGTTTTCGGGCAGGTAGGCGATCCTGGCGCGCACCACTTCGGGGCTGGTTGCCGGATCGATCCCAACCACCGAAACAGCGCCCGCTTCTGGCCGCAGGAAGCCAAGCAGCGCGGAAAGCGTAGTCGACTTGCCCGCCCCGTTACCGCCCAGCAGGGCATAGATTTCGCCAGCGTGGACTGCGAGCGACAGATCTTCCAACACGGTGCGGCTCCCCCGGTTCAGGGTGATCGCATCGATGACAATCGCGGGTTCGGCGGGGTGGTGGGTCATGGCGGGCTTGATTGCTGCTTGCTCGACAATTGTCAATGCGACGGTATATCATACTGTTGACTCGCTCGCGCAGCCAGCTAGAGGAGTTGCGAATGATACATGGTATCATCTGAATTCCCTGTCATCTCGAGGACAACAATGAAGCGATCCCTTCTTTGCGCCGCGCTGATTTCCTGCAGTTCGCTCGGCCTCGCTGCACCAACCTGGGCAGCCGAGGCGGAAGCAGATGCCGGCCCAGATGGCATTGTGGTCACCGGGGTGCGGCAAGCCTATCGCGGTGACTTTGAAGAGCGCGAGATTCCGCAATCGATCGTTACCATTGAGGCCAGCACCCTGGCTGACAACAATATCCTCCGGCTCACCGATGCCCTCGATCTGAACGCTGGTGTTGCCCGTCAAAACAACTTTGGCGGATTGTGGGATGCCTATGCCGTGCGGGGATTCTCGGGCGATGAGAACCTGCCAAGCGGCTACCTGGTCAACGGGTTCAACGGCGGGCGCGGGTTTGGCGGCCCACGCGACGTTGCGGGGATCGAGCGGATCGAGATCCTGAAAGGGCCCAATGCCGCCCTGTTCGGCCGCGGCGAGCCTGGCGGCACGGTCAACATCGTGACCAAGCAGGCAAGGTTTGATGAAACCATGGGATCGATATCGGCCAGCTATGGCAGTTTCGATGCCCTGCGCAGCGATGCCGATCTCAACCTGTCCCTTGGCGATAGTCTGGCTGTCCGCCTGATCGGCTATTATGAGAACGCGGACAGCTTCCGCGACACGATCGAGACAGAGCGCTACGGCTTTCTTCCCTCGCTGGGGATCAGGCTGGGTGACAATACCACGCTGACCTATGACCTGGAGTTGACCCGCCAGAAGGTGCCGTTCGATCGCGGCGTGGTGGCGATCAACGGAGTGCTGGGCCAGATCCCGCGCAACCGTTTCCTCGGCGAACCCGGTGACGGCCCGATCGAAGCGGAAGCCACCGGCCATCAGGTGCAGCTGCAGCATAGCTTCTCTGATAGCTGGCGCCTGCTGCTGGGCGGCAGTTATCGCCAGACCAGCCTCGAAGGTTTCTCGACCGAGGCCGAACTGGCCGGTTCGCGCCAGAAGCTTAACATCGATGGACAATCGCTCTCGCGCCAGCGTCGGTACCGCTCATATGACGCCGATCACTATGCCCTTCGCGGCGAACTGGCTGGCGATTTCGAATTTGGCGGCATGCGCCACCGCGTGCTGCTTGGTGCCGATTTCGACCAGTTCGAGAACAGCCAGCTGTTCCTGCGCTTCCGCCCGGCCACCAATGCCAGCAACCCAAGCGATCAGGCTGCCAATATCATCAACATCAACGCGCCAGTCTTTGGTCGCTTTCCCTTGCCGACTCCGGGCCCGCAAACCAATCGGCTGGACGTTCAAAAGGCCTTCGGAGTCTACTTCCAGGATCAGGTGACGCTGTCGGACCAGATCCAGTTGCGTATCGGCGGGCGGTATGACAGCTTTTCGCTTCGCGGCCTCAATCGAACCTCGGGCGCGGAGCAGCGGCGCAGTTTTGACCGCTTCAGCCCGCAAGTCGGCCTGGTCTGGGAGGCCAGCCCGGCGCTGTCGCTGTTCGCGACCTATGGCGAAGGGTTTCGTTCCAATCTGGGCGCCACGGCCGCCGGGGCACTGTTTGATCCCGAAACCAGCCGCTCGTTCGAGGCGGGAGCGAAGTTTGGCCTGTTCGACAACGCCCTGACCGGCACCATTGCCTATTTCCGCCTGCGCAAGTCGAACGTGCTGGCCGCCGATCCAACCAATCCCGGGTTCTCGCTGCCAATCGGCAAGGCTGGCAGCCAGGGCTTGGAGTTCGATCTGACCGGCAAGCTGCCGGGGGATATCGACCTCATGTTCTCCTATGCCTATGTCGCTGCCGAAGCGCTGGCCGATGTGCTTGACCCCAACTTTGCCTTGCAAATCCGCAGTGGCGACCGTCTGATCAATGTCCCGAAGCACACGCTTAACCTTCAGCTCGCGCGCACGTTCGATATTGGCGGGACGCAGCTTCGCCTGGGCGGCGGGGTCCAGCACGTTGGCGAACGGCTGGGCGAAACCGCAACCACGTTCAAACTTCCGGGCTACACCCTGGTTCGCCTGTTCGCGAACTGGCAGCTAACCGAAAACATCGAGCTGTTCGGCCAGGTCCACAACCTGTTTGACGAGACCTATTACACCAACAGCTTTGCCCGCCTCTGGGTGCAGCCGGGCGCGCCGCGCTCCGGGACGGTCGGGGTGCGAGTGCGGTTCTGAAATGGCCAGGAAAGTCGCAGCAGAGGCAGTAGTCCCGCGGTCTTGCTGGACCGCATTGCGCTTGCCCGATTGCCCACTGGTGATCGAGCGGCGCGAACTGGGGCCACTGGCATCGATCGCCCAGCGATTGGCTGCCCACGCACCCTTTGAGCGCAAGTCCGCAGGATCGCCCGATCAGGCAGTGGCTGCCCTCGGGCTGCTACCGGCGGCCTTGCGCGACGATGTCCTAGCGCTAGCCCGGCGGTTCGCCGCATTCATGGCGGTAGAAGCGGTGCGCTTGCGGCTGGAGGGCGTCAACACGGACGCTTGCCGCAAGATCCACGCCGACTATACCGATCTGCGCCTGATCACGACCTATCACGGCCCGGGAACCGACTACCTGCCTTCATCCGCCAAGCTGGACGAGGGCAATCTGCAGAGATTGGCGACCGGTGACATCGGCCTGTTCAAGGGCCGCCTCTATGCCGATAGCCACGAACCCTGCCTGCACCGCTCACCGCCGATCGCTGCGACCAGCGAGACGCGACTGGTGCTGGTGATCGACAGCCCGCTCGACGAGGCGCAGGCAATCAAGCTGCAGACCACCGGCCAGAAAGACTGAGCCTTGCGTGCTTTGATGATCGCCGCGGCCATGCTGGCGCCGTGCCAGGCCCTTGCGCAACGCGCGGATGAGAATGTCACCACTTCAGCCGAAGACGGGTTTGGCAAAAGCGTTGGCAACGAATCCGTTGGCATTTACGCAAACGGCGAGGTGCGGGGTTTTTCGGCAAGCGCCGCAGGCAATGCCCGGATCGAGGGACTGTACTTCAACGAATCCGGCGGGATATCCGACCTGCTCCAGGATGGCTCGGACATCCGCGTCGGCCTGACCGCATTCGGCCAACCCTTTCCCGCGCCCACCGGCATTGTCGATGCGACTTTGCGGCGCGTCACCGCTGACCGGCCCATCGTGACCATCCGGGCCAACAGCGGCGAGTTTCTGGGTGTCGACCTCACTGCCGAAGCTGCGATTCCGATCACCCGAAATCTGGGCGTGAATGCGGCGCTAGGCTATTTCGACGAGCAGTATGCCGACGGGGCGAGCGCCTGGTTCCTCAGTCACGGCGCCCTGGTTCGCTGGCGGCCAGCGGAACGGACCGAACTGACGGCGCTTTACAGCCGGTACGATTATGGGGACGAAGAACAGGGTCCGGTTATCTATACGGCTGGCCCCTACCTGCCGCCCGAGATTGAGCGCCGCCGCTTCTTCGGACAGGATTGGGGTCAATGGAGCGGCCATAGCCAGAACCTGGGCGGGTTCATCAAGACCGCAATCGGGCCATGGCGGATCGAGGCTGGCCTGTTCAACAGCCGCTTCACCCAGGACGATTACGCGGCGGCATGGTTCGCCAACGTCGATCGATCCGGTCAGGGTCAGCGATTTGTCCTGTCTGGGCGCGATCAGGTCTTCGTGTCCTGGTCTGGCGAAGCCCGGATCGTGCGAGATCTGCGCGATGGACCGCGCCTGCATCGCTTGATCGCATCGGTAAGGGGCCGCGATGTCGATGCGCGTTTCGGCGGTTTCGATCTCGCAGCACTGGGTCTTGGAACCATCGGCGTTGCTGCGCCAGTTCCCGAACCGGTTCGCCGTTACGGGCAATTGACCGATGACCGGGTCCGGCAGCGCGCATGGTCGCTTGGCTATGAGCTCAACTGGAAGGATCTGGGCGAACTCAACCTTGGCCTTGTCCGCAGCGATTACCGCAAAGAAGTGATCGAACCCGGACTTGCCCCGGCGCGGCGCCAGGATCGAGACTGGTTGTGGAACGCAGCGCTGGCCATCCATGCCGCGCCCTGGTTGACGCTTTACGGCGCAACCACCCGGGGGCTCGAGGAAAGTGGGACGGCCCCCGGCAATGCCCGAAATGCCAACGAAGTGCTGCCTGCCCTGCGCACACGCCAGGCCGAAGTTGGCCTGCGCCTGAAACTTCCCGCCAATCTGCGCGTGGTTGCAGCCTGGTTCGACCTGCGCAAACCCTATTTCGAGATCGATACCACGGACAATGTCTACCGCACGCTTGGCGAAGTGCGCCACACCGGCGTTGAGCTTTCGCTTTCTGGCAAACCCGCCAGCAATGTCACCATGGTCGTTGGGGCGGTGCTGCTGGACCCAAGCGTCAGCGGTGAAGCAGTGGCCGATGGCCGTCTTGGCGCGCGACCGATCGGCCGGGCAAGCACACTGGTTGACGCGAGCGTCGACTGGACACCTGCTGGCCAAGACCGGCTCTCGCTTGACGCCCGCCTGCTCTATGAAGGGCAGCGTGAAGCGGACGCCCTAAACCGCTTTGTGATCCCGGCACGTGCGACGCTGGACCTTGGCGCCCGCTACCGCTTCCGGCTGGGTCGAAGCCCTGCCACCCTGCGGGTCAAGCTTAGCAATGTCAGCAATGTGTTCGGCTGGCGCGTGTTTGGCGGGGGAGGCTTCAAGGCCAATTCGCCGCGCCGACTTACCATGGCGGTAACCGCGGATTTCTAGATCATGACAGCAGGATCATTCTGGGAGGGCTTTCGCCGGGTCTGCTGACGGCTTCGTCCAGTCTGGTCCGGACCGCTGAATGTCGCTTTGACCTGCCTCGCAAGCGCAACCGGGGATCGGCCCGCTTGGTGAGAAGAAAGCATACACTGTTTAACGAACGACCAGTTTCAGGAAGCCGGCTCCGGCCGCACTAAGGCCGCTCCGTCATTGAGATCTGACGATTTTGATGGCCTGATTGGTCGGCTGCCTTCATGCATGTCTAACCAGACGCAGCCTTTCAGCAACGAGCCGTTCCGTCTAAAATATTGAAATCATTGGATCGAGTGAAGGGATTCGAACCCTCGGCCCCCACCTTGGCAAGATCCGCATCTATCAAATATTGCTTTCGGATCATGACGATAATTAACTGACGGAAAATCCGAATACGATCCGAACATGTGCTCTCGCAGCAGGAATAACAATCGAAAAATCTATATTTATGAATTGGGTAACAGCGCGTCACCCACAGTGAAAAGGCTGAGCGAACTAAAGGCTGCTCTTCATGCCCTCCGAGTGACCCTTAATGTTGGGCTAGCCGGTAAGATTACATTGCGAATATGCGCCAAAGTGGCACATTGCATGGGTCGCGGTAGGTGTCGAAATCGGGCTTCAATTTCGAAGGGCGCGCTGATCAGGATACCAATTTCCATTTAAATATCTGTTTCAGATAAAATTCCTAATCTTGCAGAGCAAGGTTTCCAATCCCGATTTGCTCACTAAGATTTTCTTGCAAATCAAGTAGCCTGACATGGCTATTTGCAAGATTTTGCCCCTTCGGATAATCGAGATTCACAACTCTTCGCAGGGAGCAACAGTTGTTCGGGTCGCATGTTGCCGGAAAATGGCGGCAAATCATAATAATAATGCTACTGATGCTGACGCCCTATGCGGCGCCAGCATGGGCGCAAGCTCCATCAGTGCTTGAAGACATGAAGGTGGTCACCGAAGATGCGAACCAGGCTTCGTTTCTGCTCCGCTTTTCACCGCCGGAGCCTCGGCTAGATGCGGCCCAAACGGAACCTGCCGCTATAACATTATTGCTCCGCAATACACTGCGCTCACCCCAAATGCCTGGCAATTTCAATTACAAAGGCCTGGTCCGCGCAGTCGAGTTCCGTTCTAATCGTTACGAGTTGACCGCGCGGTTTACCACCGCGTCGCCAGCACGCGTTACCATCCAGAGAGCCGATGAAAACGTTGTCCTGATCAAAATTGAAAAGGAAACCGGAGGAGAGGCCGTTGGTCGCAATCAGCCGGATGCGCCCAATGATCCGGTTGCGGAGGCCAATGACCCAGGCAAGCCAATTCTCCCCAAAGAGAACGAGCGCGGAGAAATGATCTTCTTGCGCTACGCCGATGTCAGCGAAGTCATCGGACTGCTCGGCCAAGGCACAAGCATCGAACCAAACAACATCTTCATACGCCGTCAACCTGGCTTCGGCTCCCTAGGGTCCAGCAATCAATCAGGCTTCATGCCAAACAATGCACAGGATCAAAGACCACCAGTGCCGTTGGGGCAGTCTTTTGCGAATGGCCTGGCAGTTAACCGCCGCCTGAATGCCATCTGGGCAACAGGCACTCCTGAACGGATTGAATGGGTGCGTCAGCAAATCGCGATGATTGACGTACCTGTGGACAGCGTCATTCTTGAAACGCAGTTCGTGGAACTGACCGAAAGTGGGGCCAAGAACCTTGGCATCGATCTCAATAACAGTTCCGGCCAGATTGCCGTCGGCCGGCTAGAGACCGGCGCATCCTTGCCGTTCAACGTCAATCCCAACGATGTTCTGCCTTCAGGCGTACTTCAGGCAGCTATTTATGCGCAGGTCGAGAAGGGCGAAGGTCGCATTCTATCCCGCCCTCGCATCGCAGCCCAAAGCGGATCAACCGCCAAGATTATTACCGGCGACGCCCTGCCAATCCTGACCGCCATAACCTTGTCTGGCGTAAATGGGGTGTCGCAGCAGGTCCAGTATGTGAATGTCGGGGTGACCTTACAGATCGCTCCGCGCGTAAGCGACGATGGCTTTGTCACGTCCCAAATTTACGGGGTGGTATCATCGGTCACCGGCTATTCCCAAGGCTATCCTACCATAAGCCAACGTGAAGCAGAGACCTCAGCCTCGGTGCGCGATGGTGAGACGTTTGTGATTGGCGGCCTGACGCAGGAAAATGTGATCACCCGGAAATCGCGCGTACCCATCGTTGGAGACATCCCTTTGCTGGGAGCACTGTTTCGACAAGAGCGATCGACAAGCAGCAAAACCGAGCTCTACATAGTGATAACTCCAAAAATAGTACGGCATCGCAGATTCTCAGATATTCAGCCTGAAAATTCGATGGAAGTAGATATAAAAAACAACAATCCTTAGACTTAATTAAAATTGAACTATCATAACTTCGAGGGAGTTAGGAAATTGCGTTACAAATTATTAATTCTTGCATCTTCTTTCGCAGCGATTGCTCTATCCAATTCTGCAAATGCGCAAATTGCAGGAGAAAAGATAGCAGACAGTTACATTTGCGTATTCAAGGCCAAATCCGTCGGCAGGGGCGGCGAGCAAGGGGCGGCGGCGGCAGCGGCGCGCGCCGCCGGCGCCCAGGTGAGCCACGTCTACACGACAGCGCTTCAGGGCTTCGCCGCGCGTATCCCTGATCAGGCTGTCGAGCGAATGAAGGCCGCGGACGCACGCATTGACTATTGCGAGCAAGACCAGGTCATGTCGCTGGTGCCGATCCGTATCGAGGCGAAACCCTCACGTGGCGGCGGCGGATCGCAGCCGGCACAAACTACTCCATGGGGCGTCATTCGAGTACTCGGGAGCAACCCAACGTTTTCATCCGGAACGGGGGGCAAAGCCTGGGTTATCGACACTGGTATCGACCCCCAACACCCAGATCTTACGGTAGATACGGCGAATAGCCGAAGCTTTGTCAGTACAACGTCTTATGTCGACCAAAACGGACATGGCACTCACGTTGCGGGGACGATCGCTGCACGCAACAATACAATCGGCGTGGTTGGCGTCGCCCCCGGAGCAACCGTAGTCGCTATTCGCGTATTGGACGCCAGAGGCAGCGGCACAACCTCCGGGGTTATTGCTGGCGTAGACTATGTTGCCAACCGCGCCGCAGCCATCGACGTTGCCAACATGAGCCTCGGCGGCGGCATTAGCGCAGCGTTGGATACGGCCGTTGCGACTGCCGCTGCAAAGGGGATTCGCTTCGCGATCGCCGCCGGAAATAGCACTGCTTTCGCTGGGAATTCCTCCCCGGCACGCGTGGATGCACCCAACGTGTTCACCGTCTCGGCCTTTGGCTCAAACGACGTGTTTGCAAGCTTCTCAAACTACGGCAATCCACCAATCGATTTCGCTGAACCCGGAGTTTCGATTACGTCAACCTGGCTCAGCGGCGGCTATAACACCATCAGTGGTACCTCAATGGCTGCACCACACCTCGCGGGGCTGCTTCTGCTTGGGA
>JBIIDJ010000023.1:0-30317 GCA_044238415.1 Novosphingobium sp.
GGGAACATTTCAATCGGTGGATACGTGACTGGCGACAGAGATTCTTCACCAGATCCCATCGGAGTGCGGTAATCAGTACAGGAATTGCATGTGGCTGCCTCAAAAGCAGCCACATGCTTCTTAATTACTATGGCAATAAAACGCCGATGAAGGCGACGCGGCATCAACAAGCAGCCGCTCCAATTGGAACGTTAGCAAGCTACCTTCGCGGCCAAGGTCGGCAGATTCAGCAAAAGATCGAACAGCTAGGCGGTGCCGCGCTCCTCTGATTGCTGCCAGTCAGATGTCGCGTCTCACCCTTTCATGATGGAAGCCATCTAGATCAGAACACAATTGGCGCCGATCACCATCGGCGCACTGAGACCTACTGGCCATTTCTCGCTGCAGCCTCCCAACCACAGACATTGTCGATGACCACTGGGTAAGGTTTGCTGCGGCGCCCATCAAGCTGGTCAGCTTCCAGGCCACCTTTGCACCCGAGACATGCCTCCCAAGGCGTACAGCGTGGATCACGGGCGCCATCGGTTGGATAGATCAAGAAGAAAAAACGGCAGCTCTGGCAAGGCTCATCGTGAGCAAAAGGCCCAAGCAAGGCAGCTCAAACCGGGACAAAATGCTGCAGCCTGCCACTTTCGCCCATATGGCGACATATCAATTTATCCAAATAAGATCAACAAAATACGGCATCCGTGCAGCATTATCAAAATTTAATAATTCACTAACAGCAAATTGAGTGAATTCAGTTAATTTGAAAACATTGGTTAATTCATGATATTATCGTAAAAATGGTTGGTTATTACTAAATAATACAGCTTTTAGAATTATAACCACGCCAAGGAAGCCTCATGCGCATTCTAGTTGTTGATGATGAACAGTCTGTTCGCGAGGCATATAGCTACATTCTGGAAGGGCCAGCGGACCAACGTTCACAGTCCCTTGCGCGGCAACTCGAAAGCGAGCTGTTCGGCAAGGATGCGCAGCTCCCAACAGAAGAAGCTGACTTGAGCAACGGCGCACACTTTGCCGTGACCTATGCCAAGCAGGGCATGCAGGGCGTTTCACTGGTCGAAGATGCATTAGCGCTCGGCAATCCATACAAGGTTGCCTTTATCGACATCAGGATGCCGCCTGGGATCGACGGCAAGGAGACAGCACGCCGTATCAGGGCGATTGATCCAGACATAAACATTGTCATCGTAACTGCTTACTCAGACCATTCAGTGTCGGAAATCGCCGCTGTGGCAGGGCCGCCTCATAAAATCTTTTATCTTCAAAAGCCCTTCGCCGCAGCAGAAGTACGGCAGATGGCTCAGGCACTGGTCGAACGGTGGGACCACGATACCAACCAACTTACCTTACTGCGCGAGAAGATTGTCGAACTCGCAGCCAGCGAAGCCCGCGCCGAGCATTTGGCCAATCACGACTATCTCACCGGGGTCCCCAACCGTCTTGCACTCAAAGCTGAACTGCTCCGCCAGACCGGGATGGGTGCGGAAAATCTGTACCTTGCGTTCATAGGACTCCGCCGGCTTAGCGCCGTCAACGAAATGTACGGCCATGATGCAGGTGATGAACTACTTAACGCAGTGGTGAGCGATCTTCAGGTTGGAATTCCTGATGCATCGATGCTTGCAAGGATTTCCAGTGACCAGTTGGCGGTCGTTTTCCGTAGCCAGGACCTAGAGTCGGCCGAAGCCTGGCTTGGCACATTGCTGCGCATTTGCACTGCCAATCGCACAATCTTCGAGCAAAGCGTGCAACTCAGCGCGAGTTGTGGCCTTGTTGAATGCCAAGCATTTGCCGAGACTGAGGCGCCCGTCTTGCTGCGCTTTGCGGAACTCGCCCTCGTGGAAGCAGACTCTGCGGGCGGAGGGATCGTCAGGTTCAATGCTGATCTAGACAACAGCAAGCGCTTCCGACGACGTCTCGAGGAAGGTCTACTGCGCGCCTTCGATAACGACGAGTTTGAACTGCACTACCAGCCAATCATCGTGGCTGATACCCGAACAAGAGTCGGTTACGAGGCACTTTTGCGCTGGTCTAGCCCTGAGTTCGGATCGGTCTCGCCTGCGGTGTTCATTCCTATTGCGGAAGAATGCGGATTAATTGACCGGATCGGCAATTGGGTAATAACTCGGGCGCTTTCGGACGCCCGCTCGTGGCCTGACATGCTGACATCGATCAACGTGTCCCCGCGACAGTTTGACCAGCCCGACTGGATTGAAAGCCTAGCCAGACAGGCTCAGGAGTTTGGCATCCAACCCCACAAGATCCAGCTCGAGATAACCGAGACTGCACTATTCAAAAGCCTAACCGAAACTTCGAAAAAACTTTCGGAGTTGCGAGCCATGGGTTTCCGAGTTGCTTTGGACGATTTCGGGACCGGTTTTTCAAGTATGTGCAACCTAAAGGATTTCGAGGTTGATTGTGTAAAGATCGACCGCAGTTTCGTGGTGGGCATTAACAGCGATAAGCAATCGGCAAAGATAGTCGGTGCAATCGGCCAGCTTGCCGAACGGCTTGGGATGATCACCGTAGCCGAAGGGATCGAGAACGAGGATCAATTCCGTCTCGTTCAGCAATCCAATTGTGGGTTCATGCAAGGGTTTCTGTTCGGCACTCCCAAAAGGGCCGCCGAATGCATCGCCCCCAACTCGCAGTGACATAAGGTAGTCTCGATCCATGACACCCCTCGCAGCGCGGGCGCAATCGGCTTGGAAAAAGCTTTCCCTCTTTGATCAAGATCTTGATCTCAACCAACGCCTGCTGCTGAATCTATGCTTGATTGGCGGGACTGCCGCTTTTCTGGTGCTTCTCGCAATCTCGCTGATTATCCAGGTGAGCTTCGCGCAATTGGAAGAGACGGATGCGAAGCGCCAACAAGCGCGTGCAGAAGCCTATATGGAGGAGGTTCAGGACAATGTTGTCCTGAGAGCACGTGACTGGGGAATTTGGGATGATTCCCATGTATATATTAATGACTTCAATGCTGACTTTACGGCCAGCAACATCAACCCTGAGTCGTTCCGCAACGCAGATATCGAAGGTCTGGCCTTCGTTCGATTTGACAATAGTGCCGTTGCAACATTCTACTATGACAAAACAGGAAATCCGCGTCCCGACCTTGCTGCAGCAGTCCGTCGTATCGTAACCACGCCTGATTTTCGGAAACTGGCAGCTCCTGGCAAGGACTTTCACTCTTTCTTGGTTTTCGACAAAAGACTATTTGTTCTTGGTGGCACCTCAATTCTGCCAAGCAGTCTGACCGGTCCCTCGCGGGGCTACGTAGTTTTCTTCCAGCCTGTCCAGATTGCTGACTTTGATAAGGCTCTCCAGGTCAAAGGATCCCTATCGCTCGGCTTCGCTAACGAGGAAGAGCTACTCACCCGCGATGACGCTCATCTGCAGATTACCATACCGATCAGGTCTTCCGATGGGGCGGGCATCGCCAATATCTCATTCGAAATCCGGCGCGATCTCATGGCTGTGGGCAACCGGCTACAGATTGCACTAGTCATCGCGCTCCTAGCCGTTGGCGGGGCTATGCTTGTCGCATTACGCCGGCGCATCACCAATTTGATCGTGCGACCCGTCAGCTTGTTAAGCCGCGAGGTCAACAACGTTCGCCTAACCGGCAATCTCGCGAGCTTGACATCCTTTGAAGGCGCCAAGGAGCTTGTGAAGCTGCGAAACGAGTTCAACGCCTTGTTCCAGGAACTGGGTAACCTGCGCGCCGAGAACGAGGATCAATCCTTTGAACTCGGACGCTCCCAAGCGGCTGTGGGTGTGATGCACAATGTCCGCAACAGTCTTAGCCCGATCAAGGTCATCCTGAGCCTTCTCACCGACCATTTGGCGAAAGTTGTTCCCCCCAACTTCGAGCGCGCGCTGGTGGAACTGGCCGATGAAACGACGCCCGCAGATCGCAGCAAGCTGCTCATCGCTTACCTTGTCGCCACCCATCAGGACATTACGCACGCTCTCGAGGAAATTGGCGGTTACGCTCACCAAGCCAATCATAACCTCGCCGAGACTTTGGACGTCATAGCCGGCAACCAACAGCATCAACGGCCAACACGAATGGACGAGCAGATTGAAGTCTGCGCTCTGCTCCGCGACGCAACCAACATTGCAAAGTTCAAGGGCGAGACGCGCATCGAAGTGGTCCTCGATCACCCTGATAAGCTTCCCGCTTGCGGCAACCGGCTGCTGCTTAGGCAGGTGCTAGAAAACTTAATTACGAACTCAACCGAGGCAATCGTAGCCAGCGGTCGAGACGGCGGAAGCGTATCTATCCGCGCAAGGCTTTCAGACGACGGGCAGCATTGCGTGATTACCATTCGCGATGATGGCGAAGGTTTCCCTGCTGAGATTGCCGACAAGTTGTTCGAAAGTGGCTTTTCGACCCGATCTGAGAAGGTTGGAGGGCTCGGCCTGCATTGGTGCGCCAACACAATCAACGCAATGGGGGGCTCGATCAGTCTGCGGAGCGACGGCCTCGGCCGCGGCGCGACAGCCATTGTTACTCTTCAAACGCTTCCGGCCGAATAAGCCCGAGGCCATCCTTGGCACCAGTCATTTGGAGGTTTCCATGAATTTTCGTACAGTTGTTAGCGCCGCTATCTTGGCCACCACAATTCCAACCACAGCACTGGCTGAGACTGCAAAGGACTGGACGCTTGAGGGCGGACTGTCCGCCTCATCCGACTATCGCTTTCGCGGCATCTCCCTCTCGGACGACGCGCCAGCTGGATCTGCGGAACTGAGCCTAAACCACAAGTCGGGCTTCTATGCTAGCGTCTGGGCATCGAATGTTGCGCTGGATGGCTCACCGGACGAGCTTGAGACTGACTGGATCGTTGGCTGGAGCGGTTCACTTGGCAAGGCTGATGTAGAGATAAATGGAACCTACTACGTTTACCCGGGCAATAGCGCGTTCAACTACTATGAGCTCAATTCAGCAGTTGGCACCAGCATTGGCAAAACGGACGTCAAGATTGGAGTGGCCTATGCTCCCAAGCAGGATAGCCTCGGCGGCCTCGACAACACTTATGTCTACATTAGCGGCGAGGCTCCGATCGGCGAGACGCCAATTGCGATCAACGGCTCTATCGGCATCGAGGATGGCGCCTTCGGAGAAGCTAAGCGAGATTGGCAACTGGGTCTGACTTACGATCTGGGCTCTGGCCTTGTCGCTTCGCTGAGTTACATTGATACAGCCCGATCCTATACCCCTCTGGGCAAGGCCACCGCTGTAGCAGCATTGAATTGGAGCTTCTGACTTGGCTCCGGGACAATACCAGCACAATACGGGATCACCGGGAGCAACGTAGGAAGAGCTGTACCGGATTGGTCACCCTGATATGCCCAAGCGATCCATCGCGGCCGCATGCCGACCGCGGTGATCTCCGCCATAACAGGTTCTCCTCAATGAGACGGTCAGGATGTACCTGGCCGTCTCGCTCCGTATGGGGACGACAATCGGACAAATGGTGATGCTTGGCGCGGGTAAACTGTTCCCATTGGAAAGCTGTCTAACGGTGTTCGACTCCAAAGTTTCTTATCACCCAGCCACGGCTTTTGGGGTGCTAAGGATTGTTCGAACCGCGCTCTGAGCTTTACGGATGAGTTGGCTCAGACGACCCATGGTTATGTCCGCTTTCAGGCTTTCAAGTCCGCAACCGCACAGTCCGGTTACGACAACTTTAGGGACGCTTGAGGTCAGGGTCAGGTCAAATAAAAGCGGCCATAAGGTCGGTATTCACCCAGGAATGGCCTAATCCCGCCGCAACAAGGCAACTGCACCGCAGGCAATGGTAAGGACGAGAGCGGGGACCGCGCTTCCTCCGATGATTGCCAAGTGCGTACCCACGGCCCCCACCATCAGAAGGGCAAGGCAGGAAGCGGCTAGAGGGACAAGGCGGGGTATAAGAAGCCCAATCGCGCCCGCAAGCTCTGCAAAACCAATCGCCACGCGAAGCCATTGGCCAGTGCCAAGCGCCTCCACTGTCGCCACTGGCACCGGATCGGCCACAATTTTGCGATAGGCCGTGATCGTAAAAACTACCGCCAGTGGCAGCTGGAGCGCCCAGGCCAGTCGCAGACGCCAGGGGTGAGATTGAGGCAGCCGCGTCATGAGTCAGGTTGCCTTGATGTTTGCTGAGCGCGCCGAAGCCAGAGTCCAGGTCCATGTCAAGAGTGTCGTTACCAGCAGCACAACCGGCCCGACATACTCGAATGCCCAGAACAACACGCCGCCCGCGATGAACAGCATTCCGAGCTGCTGCCTACTCACCAACCCTTCGGCCAGCGCGGCGCGCACAATGATGTAGTTAGCCGGTAAGTACAGCGCAATTGCGGTGATCAGCCCTGGGCTGAAGTCGGCGAAGACCAGTGTCCCCCCCAGATGGAATATCGCATTGTGAACCTGCGTCGCCATGAGGAACAGGATCGCCATGCATGCACTAATCCGGGTGCGCATAGTGGCGTGAAGCAGGAGGTAGACCAGCGCTATCGAAATCAGCACCACCAACACTGCTTCGGTTGTAAGAGCATTATTGTCGGGAAAGTACTTCACGCGCCATGCACGGAAGTTGAAGACAACATGCTCCTCGCCATGGTGGATCGCATAGGCGAGCGGGGCTAGCAGCAAGGCTGTTGCAAAGGGCAGACGGGGCATCGTGCAAATCCGTTTCTCAGAGACACCGGAGCATAGAATAGCCGCCCTTATTCGACTATCTAGTCAATTAGCTTGGAGTTATACTCTGCTCCATGCCTGGCATTCCCAATTATCGTGGCTTGCGCCGCACGCCCAACCGCAAGGCATTACTCGATGCTGCCGAAGAACTTTTCGGACGGAACGGGTTCGGCGCGGTTTCGGTGGACGACATTGTGGCCCGGGCTGGGGTCGCCAAGGGCACTTTTTACAATCATTTCGCCAGCAAAGAGGATATCGCTGGAAAGCTGGCGCTTGATATCCGCTTCGAAGTGCGCGACCGCATCTCTCTGATCAAGCCGACCAGCTCCGACCCTGCAATTCACCTCGCGATCGCGGCGACACTGTTTCTCGATCTTGCGCGGACAAAGCCCCGGCGCGCCTGGATATTGGCCAACCTACTGGGCGAAGCGACCGATGTTCAAGCCGCAATGAACGAGCCAGTCCGCCAGACGCTGGCGGCCGGCATGGCGCAAGGCCGGTTCAGAAGCGCCTCGCCGGAGGTCGCGCTGGTCGTCGTGTTGGGGATCGTCGCAGCGGGCATCCGCCATATTGTTGAAAGGCCGCCGCCCGATCCCCAAGCATTTAGTGTGACGCTGACCGCTCATCTATTGGGCGCGCTCGGGCTTCCTAATCACGAAGTGCAGGCCATTCTCGCTGCGCCCGTGGTTGCGGCAATCAGGGCGGGCGCGTGAGGAAATTGCTCTGACGGGTACGAAAGCCCCAGATGCCGGCGGCCGAAACATATGCACCGCCGCCGCAATTGAAAACTGATTGCCACCCAAAATGTTCAATGTCTGCAATCGCACTGCAGGTACATTAAAGCATGCAATCAGGAATCGCCAAAGCGCCGAGACAATACCCGACGTTTGAACAGACCATACTCCATTGAGAACCGGCTCAAATGGCTCGTTTCGGCCATTTTCCGGCAAGCGTTCCAATCAGAACGCCGGTAAAATCGCAGGCTGTAAGGCCGCTTTTGGCAGCAAACGCCCGATCGAATAACCCGTTGAAATGATTGGAGCGGGCGAAGGGATTCGAACCCTCGACCCCAACCTTGGCAAGGTTGTGCTCTACCCCTGAGCTACGCCCGCTCTGAACGTCCGAAGCCCGCATGCCAGCATGGCAGGGGCCGGGGAGAGGCGCGCGGTTAGCATCGGCCTTCGGCCTTGCCAAGGGGAAAATGCGCATAATGCGATTGCGGCGCTTTGTGACTTCACAAATGGCCGCGAAAGCCCACATTGGAGCGCACACGCAGTTCCACCTGGAGTTATACCTTGGCAAGCATGGGCCTCAGTCTCGACGAACAGAAGGCGGTCGACCGGTTCCGCAAGGACGTAGTCGAGCCGTCGATGACCAGTCTCGTCATCCTCGATTTCTGGGCCGAATGGTGCGGCCCGTGCAAGGCGCTGACGCCGGTGCTGGAGAAGGTTGCGGCCGACTATGCCGAGAAGGGCGTGGTGCTGGCCAAGATCAATGTCGACGAGCAACAGTTCATTGCCGCGCAGTTCCAGGTGCGCTCGATCCCGACCGTCTATGCGATGTTCCAGGGCCAGCCGGTCGCCGACCTGACCAATGCCCGCAGCGAATCGCAGCTCAAGGGCCTGCTGGACCAGTTGCTGGCCAAGCTGCCGGTCCAGCCGGGCGGAGCGGCGCCAGCCCAGGATGTCGGCCCGCTGATCGCCATGGGCGAGGAGGCCCTGGTCGGCGGCGATGCCGAACGCGCCGCTAACATCTTCATGCAGATCGCCGAGATCGCCCCTGACAATGCTGCGGTCCAGGGCGGCCTGCTGCGTGCGCTGATCGCCGCCGGACACACGGCTGAGGCTGAAGCCGTGCTGGCCGAACTGCCCGAAGCACTGGCCAAGGATCCCGAGATTGCCCGGGCCCGCACGGCGCTGGAGCTGGCCAAGGACCGGCCGGCTGATAACGAGCTGGTCGTTTTGCGCGCCAGCGCCGCGCCAGACAACCCCGAGGGCCAGCTGGCCTATGCCACCGCTGCCTTTGCCGCCGGTGAACGTGATGCAGCGGCCGAAACCCTGCTGGCGATGATTGCCGCCGACCGCGAATGGAACGAAGGCGCGGCCAAGGCCAAGCTGCTGCAAATATTCGAGGCAGTCGGGCTCGAAGATCCGTGGGTGGCGGCGCAGCGCCGCAAGCTGTCTCTGGTCCTGTTCGGTTGAGCGGCACGGTGCGCCTGTCGATCTTTCCCTTGCCGGGCGCAGTGCTCTATCCTGGGCTGCAATTGCCGCTGCACATCTTCGAGCTGCGTTACCGGGCGATGGTGAAGGATGCCCTCGCCCGCGACCGCCGCATCGGGATGATCCAGCCGCAGCGCGCGGACGAGGGTGCCCCACTGTTCAGCGTGGGCTGCGTCGGCAAGATTGCCGATGTCGAGGCACTGGAAGACGGCCGTTTCAATCTGGTGCTGGAAGGCGAAGCGCGCTTCCGACTGGTGCGCGAACTGGATGTGATTACCCCGTTCCGGCAGGTCGAGGCCGAGCTGCTCGAAGAACCAGCCTACCAGTCGCTCTCCCCGGTCGAGCGGGCCGGGTTTGAACGAGAGGCGCGTCGTTTTGCCGATGCCCAGGGCTATTCGGTCGATTGGGACGCAGTCACGCGGCTGGACGATACCTCGCTGATCGATGGTGTCAGTCAGATTGCCCCGTTCGACGCGGCGGCCAAGCAGGCATTGCTAGAAGCCAACAGCCTGAACACCCGCTGCGAACTGCTGGTCCAGCTGATGCAGTTCTTCAGCCGCCGCGATGGCGACGAAGGCCGGGTCACGCTGCAGTAGGGATCAGCGCGACAGCAGCCAGATCGCCAGGATGCCGGCCGCAATCCGGTACCAGGCAAAGGGCGCGAACCCGGCCCGGCTGACGAAGGCCACGAAGGCCTTAATCACCGCCAAAGCGACGACAAACGACACGGCGAAGCCAACCGCGATCTCAGTCCAGCCAACGGTCATGTTACCGGCGGCAAGCGCTGCGCGGTTATCCCACAGTTCCAGCGTGGTCGCGCCCATCATGGTCGGGATGGCAAGGAAGAAGCTGAATTCAGCAGCCGTGCGGCGCTCGATCCCCATGGCCAAAGCGCCCATGATCGTAGCGCCGCTGCGGCTGACCCCGGGAATCATCGACAGGCATTGGATCAGGCCGACGCCCAGCGCCTGGCGCGCGGGCAGTTGGGCCACCCCGGTGGCCGGCCCCGGCTTCGCGACTTTCTCGATCGCAAGAATGGCGATGCCGCCCAGCACCAGCGCCCAGGCCACTACCATCGGCGAGCCGAGCATGATGTCGATATAGTCCTTGAGCAGGAACCCAAGGAAGGCCGAGGGCAAAAAGCCGAGCAGCACGTTGCGTACGAAGGCCACGCTTTCTGGCCGCCACTTGAGCAGTCCGGTGCCGACGGCCCAGAACGTCCGCCAGTAAAGCACCACCACAGCCAGAATCGCACCGAGCTGGATGACGACGTTGAACACCTTCCAGACATTGGCATCGTAGCCGAAGATTTCTGCTGCGAGAATCAGGTGCCCGGTCGAGGAAACCGGAATGAATTCGGTCAGGCCCTCGACAATGCCGAGCAGGATGGCGGTAACGATCGTGTCCATGCTGCGCGATCAACGCGGCGGGCGCGGCCAAGTCAAGCCACGCCCGCCAGTTTGCGGCAAAATTTTACCAGATCCGAATGCGTTCTTCCGGCGGCAGGTACATTTTGTCACCCGGCTTGACGTCAAAGGCTTTGTACCATTCGTCGAAGTTCCGGACCACGCCGAGGATGCGGTACATGCCTGGCGAGTGCGGTCCGTTCTGCAACTGCTGGCGCAGCGCAGCCTCGCGGAACTTGGTCCGCCAAACCTGGGCCCAGGCCATGAAGAAGCGCTGATCACCAGTAAAGCCGTCGATCACCGGAGCTTCCTTGCCGCCCAGCGAAAGCTTGTAGGCGCGGTAAGCCAGGCTCAAGCCGCCAACGTCTCCGATGTTCTCGCCCAGGGCGAGGCGGCCATTGATGCAGGTCTTGCCATCATCGAGCGGGCACAGCTTGCTGTACTGATCGGCGAGAGCCCCGGTCAGCTTCTGGAAGTTGGCCTTGTCCTGCGGCGTCCACCAGTCCCGCAGGTTGCCATCGCCATCGCTCTTCGAGCCCTGGTCATCGAAACCATGGCCAATTTCGTGGCCGATCACTGCGCCGATCGCGCCATAGTTCACGGCATCGTCTGCCGAGAGCGCAAAGAACGGCGGCTGGAGGATGCCGGCCGGGAAGACGATCTCATTGCCGGTCGGGTTGTAATAGGCGTTGACCGTCTGCGGGGTCATGAACCACTCGGTCCGGTCCACCGGCTTGCCGAGACGCTGGATGCGATCGTTCTGGAACCAGCGGGCCGCTGCATCGGCATTGGCAAAGGCGCTGGTGGGCGTGACATTGAGCCCCTTGTATTCCTTGAACTTGTCCGGATGACCGATCTTCAGCGAGAACGCATCCAGCTTGGCCTTGGCCTGAACCCGCGTTTCAGGCCCCATCCAGGTCAGGTTCTGGAGGTTGTAGGCCATGGCGGTGCGCAGGTTGCCCACCAGTTTGTCCATCGCCGCCTTGTGCGTCGCCGGGAAGTGGCGCTCCACGTAAACCTTGCCGGTTAGCTCGCCCAGCGTGCCTTCAGTCGCGCTGAGCGCCCGCTTCCAGCGCGGGCGCTGCTCGGGCTGGCCCTGCAGGAACTTGCCATAGAAGGCGAACTGCGCATCATCGAAACGCTTGGGTAACACGGCCGCGCGGCCCGAGACGTACTGCAGCGAAAGCCAGGCCTTCCAGGTTTCGATCGGTTCGCTGGCGATCAGCTTGACCAGGGCCGGCACACCCCCGCCTAGCTTAGCGGCCATTTCCGGCGTGAACTTGGCGGCCTCCAGCTCGTCCTTGGTCGGCGGCATGCGGGTGACGATGATCTCGGTCGCACCACCGACGCCCAGCGCATCAAGCGCGGTGCGCAGCGGCACGTTGGGGGCCAGCGCCAGGAAATCGGCGATCGGCATCTTGTCATAGGTGAGGTCGCGGTTGCGGCTGAGCGCACGGTCCCAGTTTTCCGCCGCCAGCTTCTTCTCCAGCTGGAATACGGCCTCGACCGTGGCAGCAGGATCGGCATAGCCCAGTTCGGTCGCCAGGAAGGTCAGGTATTCCTTGTACTTGGCGATAATCTCCCGGTTGCGGGGGCTGTCGACCAGGTAGTTGTCGCGATCGGGCAGGCCGAGCTGGGCCTGGCCGGCATAAAGCGCGTTGACCCGGCTGTTCTTCGCATCGGGCGACACCCCCATCCCAATCGGCGAAGCGAGACCGGGCTGGACGAACAGCTTGACGAGATCGGTGGTGGTCTTGGCAGCCTTGATCTGGTTCAGCATCGGGCGTGCCGGGTTGAGCCCGGCCTTCTCTATCCCGGCAGTATCCATGTAGGCATTGAACACTGCGGCGATCCGGGCCTGGTCGCTGCCAGCGGGATGCTGACCCTTGGCCACCTCCTCAATAATGGCCTTCATCCGCTGCTCCGACAGCTCAGCCAGTTCGATGAACGAGCCATAGACGCTGCGATCGGCAGGGATGGCCGTGGCATCGTGCCACTTGCCGTTGACGAACCGATCAAAATCGTCACCCGGCTTGGCCGAACGATCCATGTAATCGAGCTGGATGCCCCAGCCCCAGGCCGGAGCAGCCTTGGCGGCGGGAACCGCGGGCTGGGCCGCAGGTGCCGCAGCGGCCGGCGCAGTTTCAGCCAGTACGGGGCTGGCAAAACCAAGCGCCAGTGCGCTGGTGGCAGCCAGCAGGGTAGAGGCACGAAGAATCATCGGTTGCTCCCAAAGAATGTTCCTATTGGGCAACCTGTTACGCGCCCGCGCCCGCGCGCGAAATGCGGTATAAATGCTACTAGACGATGACGCTTTGCACTTCGTCGAATTGCAGCGCGGCGAGCCGGGCATAAAGCCCGCCCGCACGAGTCAATGCATCGTGCGTGCCCTGTTCGACGATCCGCCCCTTGTCCATTACGATAATCCGGTCGGCCGCCCGGACTGTTGCCAGGCGATGCGCGATGACCAGCGTGGTGCGGCTGGCCATCAGCCGGTCGAGCGCCTGCTGAACCAGCCGCTCACTTTCGGCATCAAGTGCGGACGTCGCTTCGTCCAGCAGCAGGATCGGGGCATCGCGCAGCAAGGCGCGGGCAATCGCCATGCGTTGCCGCTGTCCGCCCGAAAGGCGCGCCCCGCCCTCACCAAGGAACGTCTCAAGCCCCTCTGGCAGTTCACGCAGGAACTGCGCGGCATTGGCCGCCTCGGCCGCCTGCCAGATGGACTCGTCGCTAGCGTCCCAGTTGCCATAGCGCAGGTTGTCGCGCGCCGTGGCGGCAAACAGCACGCCTTCTTGCGGCACCAACGCGATATTGCGGCGAACATCGGCCGGATCGACCGCCGTCAGCGGCACACCGTCGAGTTTCACTGTCCCTGTCTGGGGATCGTAGAACCGCTCGGCGAGCTGGAACAGTGTAGACTTGCCCGCACCCGATGGCCCGACGATGGCGACGGTTTCACCCGGTTCGATGGTCAGCGAAAAATCGGTCAGGGCCGAAACCTCGGGCCGGGTCGGATAGCGGAACCCGACATTCTCGAAGGCCAGCTTGCCGCGCGCCGGGGTGGGCAGGGCGAGCGGTCGGGCGGGCGGCGCAATGGCGGGCTTTTCGTTCAGCAGCTCATTGAGACGGCTGGCTGCACCAGCGCCGCGCAGCAGCTCGCCATAGACTTCGGTCAGCGCACCAAAGGCGCCTGCGACGAGGCCACCAGTCAGCACGAAGGCAGCAATGGTGCCGCCGCTGATCCGGCCTTCAGCGACCCCGATCGCGCCTTCCCACATCAGCATGGTGATCGCGCCGAAGACCAACATAATGATGATCGCGGTCATCGCCGCGCGCAGCAGGATCCGGCGCTTGGCGGTAGTGAAGGTGGCCTCCACCGCTCCGGCAAAGCGCGCTGCCTCCCGCGTTTCCTGATTGAAGGCCTGAACGATTTTCATGGCACCGAGCACCTCGGCCACCATCGAGCCAACATCGGCCACGCGATCCTGGCTGGTGCGCGAGACATTGCGCAGCCGCCGCCCGAACCAGACGATCGGCAGCACGATCAGCGGGATCGCCAGGACCAGCATCAACGTCAGTTGCGGCGCGAGGGTGAACAAGTAAGCCACCCCGCCGATGCCCATGATCGTGTTGCGCAAGGCGACCGAAACCGTGGTGCCGACCACCTGCTCGATCAGCGCCGTATCCGCGGTCATCCGGCTAGCGATTTCGCTCGGGCTATTTTCCTCGAAAAAGGCCGGGGCCATCCGCAGCAGGTTGGCCTGCACCTTGAGGCGGATGTCGGCAACGACCCTCTCCCCCAGCCATGACACGAAATAGAACCGCAGTGCCGTGCCGAGGGCAAGGACCAGCACGATCAGCAGCAGGTACTGGAACCACCGGCCGATATCGTCCGGGTTGCCGCCAGCGGCAAAACCGCGGTCGATGATCAACTTGAAGCCCGACGGGATCGCCAGCGTCGCCCCGGCCGTGATTATCAGCGCCAGGCCGGCCATGGCCAGCTGCCCTGGATAAGCCAGGGCCGCCTGCCAGATCATCTTGAGCGGGCCAAGCGAACGGGCGGGTTTGGGATCAGGCTGGGTGGAGGCGGGATCGGAAGCCATCGCACGGGCCCTAGCGCAGCAGCCAATAAGTAGCAAATTCGAACTGGTTGTGCGATCGCGAACAAAGCAGGGCTAAATATTGCATTGCACAATAGGTCGAATGGCGGCACGGTGGAGATCGGATGGGCCTGCACAACGGGTCCGGAAGGGGAACTTGGCGTGCTCTACACCGCATACGAATTGCAGCGTTCATGGCTCAATGCCGCGAGCACCATGGCCTCGGTCGGCGCGGAACTGCTCAACAATCCGGCATTGCCGTTCGGTTACACCGGAGTGGGGCCTGTCATGGCCTCGGCGCTCGAAGTCTTTGCCCACGCGGCCGCCCCATACGGCAAGCCGGCCTTCGACATCGAGACGGTGGAAGTGGATGGCAAGACCTGGCCGGTGACCGAAGCGATCGTGATGCACCGCCCGTTCGGCAACCTGCTGCGCTTTACCCACCCGGGCCTGCCGGCCAATGCCCCGCGCCTGCTGATTGTCGCCCCGATGAGCGGCCACTTCGCCACCCTGCTGCGCGGCACCGTGGCGCGGATGATCGAGCATTGTGAGGTCTACATCACCGACTGGGCCGATGCGAAGACCGTGCCGCTGGAAGCCGGCCGGTTCGATCTGGATGACTACATCGACTATGTGATCGGCTTCCTGGAACACATCGGGCCGAACGCGCACATGTTGGCGGTCTGCCAACCGTCGGTCCCGGCGCTGGCGGCAACCGCGCTGCTCAATGGCCGCAAGCATCCCTGCCGCCCGCTGACGCTGACCATGATGGGTGGCCCGGTCGACACGCGCGAGGCGCCGACCTCGGTCAACGATCTTGCCATGCAGCGCCCGCTCGAATGGTTCAAGCACACAGTGATCGCGACCGTGCCGCTACAATATCCGGGCGCGGGGCGACGGGTCTATCCGGGCTTCCTGCAGCTCGCCGGATTCATGAGTATGAACCTGGGCAACCACATGCTGAGCCATTACCACATGTTCAAGCACCTGGTGGCGGGCGACGGCGAGAGCGCCGAGGCAACCAAGGCGTTCTACGACGAGTATCGCGCAGTCTGCGACATGGATGCGGACTATTACCTGCAAACCATCGAACAGGTTTTCCAGCGCCAGTCGCTAGCCAAGGGCGAGTTCATGCATCGCGGCGAGCGGGTTGACCTGGGCGCGATCCGCGAAACCGCATTACTGGCGGTCGAAGGCGAGCGTGACGACATTTCCGGGATCGGGCAGACCCGCGCCGCACTCAAGTTGGCGGTGAACCTCGCGGAGAGCCGCAAGCTCTATCACCTGGCACCGGAAGTCGGCCACTATGGGATCTTCAACGGCAGCAAGTGGCGCAACCGGATTGCGCCCGTGCTGGAAGATTGGATCAAGCGGCATGATAAGCCGCGGCTCAAAGTGGCTGCCTAGGTTCCGGCGTCGTCTGGCGGCAGGGCCGCAGCTGGCTCGCGCATCACGATCCGGCGGAGCAACCGCCAGGCGAGCATCATTAGCACAGCGGTCAGCACGGCCAGCGCGGCAGCAATCAGCCCGGACGCCACCGGATAGGCAAACGCCAGGTAGAGCAGACCGGTGGTCGCGACGTCCTCAACGGTTGAGACCACGACATTGCTGAACGGTTCCGGGCTGGTGTTGACCACGGCCCGCGCGCTGGCCTTACCGCCATGCGCCAGCAGGCTGGCGCCGCCCCCCAGCAGAAAGGCAATCGCCTGCGTTGCCGGGTCGGCCGGATCGATCACCGCCAGGACCAGCAGCGCGCCGCCGATCGGGCGGATGAAGGTGTGGATCGTATCCCAGACCGAATCCAGCCAGGCGATCTTGTCGGCGAAAAATTCCATAAAAGCGGCCAAGCCCGCTGCCGCCATGACCCACGGGTTGGCCAGGATCTGCAAGGCTGCCAGATGCTCGGGCAAGGGCAAAACATTGCAACGCATCGCAAGGCCGGTGGCCAGCGCGGTCAGATAGAGCCGCCACCCGGACAAGAGGCTGACTGAACCGGCCAACCCCAGAATTTCGACGATCCCCAGATGCTCGCCCATGGCTGCATCCTTTCCCCAGACGACCCTTTGTTATGCCCCAAGGATGCGCGGGATTGGCCCGGATGGCAAGTCAGCCGGCGCGATGGTCAAGTTCGGGGTCGAGTTCCTGGCCTGGGTCGAGCTGGACGCCAAAGCTGTTCAGCATCATCGAGACCTGGGTGTACTGCCCCACGGTCATCACCAGATCCATCTTCTGCTTGTCCGTCATGAACGACAGCGCCGTCCAGCTCGCGTTGGAGACGTGGAAATCGCGCGTCAGGTCGTCGGTTGCCTGCAACATCGCGCGATCGGTGTCGCTCCACAAAGGGTCGGCCGGGCCTGCCTTGATCGCCGCAATTTCGGCCTCGGTCAGCCCGGCATCAAGGCCGATCCGCGTGTGCTGGGTAAATTCATAGCCCGAGCCGCAATTGAACCCGGTGCGCAGGATAACGAGTTCGCGATCCCGTTCGGACAGGCTGTTGCGACGTGACAGGATATAGCCGCCCCAGGCAAGGAACGCAGTCAGCGCCCTGGGAGCGTGAACCAGCGTGCGGAAGATGTTGAGCACCGTCCCTTCGGACTTGGTGACATCGCGCGCGGTGCTGGCAAAGACCGCCAGAGCCTCGCGCTGTTCATCATCGATCTTGTTCAGATCGACGGGAACAATGCGAGGCTCCGACAATCGCATCAGAAGACCTCGAACAGGCCGGCAGCGCCCTGGCCGCCGCCGATGCACATGGTCACTACGGCATACTTGGCGCCGCGGCGCTTGCCTTCGATCAGGGCGTGGCCGGTGCAGCGCGCGCCGGTCATGCCGAAGGGATGGCCGATCGAGATCGAGCCGCCGTTGACGTTGAGCAACTCGTCAGGGATGCCCAGCTTGTCGCGGCAATAGAGCACCTGGACGGCAAAGGCCTCGTTCAGTTCCCACAGACCGATGTCGTCCATCTTCAGGTTGAAGCGCTCGAGCAGCTTGGGGATCGCGAAGACCGGGCCAATGCCCATTTCGTCGGGCTCGGTGCCAGCCACAGCCATGCCAACATAGCGGCCCAGCGGAGTGAGGCCCCGCTTTTCGGCCACCTTGGCTTCCATGACGACACAGGCCGACGAACCATCGGACAGCTGGCTGGCATTGCCGGCGGTGATGCAGTGGCCTTCGCCCATCACCGGCTTGAGGCTGGCGAGGCCTTCCAGCGTGGTGTCGGGACGGTTGCAATCGTCCTTGGTGGCGGTGACTTCCTGATAGGAGACTTCCTTGGTCTCCTTGTTCACCAAGGCCATGGTCGCGGTGCAGGCGACGATCTCGTCGTCGAACTTGCCAGCAGCCTGGGCGGCAGCAGTGCGCTGCTGCGACTGGAGCGAGTATTCATCCTGGTATTCGCGGCTGATGTTGTAGCGCTTGGCCACCACTTCAGCGGTGCCGATCATCGGCATGTAGATATGCGGGTGCATTTCCAGCAGTTCGCGGTCCGGTTCGACAAACATTTTGCCGCTGCCAACCACCTTGGAAATGCTCTCAACGCCGCCTGCGACGCAGATGTCCATGTTGTCGACCAGGATCTGCTTGGCGGCCGTGGCGATGGTCATCAAGCCCGAGGAGCACTGGCGGTCGATCGTCATGGCCGGAACCGAAACCGGCAGGCCGGCGCGCAGCGCGGCAAGACGGGCGACATTGCCACCGGTCGAGCCCTGCTGGACTGCCGTGCCCATAATGACATCGTCGACTTCGGCCCCAGCAAGGCCGGCGCGCTCGACGGCAGCCTTGATCGACCAGGCACCGAGCGTTGCGCCGGTGGTATTGTTGAACGCACCGCGCGCGGCCTTGGTCAGCGGGGTACGGGCAGTGGAAACGATGACTGCGTCACGTGACATTGGAAATTCCTTGATTGAACCGGTTGGTATGGCCCCCGGGGAGGGTTTACATCACACGAAGAACAGCGTGATCCATTCGCAGATCAGGGCGGGCTTGTCCTCGCCCTCGATCTCGATGGTGATCTCGTTGGTCTGCTGCCACTGGCCGGGGCGCTTCTCGACCAGTTCGAGCAGCTTGGTGTGAGCGCGGACGCGCTTGCCGGCGCGGACGGGCGAGATGAAGCGGGTCTTGTTGCCGCCATAGTTGACGCCCATCTTGATCCCGTCGACGCGCGCGCCTTCGGTCATCGCACCGAGCACCGGCAGCAGAGACAGGGTCAGGAAGCCATGAGCAATGGTCCCGCCGAACGGCGTCAGCTTGGCCTTTTCCTCGTCGATGTGGATGAACTGGAAGTCACCGGTGGCTTCGGCAAACTTGTTGATGCGGTCCTGGCTGACTTCGAACCAGTCCGACACGCCGATCACTTCGCCAGTCTTGGCTGCGAGTTCCTGCGGGGTCATTGCGCCTCTCCTGTAGCTGGAAAGCGCCGTTCATGGCCCAAGCTGCGGTCCCGCGCAACGGATTCGCGCCTGCCGCTACGGCATAGGCGGGGGACTGGCGGTCAGAACCGGCGAATCCCTTTGCCCGCAACGCCAAGGCGCTTGATCAAGGGCGCAAAAGGCCGACTCAAGCGGCAGATTGGGGGCTGGCAAACATGCGCAGCTGTGGTCGGGCCGACCGGACCGGCAGCGCACTTGGCTCGATACGCCGACAGTAAGACCACAAGCCGCACTGCAACCCGATCACCATGAACATGACCGGCTGGAAGGCAATGCCCAGGAACAGAGCCCCGACAAAATAGGTCATCTGCGAAATCTGCAACGCGTTGGCGAGCGGTGCGATCCACGCTTCATCCGGCTCCTTGCGATCTCTCCACCTGCGACGCAGCCGCTCCATTTGCCAAATGCCCAGCAATTGGATCCAAGCCCACAAGGCAAAACCGGGATAGCCTTGTTCACCCAGCATTTCAAAATAAGCCGAATGATAGGCCCGTGCCTTTTCGACATGCAGTTCGGTGACAATGGTAACGTTGTTCTCGGGCCCAACAGCCTTGTAGGTTGGCACCAGCAGGCTATTGCCGCGATAGGCATCGAACCCGCCGCCAAAGGGGTGGTCCTGGACATAATCGAGCGTCCACATCCAGACCGCAATGCGCGTCGAGGCAGATTGATCGGACTTGTGATTCTCGATCGTGCTCATCCGGTCCAAGAAGGCGGCTGGCAGGAAGGGAATGGCGGCAATCGCCGCCGCGCCAGCCAGACCCAGATACAGAAAACGGCGTTTGACTGTCCGCATTGACAACACGATAACCAAGGCAATGCACAGCAAGCCGGTGCGCGCCTGCGTGCCAACCGGGATCATGAGCGCAGCAAAAGTCAGGGCCGCCGCAAACAGGTTGACCAGCTTGCCGCGCGGAAACACGGTGGTGAACCGCGCCACCCACCAGATCAGCGGGATCATCATGATCGCGACGGTCGAAAGCGTCGATCCTTCGTAAATCCCTGAGTTCTCGTGCACGAAAGTCTGCAATTCGCCGTAGCCACCGCCGCCTACTACGGTCTTGATCCCGCCGGTGATCATGATCGCCCCGACAGTCAGCACAATCACCGTGACCACGGCTTCGAACCGAAGGCGGGTGCGCAGGGTCAGCGGCAGGAAGATGGCGAAGAGCAGCGCCTTCCAAACCCATGACCATTTTTCTGCCGCTTCCACGGGAAATTCGGCAATTGTGGTGGTAATGCCGCAATAGGCGAGCAAGCCCACGATCAATATCTGGCGCAGGGTAAACCGCACGTCGCGCTTGTCATCGAGCAGCAGCCAGCCGCCAAAGGCCAGAATGAAGGCAATCAGCGAAATCGGCAGCGAAGCCAGCAGCGACCAACTGATTTTCTGCGGCGTCAGGATATCGATGTAGAGATAGGCCAGCACCCAGACGAACGGGCGGCGAAAACCCAGGGCCAGGAAGGCCAGGGTGAAACTGGTGATCGCCAGATCAAGCACGGATGCGCAGCCCCTGGTTTTCACTGGCCCTAGTCCGCAGCGGCAGGGTGGCGGTCGCTTGTGGCGCCGAACCACCCGGCGGATCCTGCTCCGGCGCCGCAGGATCGGCGTCGAGATCGTCGCGCCACAGCAATCGCCAGGCCGCGAAGACCAGCAGGCTGTGCGACAGCGCCAGGGCAAAGTAATCGACCATGCACCAGCGCGTTAGCACCGCCGGGTTGACGCGGCGTTAAGCCTTACTGGCCTAGGAACAGGCCATGACGCGCGTTCTTCACGTCCTGGACCATTCACTGCCACTGCACAGCGGCTATACCTTTCGCACCCGCGCGATCCTGACCGCGCAGGCTGCGATGGGGCTGGAAGTACGGGGAATCACGGGGCTGCGCCACAGCGCGGAAGGGCCTGACTGCGAGGAAGCCGAAGGGCTGACCTTCCACCGCACGCGCGGCTCAGCCAGCGGCCCGCCGGCCTGGCGCGAATGGCGCGAGATTGCCCTGCTGGCCGACGCGATCGTTACCTTGGCGGCTGATTGGCGGCCCGACCTGCTGCACGCCCACAGCCCGGCGCTGTGCGGCATGGCTGCGCTGCTGGCGGGCCGGCGGCTCGGGCTGCCGGTGGTTTATGAAATCCGTGCCTTCTGGGAAGATGCCGCCGTATCGAACGGCACTGGTACCGAAGGCAGCCTCAAGTACCGCCTCACCCGGGCGCTGGAGAATCGCGTAGTCGCCGGTGCCGATGCCGTTGTGACGATCTGCGCGGGCCTCAGGCAGGACCTGGTCGCGCGCGGCACGCCGCCCGGCAAGATCACGATCAGCCCCAATGGGGTTGACCTCTCGCTGTTTGGCGAGACGGCACCGCGCGACGCCAAGCTTGCTGGCCAATTCGGCCTCGGCGAAGGTCCGGTAATCGGCTTTATCGGCAGTTTCTACGATTACGAAGGCTTGGACGACCTGATCGCCGCCATGCCCGCGCTGCTGACGCGCGAACCGCAGGCGAAGCTGCTGCTGGTCGGCGGCGGGCCGATGGACAGCACACTGCGCGCTCAGGCCGCCGCTTCGCCTGCGGCCGACGCGATCCGCTTTGTCGGCCGGGTGCCGCATAGCGAGGTCGAGCGCTATTACGCGCTGATCGACATTCTGGCTTTTCCGCGGAAGCAGAGCCGCCTGACTGACCTGGTCACACCGCTCAAGCCGCTTGAGGCCATGGCTCAGGCCCGGCTGGTAGCAGCCTCTGACGTGGGTGGGCATCGCGAGCTGATCGCCGATGGCGTTACCGGTACCCTGTTCCCGCCTGACGATCCGGCCGCCTGCGCTGCTGCACTGGCCCATCTGCTAAGCGATAGGTCAGGATGGGACACGCGCCGCGCCGCCGGACGCAGCCATGTGGCCAGCCATCACGACTGGGCCCGCAATGTGCATCGTTATCAAGATGTTTACCAAGCGGCCCTAGATGCTTCAACGAGTTGTCGGATTCCAGCCGCCGCCTAAAGCGGTCTTGGTACCGGCAGGGGGTTCAAGAAGCACAGGATTTCGGGGCGTGGCCAATACCAAGCGCAAACCGGCCAAAGGGAAGCCGATCACCAGCCATCCGCTGTTTCCGGCGGTCGTGGCGCTGTGGTTCGGTGCATTATTCGGGCTGGGCAGCCTGGCCATTAGGCCCAGCCTGTTCGAAGGCTTGGTGCTCAAGACCGGGATCGACCTGGTCATTCCTGCTACCGCGCCACCGCTTGGGGTAACCGCCCGGATCCTGATTTCGCTTGTCATGTCGTCCTTCGGCGCACTTTTGGGTGCCCTGCTGGCATGGCGGATCGTTCGTCCCAAGGCCGAAGTGCGTCAGCGCAAGCGTGGCGCTGCCACCAGCGAAGAGCCGGCACGCCGTCCAATCTCAGCGCACGACGAGCTTGGTGAAGGATTGGATGACCAGGCAGAAGACATCGGCTTCGTTGCCGGTCGTCGGCGCCCGCTGGCGGTCGAACCTGCTGACGAACCGTTCCAGCCAATCGACTTCGCCCCGCTGCCAGGCGGTCAACCACAGATCTTTGACGTTTCTGCTGCCCGCTTTGCCGAGCCAGACCCGGCGCCCATCATCGGGCGCGAGGAAGCCCCGCTCGATCTCGGTGCCTTTCCGGCCCCGACTGCTGCACCCATTACTCCGGCAAGTTCGACCGCTCCTCCGGGTCCCGTGGTCCCGCCAGCGCCATTTGCCGCGCCAGCACCAGTGGCGCCGGCTGTCGAGCTGACGCCTGTGGCTGCTCCAGTCGCCGCAACGACTTCGATCTTCGGCATTCCTGCGCAAGATGGTCACGTGCCCACGGAATTCGTCCGCGCCGCGGGTTTCCGAACTTCGGTGTTCGACACGGAACCAGCCCAGCCGCTGTTCGCCGAGCGCGTGACCGAACAGCCGGCCGCAGGCATCGAGGCGCTGGCAGCCGCTGCCACGCCCAGCGTTGCCGAACCGGCTCCCCCGGTTACCGTTGCGCCTGCTCCGACCGAACCCTTGCCGAGTCCGGCAGGGCTAGGAATGACCGATCTGGCCGCACGCCTGCAAGAATCGATGGCCCGGCGCCGCGCCGCCAAGGCAGCGGCAGCGGCGGTGGCACCTGCAGCTTCGACCGCAGAGCAAATTACCATGGCCGTGGCTGAAGCACCCGCTGAGCAACCTGTTGCACTGCTCGCTGACGCGCAGCCCGCACCCGCCGACTTCGTGCGGTCGACACCGCCGCCGATACCGGCCGCGCTGCGCCCCATCGGGTTCGACCATTTCGACGATGAGGATCCGGCAGACCTCGGCATCCTCGTGCCGCGTCACTTGCGGATGCCTGTACCTGCCGCAGAGGCTCCAGCCGCTGCGACTGCTGCCCCGGACTGCGCTTACCCGGCCGCGACCGACAGCAGCGAAGGGGAAACTGTCGATGACCTTGCCGACACCGCGCACGAAGAAGCGTTCGGTTCGCTGCTCGGCCTGGCACCTTCGGGCCAGCGCGGTGGGTTCGTCCGGATCGAAGAGTCCGAACTGGCCCCTGGCGCAGTCGAACCTGTGGTGATCTTCCCGGGCCAGGGCATCGCCACCGCTACACCGCTCTCGGCTCCGATCAGCGCGACATCTGCTCTGCAAGTGCCGCTACGCCCCTTCGACCGTCTTGAAGGCGTTGCTCCCGGCACCCCCCTGGCCGCCACGCTGGCTCCGGCCATCGATCCGGCCGAGGCTGAACAAGCCCTGCGCGCCGCGCTTGCCAGTCTGCAGCGGATGAGCGGCGCGGCCTGATCCCGCTGGTCATTTCCCGGGCGCAATCCTATTCACAGCCCGGCTTGCCTGACCCCAAGGCTTTCTTGTCTTCTTCGCAGTTGCAAAAACAGCTTCCTGTCTTCATTGGAATAGTTCGCGCAATTTTCACTGCTTTCTGCGGTGAGGATGCTTGCGCTTAATTGCCGGTTTTCCGCCGTTTGTGCCCGCCGGGGCTCGAATCAAGGGAATCGGCGGAAGACAGGATGGGTTTCGATGGGTTATCCGGCGCCGCAAGGGCTTTACGATCCGCGCAACGAACATGACGCC
The DNA here is from genome assembly GCA_044238415.1 of Novosphingobium sp. Classification (GTDB taxonomy): domain Bacteria; phylum Pseudomonadota; class Alphaproteobacteria; order Sphingomonadales; family Sphingomonadaceae; genus Novosphingobium. Next base: position 23,903 of record JBIIDJ010000023.1, read on the forward strand.
TGTGGCGTCGGCTTTGTCGCCCATATCAAGGGCGCCAAAAGCCATGCGATCGTAACCCAGGCGCTCGAAATTCTGAAGAATCTGGACCACCGCGGGGCTGTCGGCGCCGATCCGCTGCTGGGCGATGGCGCTGGCATTCTGATCCAGACCCCCGACACGCTGTTTCGCAAGTGGGCAGACCAGGAAGGCCTGAAGCTGCCGGCCGAGGGCGACTATGCAGTCGCCATGTGCTTCCTGCCACAGGATCAGGCCAGCCGCGAATTCATCGTTGGCACCTTCGAAAAGTTCATCGCCAAAGAAGGTCAGCGGTTGATCGGCTGGCGCGATGTGCCGGTGACCACCGAAGGACTTGGCAAGACGGTGCGCGAACAGATGCCGGTCATCCGCCAGTGTTTCGTCGCCCGTGGCGAGAACTGCGCCGACCAGGACGCCTTCGAGCGCAAGATCCTGGCGATCCGCAAGCAAACTCAGAATCCGTTGGCAGCGCTGGCCGAAAAGCATGGGATGCCGGGGATCGCCGATCTCTATATGCCCAGCTTCTCCAGCCGGACGGTGGTCTACAAGGGCCTGCTGCTGGCAACGCAGGTCGGCTCGTTCTATGACGACCTGCGCGATCCGGACTGCGTTTCGGCACTGGGGCTGGTTCACCAACGGTTCTCCACCAACACCTTCCCCAGCTGGAAGCTGGCGCACCCCTATCGCTTCATCGCCCACAACGGCGAAATCAACACCGTGCGCGGCAACGTCAACTGGATGAACGCCCGCCGCCGCACGATGGAAAGCGAACTGCTGGGTGCGGATCTCGACAAGATGTGGCCGCTGATCCCGCACGGCCAGTCGGACACGGCCTGCCTCGACAACGCGCTCGAGCTGCTGCTGGCCGGTGGCTACAGCCTGGCACACGCGGTGATGATGCTGATCCCCGAGGCCTGGGCCGGCAATCCGCTGATGGATGCCAAGCGCCGCGCCTTCTACGAATATCACGCCGCGCTGATGGAGCCGTGGGACGGCCCGGCCGCTGTAGCCTTTACCGATGGCCGCCAGATCGGCGCGACCCTGGACCGCAACGGTCTGCGCCCGGCCCGGTTCGTCGTCACTGACGATGACATTGTCGTCATGGCGTCGGAATCCGGCGTGCTGCCGATCAAGGAAGACAACATCGTCCGCAAGTGGCGGCTCCAGCCGGGCCGCATGCTGCTGATCGATTTCGCCGAGGGGCGGATCATCGAGGACGAGGAGCTCAAGGCCTCGCTCGCTGCGGCAGAGCCTTACGAGGCCTGGCTGGAGGCCGCGCAGTACAAGCTCAAAGATCTTGAGGTGGTCGAGCCGGAACTGGCTGCACTGCCTCAGGAAACCACGACGCTGCTCGATCGCCAGCAGGCCTTTGGCTACACTCAGGAAGACCTCTCACGCTTCCTGGAGCCGATGGCCCAGAACGCCGACGATCCGCTCGGCTCGATGGGCACGGATACGCCGATCGCGGTCCTCTCCAACCGCAGCCGCCTGCTCTACGACTACTTCAAGCAGAACTTCGCCCAGGTCACCAACCCGCCGATCGACCCGATCCGCGAGGAACTGGTGATGAGCCTGGTTTCGATGATCGGCCCGCGCCCCAATCTGCTCGGCATGGAAGCCGGGACGCACAAGCGCCTGGAGGTCGACCAGCCGATCCTGACTAACGCGGACGTCGCTAAGATCCGCTCGGTCGAGGCGGCGCTGGACGGCGCCTTCCGGACCGAAACCATCGACACCACCTGGGATGCTGCCAGCGGCCCGGCAGGCCTCGAAATGGCGATCAAGGAAATGTGCTGGGCGGCAACCGAAGCCGTTCTGCAGGACAAGAATATCCTGATCCTGTCCGACCGCGCCCAAGGCCCTGACCGCATCCCGATGCCGGCGCTGCTGGCCACCGCCGCGGTCCACCATCACCTCGTCCGCCAGGGCCTGCGCATGCAGACCGGCCTGGTCGTAGAGACCGGCGAAGCGCGCGAAGTGCACCACTTCTGCGTGCTCGCGGGCTACGGCGCTGAGGCGATCAATCCCTATGTCGCCTTCGAGACGCTGGAAGAGCTGCGAGTGCGCAAGGAGATGCCGCTCGACGCCAAGACGGTGCAAAAGAACTACATCAAGGCAGTGGGCAAGGGCATCCTTAAGGTCATGTCCAAGATGGGCATCTCCACCTACCAGTCCTATTGCGGCGCGCAGATTTTCGATGCGGTTGGCCTCTCCAGCCAGTTTATCGAGAAGTACTTCACCGGGACCGCCACCACGATTGAGGGGATTGGGCTGGCCGAAGTGGCCGAGGAAACCGTGCGCCGCCACCATGCGGCTTATGGCGACAACCCGATCTACAAGTCGATGCTCGACGTTGGCGGGATGTATGGTCTGCGCCTGCGCGGCGAGGAGCACGCCTGGACCGCACAAAACATCGCTGCCCTGCAGCACGCGGTGCGCGGCAATGTGTCCGACAAGTACCGCGAGTTCGCCCAAACCATCAACGACCAGTCGACCCGGATGCTGACCATCCGCGGGCTGATGGAGTTCAAGCCGGCTGACAAGCCGCTCGACATCAGCGAAGTCGAACCGGCCAGCGAGATCGTCAAGCGCTTCGCCACCGGCGCAATGAGCTTCGGCTCGATCAGCCGTGAAGCGCACACCACGCTCGCCATCGCCATGAACCGGATCGGCGGCAAGTCGAACACCGGCGAAGGCGGCGAGGAACCGGACCGCTTCAAGCCCCTGCCCAATGGGGATTCGCTGCGCTCGGCGATCAAGCAGGTCGCCTCGGGCCGGTTCGGCGTGACGACCGAATATCTGGTCAATGCCGACGACATTCAGATCAAGATGGCCCAGGGTGCCAAGCCCGGCGAAGGCGGCCAGCTGCCGGGCCACAAGGTCGACAAGGTGATTGGCAAGACCCGCCACTCGACCCCCGGCGTCGGCCTGATCTCGCCCCCGCCGCACCATGACATCTACTCGATCGAGGATCTGGCCCAGCTGATCCACGACCTCAAGAACGTCAATGGCGGCGCGCGCATCTCGGTCAAGCTGGTCTCCGAAGTCGGCGTTGGGACGGTTGCCGCTGGTGTCTCCAAGGCCCGCGCCGATCACGTGACGATCTCAGGCTACGAAGGCGGGACCGGCGCTTCGCCGCTGACCTCGCTGACGCATGCGGGAAGCCCCTGGGAAATCGGCCTCGCTGAAACCCAGCAAACGCTGATCCTCAACAACCTGCGCAGCCGCATCGCGGTCCAGGCCGATGGCGGTCTGCGCACCGGGCGCGATGTCGCCGTGGCGGCGCTGCTCGGCGCGGACGAGTTCGGCTTTGCCACCGCGCCGCTGATCGCCGCCGGCTGCATCATGATGCGCAAGTGCCACCTTAACACCTGCCCGGTTGGCGTCGCCACCCAGGACCCGGTACTGCGCGCGCGCTTCACCGGCCAGCCCGAGCACGTGATCAACTACTTCTTCTTCGTCGCCGAAGAACTGCGGGCGATCATGGCTGAAATGGGCTTCCGCACCGTCGCCGAGATGGTCGGCCGGGTTGACCGGCTCGACATGAAGCAGGCGATTGACCACTGGAAGGCCAAGGGCGTCGACCTCAGCCGGATTCTCCATCAGGTTCCGCTGGGCGACAGCCCCTCGCTCGGCTGGTCGCAGACCCAGGACCACGGCCTTGAAAAGGCGCTCGACAACGAGCTGATTGCCGCTGCTGCCGATGCGCTGGACAAGAAGCAGCCGGTGGTGATCGAGCGGAAGGTGATCAACGTCAACCGCACGGTCGGTGCGATGCTTTCGGGCGAAGTCGCCAAGCGCCATGGCCATGCCGGCCTGCCCGACAACACCATCGCGATCCGCCTGACCGGCGTTGCCGGGCAGAGCTTCGGCGCCTTCCTGGCACATGGCGTCACTCTCGACCTGACCGGCGATGCCAATGACTATGTGGGCAAGGGCCTGTCCGGTGGCCGCGTAATCGTGCGGCAGCCCGGCCATGTCGAACGCGAGGCGAGCCAGAACATCATCGTCGGCAATACCGTGCTTTACGGCGCGATCGCTGGCGAGGCCTACTTCAACGGCGTCGCCGGGGAGCGCTTCGCAGTCCGCAATTCGGGCGCGATTGCCGTGGTCGAAGGAACCGGCGACCACGGCTGCGAGTACATGACCGGCGGCGTGGTGGTTGTACTTGGCCGCACCGGACGCAACTTTGCCGCGGGCATGTCTGGCGGCGTGGCCTACGTCTATGACGAGGCCGGCGAGTTCACCCAGCTATGCAACCCGGCTCAGGTCGATCTCCTGCCGATTCCAGGTGATCGGGACGAGGAGGACGGCGCCGGCCGGCCGCAGCAGCGCCCGCGCTCGGTCGAGGACTTCGGCATGGGTGACATGCTGCGGCACGATGCCGAGCGCCTGCGCATCCTGCTGGAGCGCCACCACCTCCACACCGGCAGCAAGCGTGCCCGCACCCTCCTGGATGACTGGAGCAATGCGCTTGGCAAGTTCGTCAAGGTCATGCCCAAGGATTACGCGCGGGCGTTGAAGCAACTCGAAGCCGAGCGGCTGGAAGCCGCCTCGGTGGCTGCGGAATAAGGACGGGTACGATGGGCAAGGAAACCGGTTTTCTCGAGCTGGACCGCCAGGATCGCACCTATGCCGATCCGAAGGAGCGCCTGAAGCACTACAAGGAATTCGTGGTGCCGCATCCCGAACCCGCGCTGAAGGCGCAGGCTTCGCGTTGCATGAACTGCGGCATCCCGTACTGCCATAACGGCTGTCCGGTGAACAACATCATCCCGGACTGGAACCACCTGGTCTATGAAGGTGACTGGCTGAATGCGCTGGAAGTGCTGCATTCGACCAACAACTTTCCCGAATTCACTGGCCGGATCTGCCCCGCTCCCTGTGAGGCAGCCTGCACGCTGAACATCGTCGACCAACCGGTGACGATCAAGTCGATCGAATGCGCCATCGTCGACAAGGGCTGGGAAAACGGCTGGATCCACCCACAGGTGCCATCCAAGCGCACCGGCAAGACCGTGGCTGTGGTTGGCTCCGGCCCGGCCGGCCTCGCCGCCGCGCAGCAACTCGCGCGTGCCGGCCATTCGGTGACCGTGTTCGAAAAGAACGACCGCGCCGGCGGCCTGCTTCGCTATGGCATCCCCGACTTCAAGATGGAAAAGCACCTGATCAACCGGCGGCTGGTCCAGATGGAAGCCGAAGGCGTGCAGTTCCGCACCTCGACCGAGGTTGGCGTCCACGTTTCGATCGAATCGCTGAAGGAAAACTTCGACGCGGTGGTCTTGGCCGGCGGCGCGGAAGAGCCACGCCGGCTCGACATCCCCGGCGCCGAACTCCCCGGCGTGCGTCTGGCGATGGAGTTCCTGACCCAGCAGAACAAGCGCGTGGCCGGCGATGACGAACTGCGCGCCGCTCCGCGCGGCACCCTGACTGCCACCGGCAAGCACGTGATCGTGATCGGCGGCGGCGATACCGGATCGGACTGCGTCGGCACCTCGAACCGCCAGGGTGCGGCATCGGTCACCCAGCTCGAGATCATGCCCAAGCCCCCCGAAAAGGAAGACAAGGCGCTGACCTGGCCCGACTGGCCGCTCAAGCTGCGCACCTCGAGCAGCCACGAGGAAGGCGTCGAGCGCGACTGGTCGGTCCTGGCCAAGCGGGTGATCGGCGAAAACGATGTGACAGGCCTTGAATGCGTGCGCATCGAATGGGTCGATGGCCGGATGCAGGAAGTTGTCGGCAGCGAATTCGTGCTCAAGGCCGACCTGGTCCTGCTGGCGATGGGTTTCCTTGGTCCGATCAAGCAGGGTCTGCTTGACCAGGCCGGAGTTGCGCTGGACGGGCGCGGCAACGTCGCCGCCAATGTCATCGACTATCGCACCAGCGATCCACAGATCTTCGCTTGCGGCGACATGCGCCGCGGGCAGAGCCTGGTGGTCTGGGCGATCCGCGAAGGGCGGCAGGCCGCCCGCGCAGTCGATGAAGCCCTCATGGGCGTCAGCGAACTGCCGCGCTAAGCTGACAGTTCGCCGGGCCGATCAGGCCGCGTCAACCAGCACCAGTTCGGCGTGTTCCAGCGCGGTGACTTCGATCAGGCTTTCGCCGGTTATCGCCACGCCATCGCGCGCCGACGCTTCCACTGCGCCGATCCGCACCCGCCCGGTCGCGGGGACAAGGTAGAGGTGCCGATCAGGCGTGGTGTCATAACGCACGGTCTCCCCCGCCTTGACGAAGACTGCGGCGACCCGCCCGTTGGTGTTGATCTTCAGCGCCTCGGCATCGCCCGGCAGGCCCGAGGCGAGCACTTCGAACCGCCCGTCACGGCTGTCCTTCGGGAAGGGACGCGTGCCCCAGCTGGGGGCATGACCGCCGCGATCCGGCACGATCCAGATCTGGAAGA
>JBIIDJ010000150.1:0-3774 GCA_044238415.1 Novosphingobium sp.
GGGCGTGCTGGTCCAGACCCGGCGGCATTCCTACCTCTGCCACCTGATTGGCATTCGCAATATGGTGCTTGCGGTCAACAAGATGGATCTGGTTGATTACAGTCAGGAGACGTTTGACCGGATTGTTGCCGATTATGCCGGTTTTGCCCGCAGCATTGGCATTGAAAGCTTCGTCGCCCTGCCGATTTCCGGGTTCAGGGGCGACAACATAACCGCCCAGTCGGCCAATATGCCGTGGTACGCCGGGCCGACGCTGATCGACCATCTCGAAATGGTTGAGCTCAATTTGGCATCCGCCTCTGACCAGCCGTTTCGCCTTCCCGTGCAATGGGTTAACCGGCCCGACCTGGACTTCCGGGGCTTCGCCGGGTTGATTGCCGGCGGCGCGATCCGGCCAGGCGATGCGGTGCGGGTCCTGCCTGGTGGCCGGACGACCACTGTTTCAAGGATCGTCACGCTTGATGGGGATCTGGACGAGGCGGTGGCTGGGCAGTCGGTCACGCTGTGCCTGACGGAAGAGATCGATTGCTCGCGCGGCGATGTGATCGCAGCCGCAGACAGCCCGCCCCAGGCTGCCGACCAGTTCGAGGCGACACTGGTCTGGCTCAACGATGCGGCGCTGCATGTTGGCCGCGGCTATTGGCTCAAGCTCGGCAACCAGACCGTGTCGGTGACGGTCCAGCAGCCAAAATATGCGATCAACGTTAACGCCGCTGGCGAAAGCGGGGAGCGGATTGCGGTCAAGACGCTGGAGCTTAATGCCATCGGTGTGGCGGAGATCACCACCGACCGCCCGATCGTGTTCGAACCCTATGCCGAAAACCGCGTATTGGGCGGCTTCATCCTGATCGACAAGCTGTCCAACGCGACCGTGGCAGCAGGCATGATCAACTTCGCCCTGCGGCGCTCGCAGAACGTGCACTGGCAGCCGACCGACGTGACCCGCGAGGATCACGCCCGCATGAAGAACCAGACCCCGCGCGTGCTGTGGTTCACCGGCCTGTCGGGCGCAGGGAAATCGACCATCGCGAATGCCGTCGAAAAGCGACTTCAGCTGATGAACCGGCACACGTTCCTGCTGGACGGGGACAATGTCCGCCACGGGCTCAACAAGGACCTTGGTTTTACCGAGGCGGACCGGATCGAAAACATCCGGCGGGTGGGTGAAGTGGCGCGGCTGATGGCCGATGCCGGCCTGATCGTGCTGACCGCCTTCATCAGTCCGTTCCGCGCCGAGCGGGAAATGGTCCGCGCCATGCTGCCGCCGGGCGAATTCATCGAGATCTATGTCGATACCCCGCTCGAAGTGGCGGAAAGCCGGGATGTGAAAGGCCTCTACAAGAAGGCGCGCAGCGGCCAGCTCAAGAACTTCACCGGGATCGACAGCCCCTATGAAGCGCCGGAAGCCCCCGAAATCCGTGTCAGCACGGCTGAGATGAGCGCGGACGAGGCGGCGGAGTACATCATCCACCATCTGCTGCCGCTCAAGTAACCGCAGGATAGTCTAACGCCATGACCGATGCCGAACTTGCCGCCCATCTGGCCGAAGTCGCTGGCCGCATCCTGATGGACGAGCGCGCAGCTGGGCGGCTCAATGGCAAGGAGCTGGGCCAGGCGGGGGATCTTGCTGCCAACCGGTTCCTCGTCGAGGCGCTTAGGGAGCAGCGGTCCGAGGATGGTCTGCTGAGTGAGGAAGAGGCCGACGATCAGGCCCGGCTGGCCCACCGGCGGGTCTGGGTGATCGATCCGCTCGATGGCACCCGCGAATATGGCGAGGGCCGGTCGGACTGGGCAGTCCATGTCGCCCTGGCCATCGAAGGTGCGCCGGTCGTTGGTGCTGTTGCCCTGCCGGCGCTGGACCTGGTGCTGCGCACCGACCAGCCGGTTCCGCTCGCGCCGGTGCCGGAAAAGCTTCGGATGGTGGTCAGCCGGACGCGTCCGGCGCGCGAAGCCGTACTCGTGGCAGAGGCGCTCAGTGCCGAACTGGTGCCGATGGGCTCGGCCGGTGCGAAGGCCATGGCCGTGGTCCGCGGCGAGGCCGACATCTACCTCCATACAGGCGGCCAGCGTGAATGGGACTCGTGTGCGCCCGCTGCCGTAGCCTTGGCCTGCGGACTCCACGCCAGTCGGATTGATGGCAGCCCGCTGGTCTACAACAACGCCGATACTTCGATCCCGGACCTTTTGATCTGTCGCAAGGATCAGGCGGCTGCGGTCCTGGCTGCCGTAAAGGAAGCGGCTGCAGCCTGAATCTACCTTAGCAAAGCAGTCTGGCACACATTCGGGTCAACCCTTGGGTAGCGGTGTAACCGCTTAACCCACAAAACCATTATGGACCCAATTGGCTCCTCTGGGGCGCAATCTGGAACGGCTTCCGAATGCGCCGGGGTGTGCGGCGCGGCTATTACTTTGGATACAAGGCTCATGCGGTGATCCTGTCACGCGCAGCAGGCACGGCCGAGCCCCAGAGACTGCGTGGTCAGGCATGACGAACAAGGCAATCGCAGGTTCACCAGCTCGCCGCGCGAAGCTGCTGCTGCTGATGTGCGCGCTACTGGGCAGCTGGCAAGTGGGCGCAAGCGATCCGCAGGATGAGTATCTCAAGAACAAGCACGTCGACCCGCGAGTCCTGACCATCCAGGCCATGCCCTATTCGCATGAAGAGCACATGCATGAGCTGGTCGTGGATATCCTTGAGCACACCGGGCTTTCTGCCAACTTCATCGATCGGCCCGCCCCGGTACCCAATGCCCTTGCCTACATGGATTCCTCCGGCAAGCGGCTAATCCTCTACAACCCGCAGTTCATGGATCAGGTGGCTGAATTTGGCAACGGCGATTGGCCGCATCTGATGGTCTTGTTGCACGAGATCGGTCACCACCTGCAGGGCCACCTGTTTGAAGCGGGTTCGGTGTTCAAGCACCGCGAGCTTGAAGCCGATCGGTTTTCAGGCTTCATGGCTTTCAGGATGGGCGGCACCAAGGAACAGGCGACCTCGGTGGCCAGTAAATTCGCCCAGGAATGGGATACGCCAACCCATCCACCACGGTCAGAACGGATTGCCGCAATCATTGCCGGATGGGAGCAGGGGAAACGCGTGGCGGCCCACGAGTTCGAACTCAACGAGTTGCGCGAAGAGCGGAATCCGGCAGAAAGAAAAGTCGCAAGGTAATAACTGGCTACCTGTCGCGAGCTACGACAGTCGTTCTACCACCATCGCGGCGCCAACGCCCATTGCACCGGTCGCAACGACCAGCCCCAGCCGTCCCCCGGCCGCATCAAGCGCATCCAGCAATGTTGAGGTCAGAATCGCTCCGGTCGCACCCATCGGGTGACCCTTGGCTAAGTGGCCGCCGGTAATGTTGACCTTGTCCAGATCCACCCTGCCATCACGCAGGAACTTGGCGATGGTGACCGCGAAGGCCTCCATGAATTCGATCCGGTCGATTTCCCGAAGCGTGACGCCCGCCCGATCCAATGCCTTGTCCATCGCGGCAAACCCGGCCGTGAGCGAGGCCGAGGGATCGCCGCCGCTTTCGGCGTAGGCCAGCACCCTGGCGCGGGGACGGGCCGGAAGACCCCGGCCCACCAGTGCCAGACCAGCGCCATCGCAGACTGGCGGCGCATGGCTAAGCGTGTGGAGCGGGGGGAAGGTCAGGCCTTCCAGCGCCTCAACATAATCAGCCTGTAGCTGTGCGAAGGCACCCGGCAGCTTGGCCAGCGAAGCGAGATCGGTCTGCGGGCGGATGCATTGCTCGCCGGTCAGCTCGCCCA
>JBIIDJ010000070.1:0-13285 GCA_044238415.1 Novosphingobium sp.
ATCGCCGGTGGTCGGCGAGTGCTCGACCTGGAGGGTCACTTGGTCTCTCCTGCCTTTTCGTCGCCCGGCAGCACGTAGTCACTGCCTTCCCACGGGCTCATGAAATCGAAGCTGCGCAAGTCCTGCGCCAGCTTGACCGGTTCATAGACCACGCGCTTGTCCTCTTCGGAATAACGCAGCTCGACATAACCGGTCAGCGGGAAGTCCTTGCGGAACGGATGTCCTTCAAAGCCATAGTCGGTGAGGATCCTGCGCAGATCGGTGTTGCCTTCGAAGATCACGCCGTACAGGTCGAACACCTCGCGCTCGAGCCACCCAGCAACGGGCCAGAGGTGCGTGACGGTCGGCACCGGGGTATTCTCGGCGGCATTGACCTTCACCAGCACGCGGTGGTTACGGGTGAGCGAGAGCAGCATGTAAACCACTTCGAACCGCTCGGCCCGGTCCGGGTAATCGACCCCGGCGATCTCCATCAGCTGCTGGTATTCGTGGTTGTCGCGCAACAGCGCCAGCGCATCGGCAATGGCGTCGCGCTTAACAGTCAGAACGACTTCGCCATGCGCCTCATGCGCAGCGACCAGGCGATCGCCCAAGGTCGCCGCAATGGCCTCGATCACGCCTTCACTGCTGGCAAAACGGGGGGCAGAGTGGACAACGCTCATCGCTCAATCGTCCCTGCGCGCCGAATTTTCCGCTGCAGCTGCATAACGCCATACAACAGGGCTTCCGCGGTCGGCGGGCAGCCGGGAATGTAGATGTCCACCGGGACGATCCGGTCACACCCACGCACCACGCTGTAGCTGTAGTGATAGTAACCGCCGCCGTTGGCGCAGGAGCCCATCGAGATGACATACTTCGGGTCCGACATCTGGTCATAGACCTTGCGCAGCGCCGGGGCCATCTTGTTGCAAAGTGTGCCAGCCACGATCATTACGTCCGACTGGCGCGGGGAGGCGCGCGGGGCGACACCAAAGCGCTCCATATCATAGCGCGGCATGTTGACGTGAATCATCTCGACCGCACAGCAGGCCAGGCCGAAAGTCATCCACCACAGCGAGCCGGTGCGGGCCCACTGGAACAGGTCCTCGGTGCTGGTGACGAGGAAGCCCTTGTCATTCACCTCGGCATTGAGATCGTTGAAAAAGGACTGGTCAGGCGGCGTTATCGCCGACGAACCGGCCTGCGCCGCACCAAGCGGCAGACCCTGGGCATTGACGAGCGTACTCATTCCCAATCCAAAGCCCCCATTTTCCACGCGTAGGCCAAGCCGACCGCCAATTCGCCCAGGAAGACCATCATGGTGATCCAGCCCGGCCAGCCGGTCAGATCAAGGCTGACGGCCCAGGGGAACAGGAAGGCGGCTTCCAGGTCAAAGATGATGAACAGGATCGCGACCAGGTAGAAGCGAACGTCAAACTGGCTACGCGGATCCTCGAAGGCGGGAAAACCGCATTCGTACTCGCTCAGCTTCTCGGCGTTCGGATTATGGGCCCCGGTCAAACGGGCAACGCCCATCGGCAGGAACACGAACAGGCTGGAAAGCGCCAGCGCCACCCCAAGGAATATCAGGATCGGCAGGTATTGCGACAGGTCGACCAAGGCTCTGACTCGGCATTGCGAACGGATGCCCGCGCCCTAGTCCCCACTCTCGCGGCGCGCAAGTGGGCGCAGGGCCGTAATTGGCGGAAAAACCCCTCCCGATACCGGGAGGGGCTGGCATCCTACTTCTTCAGTTCGCGAGCCAGCGTGGCTTGAGTCGACTTGCCATAGGGCGGTTTGAAGCCGGAGAGGCTGGCCACGTCCACCCCGCTCTGCCGGTAAACCGCGCGCGGATGGCTGAAGGTTTTGAACCCGTCGAGCCCATGGTAATTGCCCATGCCCGACGGACCGACGCCGCCGAACGGCAAGTCTTCCATCGCGTTGTGGAACAGCACGTCGTTGACGGTGACCCCGCCCGAAATGGTCCGGGTCAGCACCTTTTCCTCCTCGGCTTTGTCCTCACCGAAGTAATAGAGGCCAAGCGGACGGTCGTGCGCGTTCACATAGTCGATCGCCTCGTCGATGGTGGAATAGGTCATCACCGGCAGGATCGGCCCGAAGATCTCATCCTGCATCACCTTCATGTCATCGTTGACATTGCGCAGGATGGTCAGCGGCATCTTGTTGCCGTTGGAGGATTTGAAGTCTTCCCCGCCAGGATTGACCTCGATCAGTTCAGCGCCCTTCGCGCGCGCATCTTCAAGGTAGCTTTCAAGCCGCTCACGGTTGCGACCATTGACCACAGACGTGTAATGATCATTGGCCAGCAGCGTCGGATACATCGCGCTGACTGAACTCACGACGTTACCGATTACTTCCTCTTCCTGCTCCTTGGCGACCATCAGATAATCTGGTGCAAGGCAGATCTGGCCGGCATTCATCATCTTGCCCATGGCGATGCGCTGCGCAGCCTTTGTTTTGTTGGCGCTACGGCCAACAAAAGTCGGTGACTTGCCGCCCAGTTCCAACGTAACAGGCACAAGATTTTCAGCTGCGGCGCGCATGATGTGCTTGCCGACGCTGGTCGCGCCGGTGAAAATCAGGTGATCGAAGGCCAGCTTTGAAAAGGCGGTGCCCACTTCAACCCCGCCGGTGAAGACTGCCATTTCCTCTTCGGCGAAGTACTGCGGCACCAGTTCGGCAAACAGATCGGCAACGCGCTCTGTGAACTCGCTCGGCTTGATCATCGCCCGGTTGCCGGCGGCGAGAATACCGGCCATCGGCACCATCACCATGCCCACCGGAAAGTTCCACGGCGCAATCACACCGACCACGCCCTTGGGCTGCCAGCGCACTTCGGCCTTGGCACCAAGCAGACCAAGCGGAAACATCACCTTGCGCTTTTCGTTGCGTGACCAGGCTTCAAAATGCTTGCGGGCGTGCTTGAGCGCGCTGACCGATGGCATGATGTCGGTCATCAACGTTTGTTCCGTGCTGCGATGGCCGAAATCGGCGGATACGGCCTTAGCAAAAGCGTCCTTGTGATCGATCAGCAAGGCGATGGCCCGGTCAATCCGGTCGCGTCGCACGGCCATGGTCTCGGGCTGGGCCCGCGTAAACGCGGCCTTTTGACTGGCCAGCACGGCATCCATCCGGGCGAGTTCGATTGCGCTCATTTCAGTCTCTCCAGTTTCTCTTTGCCACTCTTTTCGGTCAAGTTGCGCCGCTTGGCAAGCCATCCGGCTATCCGCCAATTGCCATTGCCGCAGTGCAGCATTACACGGCGGCCAAATCCCTCTTTGCGAAAGGCCCTGTCATGCCGCAGCTCTCACCCGCCGATCCCATCCTCATCCTCTCTTATGCCCGCACGCCAATGGGTGGAATGCAGGGCGCGCTGGCCGATGTTTCGGCGACTGACCTAGGCGCCACCGCCATCAAGGCCGCGGTAGAGCGGGCCGGGATCAAGGGTGAGGAAATCGAGCGCGTCTACATGGGCTGCGTGCTGCCCGCCGGTCTCGGTCAGGCGCCTGCCCGCCAGGCGACGATCAAAGCCGGCCTGCCCAAGTCAGTCCAGGCGACAACGGTCAACAAGGTCTGCGGCTCGGGCATGCAGACCTTGATCATGGGGGCCGAGGCCCTGGCTGCAGGCACCATCGATCTGGTTGTGGCGGGGGGCATGGAATCGATGACCAACGCCCCATATCTGCTCAAGAAGCATCGCTCGGGCGCCCGCATCGGCCACGACACGGCCTATGACCACATGTTTCTCGATGGCCTTGAAGATGCCTATGAGCCGGGCCGGGCCATGGGCACCTTCGCCCAGGATACCGCTAACGCCTATCAGCTGACCCGCGAGGCCCAGGACGCCTATTCGATCGAATCGCTGCGCCGCGCCCAGGCCGCCATCGCCGATGGTGCCTTCACCAAGGAAATCGCGCCGGTTACCGTCGTCAGCCGCGCCGGCGAAACCGTGGTCGACACCGATGAACAGCCCGGCAAGGGCCGCCCGGACAAGATCCCAACCCTGAAGCCGGCCTTTGCCAAGGACGGCACGATCACCGCCGCTACCTCAAGCTCAATCTCGGATGGCGCGGCCGCGCTGGTCCTGACCCGCGAAAGCGTTGCTTCGGCAAAAGGTGCCAAGCCGGTTGCCAAGGTCATTGCCGTGGCGGCTCACGCCCAGGAGCCGAAGGACTTTACCACGGCACCGGTCGGCGCGATCAACAAGGTCCTGGACCGCGCTGGCTGGTCCCTGAACGATGTCGACCTGTTTGAAGTGAACGAAGCCTTTGCCTGCGTTGCCATGTTCGCAATGCATGATCTTGGCATCCCGCATGAGAAGATCAATGTTCACGGCGGGGCCACGGCGCTGGGCCATCCGATCGGTGCCTCGGGCGCGCGGATCGTCACCACTCTGATTGCGGCGCTCCAACGCCACGGCAAGACCAAGGGCGTGGCCAGCCTGTGCATTGGCGGCGGCGAGGCTACGGCTGTCGCGGTCGAGCTGGTCTGACCGGATAGCCGGGGGTCAGGGCTCCCCTGCCCCCCACAACCGGTCCTGAGGGACGAACCCCTTGCGGGGACCCACGGTCAATTCGCACCAGCCCGCGTCGCAGTCACCCAGCAGGCCGACAATGCCCGGGGAAAGGCGCCACAACAGCTTGGCCCCCGAGTTGCCCTCTGCCCGCATATCAGCCGGTTCACGCCCACGTACATAGGCCGTCCGCTCCCGCGTCAGGAAGCGCGACAGCATCCAGCCCTGCGCCCCGTCGGGATCCTGCACCAGACGCCAACCATCCTTCAGCCGGATGACTTTCAGCGGCAGCTGCGGCCGCTGGTAAACCCAACTGATCCGATAATCCTCACCTGGGCCGACCCGCATGTTCACTTCCGTACTGCGGATCGAAGCCCAATAGGGCACCTTGGCTTCCTGCGCGCTCGCAGGGATCGACAGGCCGGCAAGGACCAGGGACAGCAGCGAAAAGATGCGAAGGTTCATTCCCCGCTGATAGCGCCGAGCTGCCGCCGGGTTCAAGCGGCTTGACCGCTCCCCCTGCCCCAGCCTAGCGCAGTGCTTATGCCGATCGTCTCAGACACTCCCCTCGCCCGTCGTGTCCAAGGCAAGCCCAGGGTTCACGTTACCCGCCGGTTGCTTCCGTCGGTCGAGGCCCGAATGGCAGAACTCTTCGACGTTATCACGAATACGGCCGATGCCCCGCTGGGGCGTGATGGCTTGATCGCGGCGATGCGTGACGCCGACGTGTTGGTGCCGACCGTGACTGACCGGATCGATGGCGCGATGCTGGAGGAAGCCGGTCACCGACTTGGCCTGATCGCCAATTTCGGGGCGGGGATCGAACACATCGATCTTGCCGCAGCCCGGGCCAGAAAGATCATCGTTACCAACACACCCGGCGTTTTCACCGATGATACGGCCGATCTGACCATGATGCTGATCCTCTCGGTTCCCCGCCGGTTAGGCGAAGGTAGCCGGCTGGTGCGCGATGGTGCCTGGACCGGGTGGGCACCGACCCAGCTGCTGGGCCGCTCGATCGGCGGCAAGCGGCTGGCGATTATTGGCATGGGCCGGATTGGCCAGGCTGTTGCCCACCGCGCCCGCGCCTTTGGCCTGGAGGTGGTCTACCACAACCGCCGCCCGCTGCCCGGAGCGATCGAAAACATGCTTGGCGCCCGCTATGAAGCCGATCTGGACCAGCTGCTGGCCGAAGCCGACATCGTCACGTTGCATTGCCCGGCCGGTGCGGAAACGCATCACCTGATCGACAAGCGGCGCCTGGCGCTGCTCAAACCCGAAGCTTTCCTGATCAACACCGCGCGCGGTGACCTGATCGACGAGGAAGCACTCATTGCAGCGCTGCAAGAGGGCCAGCTTGGTGGAGCGGGCCTCGATGTCTATGCCCGTGAACCGGCGGTCGATCCGCGGCTGATTGCGCTTCCGAATGTCATAACCCTCCCCCACCTTGGCAGCGCCACCATAGAAGGCCGCGCCCATGCCGGGGAAAAGGTGATCGCCAACATCCGCTTCTGGGCGGATGGACATCGCCCGCCAGATCAGGTGTTGCAGGGCTGGGCATAAAGCCGCACCCGACACAACATCGTTGCGCCGCTTGCCTTGCCGGCGCGGGAAATGTTGCTTTACAGCACGTCTTTCAGGAATCGGGTCGAACCCGATGCAGGGGAGATGCGGGGTATGCGTAAAGCTCTGGCAGCGGCCGTAATCATGGCTGGCCTTTATTGGCCGATGGTTGCTCATGCCCAGGCAACGGTAGAGGCAGCCACGCTCGACAGCGGCGACACGGCCTGGATTCTGACCTCGGCTGCGCTTGTTCTGTTGATGACCATGCCAGGCCTTGCCTTGTTCTACGGTGGGCTGGTCCGCGCCAAGAACTTCCTGTCAGTCCTGCTGCAAGTCGGCGCAATTGCCGCGATCGCATCAGTCTTGTGGGTTATGGTAGGGTATACCCTGGCCTTCGGCGACGTGACCAACGGCTGGCTCGGCGCGGGCAATGCCTGGATGCTGATCGGTACCGAGCAGATGCTCCGGGGCGAGCTTACCATTACCGAGCGCACCTTTGCGCTGTTTCAACTCACTTTCGCGGCAATCACCCCGGCGCTGATGGCCGGGGCATGGGTCGATCGTGCCCGGTTTGGCTGGGTCGTCGGCTTTTGTGCGCTGTGGGGTCTGGTGGTCTATGCTCCGGTGGCCCACTGGGTCTGGGGCTCGGGCTGGCTCGCCAGTTCAATCGGTACGCTCGATTTCGCAGGCGGTATTGTCGTGCACACCACTGCGGGCATTTCAGCGTTGGTGGCCGCCCTGCTGATCGGCCGGCGCAATGGCTTTCCGAAAACACTGATGCTTCCCCATTCACCGTCGCTGACAATGGCCGGCGCGGCGCTGCTGTGGGTGGGTTGGTTCGGCTTCAATGGCGGGTCTGCACTCACCGCAAGCGACGATGCCGCCAGTGCGATTATCAATACCCATCTGGCAGCGAGCGTTGCGGCGCTGGTATGGCTGCTGATTGAACGACTTACCGTGGGCAAGCCGACGTCAGTGGGTTTCGCGACCGGCGCCATTGCCGGGCTGGCGACCGTAACACCGGCCGCGGGGTTCATTTCGCCCGGCGGCGCGATAATTTTGGGCGCTGTCGCAGCAGGGGTTTGTTACCCAATGATCCAGGTGGTGAAGAAGACGCTGCAAATCGACGATTCGCTGGATGTGTTCGCCGTGCACGGCATGGGCGGGATCACCGGTTCGCTGTTGCTGGCAGTCTTCATGTCGCCTGCGCTGGGCGGCACTGGTTATGCGGAGGGGATCGGGATGATCAACCAGCTGGCCGCTCAGGCCGTTGGGGTTGGGGTCGTCGCCTTGTGGTCCGCCATTGCCTCAGCGATCATCGCCGTTCTGGTCAGCCTGGTATTCCCGATGCGCGTCGGGGAAGATGCCGAGCGCGAAGGACTGGACATCACGAGCCATGGTGAGCGCGCTTGGGAGCTGGACTGAGCGACACATGAGCGAGAGCAGCACAACTGCATCGCCCACATCGCCCATGTCGGCACGGCGCACTGCCGCGCTCAGCTTTACCCTTGCAGGCCGGGCAGGCCGCACCGAACTGGCCAGCTATATCCTTGCTGCGGTGTTCATGACCCTGCTGGTATCATTCGCGGCAGCGCTGTTGTTCGAATATGAAGTCCGACACCTAGTTCGTAACGCTCTGGCCATTATCCTGGCAGTTCCCGTACCAGCCCTGCTGGTCCGCAGACTGCACGATCAGGACCGTACCGGCGCACTGGTCTGGCTTGCTGCGCCAGCGGTTGGATTGTGGGCAGTCCGCACCGTCATCAGTGCAACCAGTGGGATCGACGGGCGCATTGCTTTTGACAGGTGGACCTGGCCGCTCGATTGGTTCGTCATCCTCGCCAACCTGGCACTGGTGATACTGTTGATCATGCCCGGCAGTCCCGGTGCCAATCGCTTCGGACCCGATCCGCGCGCCTGATCAGGTGAACCGCTTGAGGACTTCCCCGATTGCCTCGATCCCTGCCCGGGCACGCGGGAAAGCGAGGTGGCGGCAGTCCACTTCGAATGCCGCATCGCGCTCTCCTTCACGGCCTGCAGCCGCAGCCGGCGCGACAATACCGTCCCGCCGCGACCATAGCGCATAGGTCGGCACCGGTGGCTTGACCGACAGTTCAACTTCTAGCGGCGGCCGATCAACCGGATGATCGTTCAGGAACTCGTACAACCGCCAGGCATTGTTGGCCCGCAATGATCCTGAAAAGGGGCTGCCAAGCGAGACAACCACAGCGATGTGCTCTGGCACAAGCTTGGCCGCCTCCCGGGCAAACACCCCGCCAAGGCTCCAGCCAACGAGTGCTACGGACCGGCCATGATGATTGGCAATGTCCGTCACCCGAGCAACGAGGCGATCCAGCAGGTCAACCCGGACGCCCCAGTTGGTGCCCATCTGCCAGCCATGTGCCCAATAACCCGCCGCGTGAAGCGAGCGGCGCAGTCGGATCGTCGCAAGGTCGGCGGTCAGATAACCGGGCAGGACCATGACAGGCAGCCCCCCACCCGCCGGCATGGCGACCGCCGGCAGAAACGGGCTTGCCAGCATCGCAGGCACTTCCAGCGCCTCCGCCGCCCACAGCCCCAGAGGAGGCGCGGCAGCGGACAGCGTCGCTCCAGCTGGATCAGTCGCCGGTAAGGATCCGGTCGACAAGCTGCTTCACCGTCGGGGTGAAATTGTTGGAGTAAAAGGGGTCCTGCTTGAACCGGTATGCGGCGTGGCCGGCAAACATCAGGTTCTGATCAACATCATCGCCATGGGCTATGGCCTGCAGTGTTTTCTGAATACAGAAGCTGCGCGGATCGGCCAGCCGCCCGGTCGTGTAATCGTCATGGTCCTTCCATGATGAGAACCCGCAATGGCTAAGGCACCCCATGCAGTCCTTCTGGTCCTGCTGGATGACGCCGCGCTCCTCGGGGGTGACGAAAACCACGGTATCATCGGGCGTTCTCAGGGCATCTGTATAGCCTTGGGCCGCCCATGCCCGGGCCCGATCCAGATCACGCGGAGCGACCCAGAAGTTCTTGCCGCGCACCCCGACATCAAGCTGGGCGGTATGCTCACCAGCCTGAACCTTTGAGTACGGAATTTGCCGCTCGGACCGCGCTTCAAGCGCCCGCAGGAACGGGTTGCGCACCGCCGAGGAATAGAACCCGGTGGGTGAAAACTTGTGCAGCAGCACGTCACCGGGTTCGAGCGTGCGCAGGTGATCTTTCCAGGCCTGCGGAATCGGGCTTTCCTCGGTCAGCAGCGGACGGGTGCCATACTGGAAAGCAATCTTGCCCAGTTCCGGGTTGTCGATCCAATGGTCCCACTCGCGCAGGAACCAGACGCCGCCGGCCATGACGATCGGTACATCTTCCGATACCCCTTCGGCCCGCATCGTGTCTCGCAGCGCCTTGACCCGCGGATAGGGATCTTCCGGCTTGAGCGGATCCTCCGCATTGGACAAGCCATTGTGGCCACCGGCCAGCCAGGGATCCTCATAGACCACCGCGCCCAGCCATTCCGGCACCTTGTGGTAAGCACGCTTCCACAGGGCGCGGAAGGCACGCGCAGAACTGACGATCGGCAGGTAATAGACCCCAAATCGAGCCGCGATTTCAGACAGTTTGTAAGGCATCCCAGCGCCGCAGGTCACACCGGTGACGAGCCCTCGCGCCTTGTCCAATACGCCTTCGAGAATTTGCTGAGCCCCGCCCATTTCCCACAGGACATTGATATTGATTGCGCCTCTGCCGGAGGCGATGTCATGGGCGCGGCGAACCTGCTCTACCGCGCCGTCGATGCCATAGCGGATCAGCTCGTCGTGACGCTCGCGCCGGGTCATGGCGTTGTAGACCTGTGGAACAATCTTGCCTTCGGCATCATAGCTATCAGCATTGACCGCGCTCACCGTGCCGATGCCGCCCGCTGCCGCCCAGGCACCTGAACTGGCATGATTGGTAGCCGAAACGCCTTTGCCGCCCTCGATCAGCGGCCAGACTTCGCGACCGCCATAAAGAATCGGCTTTAATCCCTTGAAACTCATTGCGTTCCAGTCTTCCCCTTGGCCGTATTGCACGGCTTGATTGCGCCTGGTTCAGGGCGCGGTCCCACCGCTTCGAACTGCGCGTAGTAACCGTTGAGCTCAGGTCTACGCACAAATTCAACTAGGCGAAAGCCCACCGCAGCAAATTCACAAAACAGCAGCGTTGGTGGAATGCCGTGCCGGTCCGTCGGCCGATCCACATCGACAACAATTACCTGCCCGCCAGGTTTCAATGCCGGCCGCATCCGCCACAGCAAGGCATAAGGCTCAGTAACCTCATGGTACATGTGGACCATGAAAATGCGGTCGAAACTGTTGGACGGTAGCTTTGGATCATCCGGGGCGCCGGTCTTGATCGAGACATTGTCCAGACGTTCGCGCTCAACCCGCTGGCCCAGTCGCTGAATTGCCCCGGGATCGATGTCTTGCGCCAGCACCCGCCCCTTCAAGCCGACGCGATCAGCCAGGCGCACCGTGTAATAGCCCTCACCCGCGCCGATATCGGCAACGGTGGTGCCTTCCTTGATCGCGGCGAGGTCCATGACCACTTCCGCTTCGCCGCGGTTGTCCCGCTGATCCTCATTGCCGAACTCATTGCCGGCGAGATCGGAAACCGGCCGCCACGGTTGCGGGAATTCCCGGGCTGTTTCCGGTCGACCGTCATCTGCGGTCGGGCTGCAGGCAGCCAGCAGAACCAGGGGAAGGTAGCAGGCCCACCTCAATCGGCGTCCTCCACGTCAACCTTCTCACCCGTCACGCGCTGCGCCAGCGCGGCTGCCATGAACGGGTCAAGCGCACCGTCCAGCACGTCATCCGGCGTGGGCGAGGTCACGCCTGTGCGGAGGTCTTTCACCATCTGATACGGTTGCAGCACATAGGAGCGGATCTGGTGCCCCCATCCGATGTCGGTCTTGGCCGCATGCTCTGCGCTGGCCGCTTCCTCTCGCTTGCGCATTTCCTCTTCATAGAGACGCGACTTCAGCATTCCCATGGCGATTTCGCGGTTCTTGTGCTGGCTGCGGTCTTGTTGACTGGCGACAATGATGCCTGACGGAACGTGGGTAATGCGCACCGCCGAGTCGGTCGTGTTCACGTGCTGGCCGCCCGCACCGGAGGCCCGATATGTATCGATCTTGAGGTCCGCCGGATTGATATCAATCGAGAAACTATCATCGATGACCGGATAGACCCAAACCGAACTGAAGCTGGTGTGGCGACGAGCCGAGCTATCATAAGGACTGATCCGGACCAGACGGTGCACCCCGCTCTCGGTCTTGGCATAGCCATAGGCGTTCTCGCCCTTGACGAGGATGGTGGCCGACTTGATGCCCGCCTGTTCGCCTGATTGGTATTCGATCGTATCGGTCTTGAAGCCGCGCTTGTCCGCCCAGCGGGTGTACATGCGCAGCAGCATTTCGGCCCAGTCCTGGCTTTCGGTGCCACCAGCCCCGGCGTGGATTTCGATGTAGGTATCGTTGCTGTCCGCCTCACCGGCCAGCAAGGCTTGGACCTTGTCCGCATCAGCTCGATCCGCCAGGCGGGCCAGTGCCTCCACGCCTTCGTCGATGGTGGCTTCGTCGCCCTCCATCTCGCCCAGTTCAACGAATTCAATCGCATCGGCCATCTGGGCAGAGATGTCATTGACCGTACCCACCGCAGCTTCAAGGCGGCGGCGCTCCTTCATGACCGCTTCTGCTTCCTTGGGATTATCCCACAGCTTGGGATCCTCCACCCGGGCATTCAGCTCGTCGAGTCGGCGCAGGGCCCGCTCCCAGTCGAGGAACTTGCGGACCAGCGTTAAGGCAGCTTCGATCCGGTCGATATGGGCCTGCCCTTCGGCACGCATGACACGATTACTCCATTAGCCGCGGGGCGCACCCGCTTGCCGCCCGCTTAGCGAAAGGCCTTCGATTGTAAAGCTGTGTGCGCCTGACTAGCGCTTCTTCTCTGCGCGCAGCGCTTGCACCGCTGCCAGCGTCAGGCGAACGTGATCCTTGTAATTCATGTCCGAGTGAACGAACCGTACCCGTCCGTCCTGGCCGATCACATAGCTGGTGCGGGTAGTCAGGCCGGTCGAAACGCCATCGCGCTTCAGATCCACATCATAGGCTTTGATGACTTCTGGCTTGGCAATCGCAACGGCGAACTTGTCCCGGCAGGCTTCGGTCGAAAAGCGCATCAGGGTTGGCAGATCATCGGCCGACATGCCGTAAACGGTTGCACCGGCAGCTGCGAATTGGGGCGTGGCATCGGCAAACGCCTTCGCTTCGAGGGTACAACCTTCCGTGAACGCCTTCGGATAAAAATACAGCACAACCGGGCCTTTGCGCAACGCAGCGCGCAGATTGAAGGCAAAGGGCTTTCCTGCTTTTGCACCCTGGGTAGCGAAAACCGGGGCTGCCGCTCCCTTGGGGAGATTTGCTGCGGCAGGCGAGATCACGGCTGCTGCGGCGAAAAGCGTAACCGCGAAGCGAAGGGTCATTCTGTGCTCCTGTTACTGGATCGTTACCGTGGTATCAGACCCAATCGCTGGTCCAGCGCCGCCTTCAACCCCGCCATCTCCGGCACCGGTGGATTCTGTAGCCTGCGATCCACGGCGGATTGTTGCGATCAGGGCATCGCGCTGTTTGGCAAGCTCATCCTGCCTTGTCACCCGGCGCGCTTCGGTATCAGCCTTGAATGCTTCCCAGATGATCCCCGATCTGGGGTCGCTGGTCGGGCTGCCGGCGAACACTCGGCTACCGGAAACGCGATCGATCTTGACCCAGTGGATATTGGCCGGGGCGACAAAGGGCTTTTCGCTCCAGCGATTGCGGGATTCCTGGATGAATTGCTTGAACATCGGCGCGGCAATCGAGCCACCTTGCGCATAGCCGCCAAGCGAGCGCGGCTGGTCATGACCGAGGTAGACCGCACCGACCAGATCCTGCGAACCGCCTGCGAACCAAACGTTGGTCGGTCCGGTGGTCGTCCCGGTCTTGCCAAAGAGCGGCAAATTGAGATCGCGCAGTACCGTTGCAGTGCCGCGGGTCACCACACCTTCAAGCATGTGCACCACCTGGAAAGCCGTGCGGGGGTCCATCACCTGCTTGCCCCGCGGCGCGAGCCGCGGCATCGGCTTGCCGTCCCATTCAGCCATGCTGCAATTGGTGCAACGCCGGTTGTCGGACTTCCAGATCACCTT
>JBIIDJ010000151.1:0-3742 GCA_044238415.1 Novosphingobium sp.
GTGGCCAGCAGATCGAACTCGGAATAGGTCAGGCCATGCTGGCCCAGCAGGGCATTGGCCTCATCCTGGAAACGGCGACCGAGACGCATGATCCGGCCGACGATCTGCATGCCGGCCAGATCCAGCTCGGGCCGTTCGCGCGCCCAGTCCGCAATCAGGTGATCGATCAGATCCATTGCCATTCCCCATGCCGCTGGCCCGGTTGACTTAGCCCGATGGCCTGCGAAGTGGCGGGCGGATATGTACCGGTACGTGGCGCCGGTTGACCAAGATATCTTTACATGAAGATAGTTGGCAATGATCTCCTTCTCGGACTCCGTTCGCCGGCTGACGCTGTTGGCCTTGCCCCTGTTCGTACTTGGCACTGGCACTGCTGCGCTGGGCCAGGCCGGCCCTGCCACGCCGCCGCCGGCTGCCGCGGCCAAGCCGGCGCAGCCGCCCAGTGAGGCCAGGCTGGCCAAGCTCGCGCATGAATACCTGACCGGGGCCCAGCAGCACGAACAGTTCCTTGGCACGGTGCTGATCGCCCGGCGCGGCAAGCCGGTGTTCGTCCATTCCTATGGCGAAGCATCGATCGAGCTGGGCGTTCCCAACCGGCGTGAAACCCGTTTTTCGATTGCCTCGATCACCAAGACTTTTACCGCCGTCGCGATCATGCGGCTGCGCGCGGCTGGTAAGCTAGGGCTCGATGATCGGCTCTGCCAGCATTTCGATGATTGCCCTGCGGCCTGGCAGCCGGTGACCTTGCGGCAGCTGCTGTCCCACACCTCGGGCATTCCCAATTTCACCAGCCTGCCGGACTGGGACGAGCGGATCGGCCGCATTCCCGATACCCCGCGCGGGCTGCTGCGCCATGTCCGCGACATGCCGCTGCAGTTCGAGCCGGGCAACCGCTTTCGCTACAGCAATACCGGCTATCTCCTCCTTGGTCTGGTGATCGAAAAGCACAGCGGCATGCCTTATGGCCGCTACCTGGCGCAGGAGTTCTTCACCCCGCTGGGCATGACGGCATCGGGCTTGATGGATTACCATTCGATCATCCCGAACCGGGCCACTGGCTATTACTGGAAAGCCAATGCGTTTTCCCTGCCGCTGAGCGAGTACCCGGGGCATGCCCATGCGGCTGGCGGGATGTATTCTAACGTGGACGATCTGCTCCGCTGGGCCAACGCGCTGGACGCAGGCCGGCTGCTGCCAGCCGCCGCGCTGCGCGAAATGGAGGTGCCTGGCCAGGGCAACTATGGGCTGGGTTTTGAACTGGGCACGATCGGCACGCATCGCCATGTCGGTCATGCCGGTTCGATCCCCGGCTTCTCCAACTATCTGGCGCGTTTCCCGGATGACGGGTTGACGGTGGTGGTCCTCTCGAACAGCGATCCGGCTTCGGCCAATCGGGTGATGCGCAGCCTTGCAGCGATCGCGCTGGGCCAGCCATACGAGCAAGCGAAGCCGCAGCTGTTCAATGTGCTCTGGACCATTATCCAGCGGAGCGGCGGGGCGGCGGCGGTGCAGCACGTCCGCACGCTCCGCGCGGCCAACGATCCGATGGTCGGTGGCAATCTGGAGCGTTTGCTGAACGAGCTGGGCTATGACTTGAAGAGCAACGGGCGACTGCCTGATGCGCTCGACATCTTCCGGCTCAACATCGAGCTGTTCCCGCAGTCCGCCAATGTCCACGACAGCCTTGGGGAAGCCTTGCTGACCGCCGGAGACCGGGCGGGTGCCCAGGCCAGCTATGAACGGGCGATCGCGCTCGATCCGAAAATGGCCACCGCGGTAAAGGCACTTGAACAATTGCGCGGTGCCGCCGCTCCCGCCAAATAGGGCGGGTCGTTCATGGACCAGCCAGCCAAACGGGTTCAGGGCCAGTCCGGGCCGACGACCGGCCGGGAGGATTCAGGGCATGGACAGGGTCAGGCGTTGGTGGGGGGTAAAGATGCTGGCGCTGGCCCTGCTGTCCGCTCCGCAGCCGGCCCTGGCTCAGGCACCGGTCGCCACGCCGCTGCTATCACCGGACTTGCAGATGGGCCTGCGCTGTGCGGCGCTGTTGTCGCTGGTTGCGGGCGAACAGGCGCGCGGTGCGCCCGGCGCGGCAGATTGGCCGCCGCTGGCCACGCGTGGGCGCGAGTTCTTTGTCCGGATCGCGGCGCGGGTGATGGACGAGGCCAAGGTCGACCGGGCCGGCATTGTCGCCCTGGTTCGGGCCGAAGTGGCCTCGTTGCAGGATCGCGCCGCGGCGCAGCGCAATCCTGCCACCAGCGCCGCCGCGCTCAAGGCGCCCTGCCTTGTCCTGCTTGAGGCGACGCTGCCCACCGTTCGCTGAGCGCGGTTCATCTGCCATTGACGCCCTTGGTCGCCGCCGGTTGCCGGTCAGTCGAACCACGCTAACCACGCAGCGTGTCAGTTTACTAGTGCGGCCCGGTAAAACTATGGGAAGAGGGACATTTATGGCGTACCGTCTTGCCAGGCGGGGCCTGCTGCTGGCCGGATCGACCTTGGCAATGCTGGGTACTGCCGCCCACGCGGCAGAGGACAATGCCGCGGCCGCGGTCATCCCTGCCCCTACTGCCGCCGCTGCGCCGGATGCCGGCGGGCAGGTCTACCAGGCCGATTTCTTTACCCGTTTTGCCCCGCGTACCGCCCTGGAGATGCTTAACAATGTGCCCGGTTTCGTGCTGCGTGACGATGGCGGACAGCGCGGGCTGGGACAGGCCACGGCCAACGTGCTGGTCAACGGCCAGCGGCTGACCGGCAAGAGCGAGGACAGCTTTACCCAGCTGGGCCGGATCGCGGCCCGGAACGTCAAGCGCATCGAAATCGTCGATGCCGCTACCCTCAACGTGCCGGGGTTGGTCGGCCAGGTTGCCAATCTAAACGTCGCGGATGACGGCATCTCGGGTAACTTTGCCTATCGGTTCGAGGCGCGCGAGAAGTTCTCCAAGCCGCTGCACAACCGGTTCGAAGCCTCGCTCACCGGCAAGCTGGGGGAGGTCGGCTACACGCTGGGCCTGTCAAACCTGTCGAGCCGGGGCGGCGCAGGCGGCCAGGCGGCGATCCGCGCGGCCAATGGCACGCTGCTGGAGGAACGCAGCGATGTTATCCTGTCCTACTACGATCCGCTGAAGGTCTCGCTGGGCCTCAAATATGCCGGGGCGGACGGGCTGGCGGTTAATTTCAATGCCAGCCGGATGTGGGAAAACTTCCGTTTCACGCTTGATGAGGAGCGCCGCCCGGTTGGCGGGGTGGTGCGCGACCGTGCGCTTGAAGAGCAGGAAAAGGAACGCAATTACGAGATCGGCGGCGATATCGCCTTCAACCTCGGCCCCGGCCAGCTGAAGCTGATTGGCCTGCTGCGGGGCGAGACTGAGCCCTTTCGGGTCCAGTCGGTCTTCACTTACGCCGATGGTCGGCCGGCCACCGGTGACCGGTTTGAACAGGATGCGAAATCGAGCGAGCGGATCGCCCGCGCCGAATACGGCTGGCGGATGGGCGGCGCCGATTGGCAGCTTTCGACCGAGGCGGCCTTTAACCGGCTCGACAGCACGGCCCGGCTGTTCGCCCTTTCGCCCGGCGGCACCTTCGATGCCGTGCCTTTCCCCAATGGCACGGGTGGGGTGAAGGAAGAGCGCTATGAGTCGATCCTCAGCTACTCGCGCAAACTCGCGCCGGAACTCTCGCTGCAGCTGACGGGCGGCGCTGAGTACTCGCGCCTGACCCAAAGCGGCGCCGCCAATGTCCGCCG
>JBIIDJ010000152.1:0-3712 GCA_044238415.1 Novosphingobium sp.
CTTCTGGCGGTTCGCGCCAGGGATCGAACTCGATCCGGATGTTCCGGACCAGCTGCAGGAAGCCTTCGGGTACTTCGGGCAGTACGATCCCGACCTCGGCGTTCAGGATATCGAAGCGGCGATCCGCCACATTCGCGGCGCCGAGGGCGTCGGCAAGGTCGGCCTGGTCGGTTACTGCCTGGGCGGGCGCATGGCCTACATGGCCGCCGCGCGCACCGATATCGATGCTTCAGTGGGCTATTACGGAGTGATGATCGACCAGATGCTTGGCGAAGCCCATGCCATCGCCAATCCGCTGATGCTGCACATTCCGACTGCCGATCACTTCGTCGGGCCCGAGGCCCAGGCCGCGATCCACGCCGGGCTGGATAGCCACCCCAAAGTCACCCTGCACGACTACGAAGGGCTCGACCACGGCTTTGCCGCCGAGATGGGCGATCGCCGTAACGAGGCTGGCGCCGAGCTGGCCGATGGCCGGACCCGCGCCTTCCTCGCCGCGAACCTCGCCTAACCCGAACTGTAACTGCCGATGGCCTGGAAGATCCGCGCAATCGCCGCGCGGTCTTCCTCAGGTATTTCGGGGCGCCAGATCTCGAACAGCAGGACGACGCGGCGCTGCGACCCGTCGTTCTTCGCCTCGTGCTCAATCGAATCGTCGAACACCAGCGGCACGCCCGGTTCCCAGCCACGCGTCTCGCTGCCCACCCGCAGCCAGCAGTCCGGCGCGGTCAGGATCGGGATGTGGCAGATCAACCGGGTATTGAGCATCCCTGAGTGCGGCTTGATGTGGGTGCCAGGCAGCAGGCTTGACCAGTGGGCATTGGGTGACCGGCCCGGGATCTGGGGCAAGGGCGCGCAGGCCAGCGCGGCCATGGTCGCAGGGCAGCGCGCGGCATTCTCTTCCACGACCGACCCATCCCGCCAGAAATGTAAGGCTGACCAGTCCTCCTTACCAAGCAAGTGATTGGCTGGTGCCGGGCGATTGGGATCATGGCGAACATAGGGGTCGAACCCGGCATCACCGGTTTCGATCACTTCTGCGAGCTCGGCCTGCATGGCCGGAAGGTGGCCCAGCATGTCCTCCAGCCAGGGAAACTCTTCCGGGCCCCAGAACCGGCGCTGGGGTAAACCGGGGTAATAAAACACCTTTGGTTCCTGCAGATAGATCTGCCGCTTGCCGGTCAACAGTTCGACCGCTTCCTGCATCGTGGACGAAAGCTCGTCACCCAGTTCGGCGAGCAGGTGGCTGGTGAAGTCGCCGGCCGAAGCCGCCACAAACGCTTCACCCCGCGCCGCCAGTTGGCGCAATGCTGGCGGAATCTGGCCGTCAAAAGCAATCTGGGCCAGGGCTGTGCGATAAAAACTGGTCGCGGCCCGGGCATCGCCCGCCTGTTCGCGCAGCAGGCCCTTCAGCAACAGCGCACCAACATCACGGATGGCACGGTCCAGCTGACGATCAACTGCCGCTTCGGCCGCATCGTTCCGGCCCAGGGCGAGCTCTGCATTGGCCAGGCCAAGCCAGGGGAAATCCTCCGGCGGATCGCCCGCTGCAGCCTCGCGCAACAATTCTGCGGCCCGCACCATGTGGCGCGCTGCCAAGGCCTGCATTCCCTGTGCAATCGTGGCGCTTCGTTCGCTGCTCATGGCCAAGCATAGGTCAGGCTGGAACTTTTGCGCAAGTCACGGCACAACCGGCAGGAATCGGCCGCAAGGAGCAGTGCCATGTCCAGCCATCCCGGAGTTGCCGCCTGGCACGCCTATATGCAAAGCGGTGGTGATCCTGATCTACTATCAGCCCTGATCGCCGATAATGCCGCGTTCCACTCCCCGGTGGTGCACAGCCCGCAGGCGGGCAAGGCAAAGGTCATGCTCTACCTGTTGAGCGCCGCCAAGGTGCTGGGCAATGACAGCTTCACCTATGTCCGCGAGATCGTGGAGGGCAATGACGTCCTGCTTGAATTCACCTGCGAAATCGACGGCATCCACGTTAATGGGATCGACCTCATCCGCTTTGACGAAGCTGGAAAAATCATCGATTTCAAAGTGATGGTCCGCCCGGTCAAGGCGGTCAACAAGCTGTGGGAGATGATGGCCGCACAGCTGCAGGCGGCGGGATAGCACCGCCGCCCGCGCGCTGCCCTTACTGGTTCATTGTCGCGAAGAAATCTTCGTTGGTCTTGGAATCCTTCATCTTGTCGAGCAGGAATTCCATCGCGTCGATCGTGCCCATCTGCATCAGGATGCGGCGCAGCACCCACATCTTGCTGAGCTTGTCCTTGCCGACCAGCAGCTCTTCCTTACGGGTGCCGGACTTACCGACATCGAGCGCCGGGAAGATGCGCTTGTCCGCCACCTTGCGGTCAAGCACGATTTCCGAGTTGCCGGTGCCCTTGAACTCTTCGAAGATCACTTCGTCCATGCGGCTGCCGGTATCGATCAGCGCGGTGGCAATGATCGAGAGCGAACCGCCTTCCTCAATGTTGCGCGCCGCGCCGAAGAAGCGCTTGGGGCGCTGCAGGGCGTTGGCGTCAACACCGCCGGTCAGAACCTTGCCCGAGCTTGGCACCACGGTGTTATAGGCGCGGCCCAGGCGAGTGATTGAATCGAGCAGGATCACCACATCGCGCTTGTGTTCGACCAGGCGCTTGGCCTTCTCGATCACCATTTCGGCGACCTGGACGTGGCGAGTGGCGGGCTCATCGAAGGTGGAGGAGATCACCTCGCCCTTCACCGAGCGCTGCATGTCGGTCACTTCCTCGGGCCGCTCATCAACCAGCAGCACTAGCAGGAACACTTCCGGATGGTTGTCTGTAATCGCCTTGGCGATGTTCTGCAGCAGCACGGTCTTGCCGGTGCGCGGCGGTGCGACGATCAGGGCGCGCTGGCCCTTGCCCTGAGGGCTGATGATATCGATCACCCGGGCCGACTTGTCCTTTACCGTCGGATCGACAGTATCAAGGTTGAGGCGCTCGTCCGGATAGAGCGGGGTTAGGTTATCGAAATTGACCCGGTGACGGACTGCTTCGGGATCATCATAGTTGACGCTGATCAGCTTGGTGATCGCGAAATAGCGCTCACCATCCTTGGGCGCGCGGACTTCGCCTTCCACCGTATCGCCGGTGCGCAGGCCCCATTTGCGAACCTGGTTGGGCGAGACATAGATATCGTCAGGACCGGCGAGATAGTTCGCTTCCGGGCTGCGCAGAAAGCCGAAGCCATCGGCCAGCACTTCAATTGTGCCCTGCCCGATGATTTCTTCGCCATCCTCAGCCAGTTCCTTGAGGATCGCGAACATCAGGTCCTGCCGGCGCATCGTCGATGCGGCTTCAACCTCAAGCTCTTCGGCCATTTCGACCAGCTCGGCGGGGGTTTTCTTCTTAAGTTCTTTAAGGTGCATTGTCGTTGTATTTCCGAAACTTGCGCAATTGCGCTGGGCTGTAATGGCCGGTCGATCGAAGGGCTTGGAGAAAGCGGATCGTGGCGCGTCATGAGCGCGCGCCGGTGCCGACGTTCTGCAGATAGGCCTTAAGCCCGGCTCGGTCAACGCCGGGCGTGCGGCAGATCAGATGTTCCGGACCACGATCACCGTTATCACGATCAGCGCTGCGGCAATGCCCGGCACCTCGTTCAGCATCCGCAGCCGCTTGCCAGTGTAGCGGCGCTTGCCCTCGGCCAGATCGGCAGCATAACCCGCCATCCACACGTGATAGGC
>JBIIDJ010000071.1:0-13000 GCA_044238415.1 Novosphingobium sp.
AGCGTGTGGTCATGCCCCTGTGGCCAGAGCGCCATGACGTTGATGTAGTCCGGGCTGATGACGAGTACCGTTGCCGGGAACAGTTGGTAGGCAAATGTGCCGATGCGGCGAAGCGCGGTCATATCTGCCAGATCGATCCCGTCGAGCTCCGCAGCACGGGCGACGAGGCTGCGCTGGTGCGGCCCGATCTGGTCACCGCTGGTCACCCCGTCCTTGAAGAACGGGCCGATTGTCGCGGCATGGAGCCGGGCAACGTGGTAGCTTTCCAGGAAGGCGTCCATGATCAGCTTCCAGTTGGAAGCAACGTCATGGGTCTTGCGCGCAAAGAGATGCAGCTCCCGCATGGCGAAGGCATCGAAATCGGCGCCGAGTGTGATCGCATCGCTGAAATCGGCATCGGGGACCGGCGCATACCAGATCAGCCCGCCTGCCTCGCAACTGGGCAATTCGGCCAGGCCATAACCGGCCTTGTCGAGCCCCGGGAACGTATCCGGCCGGGGCAGGGCAAGCAGGCGGCCATCGGTGGCATAGGTCCAGGCGTGATAGGGGCAAGTCAACCGCTTGCCGCACTGCACGTCCTGTCCTTCAACCAGCCGCGTCCCGCGATGCCTGCAGACGTTCAGGAAGACATGGATCTGCCCGTCGCCATCACGCGTGATCAGCAACGGACGGCCGGTGGCATCGTGTGGCACCGACATGTTTGGTTCGGGCAGCAAAGCGGACGGGCAAAGCACTTGCGGCAGCCGGCCGAACAGCGCCGCCTGTTCCCGCGCCCAGTGTGCCGGATCGGTATAGACGCTGGCTGGCACATGGCTGATGCCGTTTGCCGGGCGGGTGCAACCAGCGGCAATCGCCTGGGCCAGAGCGAGCTGGCCTGGCGTTGGGCTGCTGCCCGGTATTGTGGATGCTGTCGCCATCTGGGCTACCAATCCTCCATTCCCACGCTAGGTTCGCCCGAAATCGAGCGGGGAGCAAGCGCTGTGAACGAAGCCAGTCAATCCGTAGCGTCGGGCGACCGCAGCCTGCTGGGCTCGATCAAGCCCTATCTTGAGAAGGAATCGCTTGCCGCGTTCTTCCTGGGTGTTTCCTCGGGCTTTCCCTATGCGATGATCGGCGCGACGCTGACGACGCGGCTGGCGCAGGACGGGATCGACAAGAAGACAGTTACCGCCTTCACGCTGGCCTTTCTGGTCTACAATCTGAAGGTCTTCTGGGCCTGGATCGTCGATGGCGTGCGCCTGCCCATCATAGGCCGGCTGGGCCAGCGGGTCTCGTGGATGATCGTGGCAGGGCTCGGCGTAATCGCCGCTGTGATCAATCTGGCGTTGATCGATCCCAGCGCAGACATTGCCGCCACGGCCACCGCTGCAATCCTGGTCGGGATTGCCGGTGCGACCTTTGACATCGTGATCGATGCCTACCGGATCGAGACGCTCAAGCCCTATCAGCTCGGTACTGGCTCGGGGATGAGCCAGTATGGCTGGCGGATCGGCTCAGCCGGCGCTGGTGCCCTCGCGCTGGTGGTAGCGGCCCGGTACGACTGGTCGATGGCCTACATCGCCTGCGCGAGTTTTGCCCTGCCGGCGATGTTGACCGCGCTGTTCATGGGTGAACCAACCCGCCACCGCGCGGCTGCGGCGCGGCGCGGTCTGGGCGAAGTCTGGACTTCGATTGCCGGTCCATTTGCCGAGTTCTTCCAGCGCAATGGTGCCTTGCTGGTGTTGCTTTTCATCCTGGTCCACAAGATCGGCGATACCTTGGCCAACCTGACCTTCCGTCTGCTGTTCGACGATCTGGGCTTCAGCAATGACGAGATCGCGATTTACGATGTTGGCGTGGGCTTCTGGGCCTATCTGATCGGCATCTTCATTGGCGGGGTGGCCTATGCCCGGCTTGGCCTGAAGAAGTCAGTGCTGATCGCGCTTGTACTGATGTGTATTTCAAACCTCAGCTTTGCCGGGCTGGCGGTGGCGGGCCATTCGAACCTCGGCATGGCTGCCGCCATTGGGTTTGAGAACGCTGCTTCCGGCTTCGGCGGGGTGGTCGTGGTCGCCTACTTTTCGGCACTCTGCGACCTGCGCTTTACCGCCGCCCAATATGCCCTGATCTCGGCCGGGGCGAGCGTGGTGGGCCGGCTCGTAACGGGTACGACCGCAGGCGGCTTGATTGAGGGGATGGGCTACGTGAACTTTTACCTGCTCACTACACTGCTGGCCGTGCCGGGCATCGTACTGTTCTGGTGGATGAGCCGGACCGGGCTGGTCGATGCTGCGATGGGCAGCGCGGGGATCGATGCCGAAAAGCCGGGCTGATCAGTCCGGCAGTTCGCCGTTAAGCCGCAGCATTTCCCCGGATAAGTAGAGCGACCCCGCGATCAGTACGGGCAGGCCGTCCTGGGGCAGGGCGGCGAGGGCCGCGGGTGCGTCAGCGTAGGCCACCGCCGCCGGGCCAAAGGCTTCCGCCGGATGCCATTCATGCGTCGGCACCGGGACAGCTGAAATCGACGCGGCATTGGCAGCGAGGGGTGCGGTGAGGGCGGCCGGGTCCTTGTTGGCCAGCATGCCGATGATCAAGTGAAACCGGCGGTGCTGAAAATGCCGGGCCAGAGCTGTGCCCGCCGACGGGTTGTGACCACCGTCCAGCCAAACCTCGCGGGTACCGATCAGCGGCCCCGACTTTAGCCGTTGCAGGCGGGCGGGCCACTTGGCCGAAGCCAGACCCTGGCGGATCGAAGCCTCGGAGACTGCCAGCGCGTTCTGGTGACGCAGCATTGCTACAGCCAGCGCAGCGTTGTCGGCCTGGTGCGGCCCGGCCAGTACCGGCAGCGGCAGGTCGAGTTTGCCGTGTCGGTCGCGATAGGCGATTGTTTCCCCGACCTCGGCAAACCAGTCCAGCCCGCGCAGGGCCGGCCGGGCCCCGGCCCGCATCGCCTGGTCAAGCACGGCCTTGGTCATGCCGGTCGCGTATTCCTGCGTCACCAGCGGTACACCGGGCTTGGCGATCCCGGCCTTTTCAAAGGCGATGCGTTCCAGCGGCACAGTCGGCACGCCGTCCTCAGGGGCAAGCAGGAAGCGTTCGTGATCCAGACCCAGCGCGGCAATCCCGCAGGCCGCCAACACCTCTGGCCCCAGCACATTGGTCGCGTCGAACCGGCCACCCATCCCCACCTCGACCACGCAGGCATCGGCTGGAACCCGCGCGAACTCGGCAAAGGCGGCGGCGATGGTCACTTCGAAGAAGCTGGGGTTGAGGTCCGCGCCCAGGTCGAGCACCTCGGCCAGCACACCGGCCAGGCGGTCATCGTCGATCAAGTGTCCGGCCAGCCGGATGCGTTCATTGTAGCGTACCAGGTGCGGGCTGATCGTGGCGTGGACCCGGTAGCCTTCCGCCTCCAGCATGGCACGCAGGATGGCACAAGTGCTGCCCTTGCCGTTGGTCCCGGCGACATGGAACACCGGCGGCAGGCGCTTGTGCGGATCGCCGAGGCGCGCGAGCAGCGTACGGATCGTCTCCAGCCCCAGCCGCCCTTCGGGCACGGACAGGGCGCCCAGCCGGTCAAGCTGGGCCTGCACGCGCGGGCTGTCGGACGTGGCAAAATCGCGCACCGGGGTCAGGCCGCCTTGGCAGCCCCCAGGTAATCCAGCACCAGCGCCAGCTGATCCTTCAGGTCGCGGCGGTGGACCACCGTGTCGACCATGCCGTGCTCGTGCAGGTATTCGGCGCGCTGGAACCCTTCGGGCAGCTTTTCGCGGATCGTATCCTGGATCACGCGCTGGCCAGCAAAGCCGATCAGGCAGCCCGGCTCGGCAATCTGGACATCGCCTAGCATGGCATAGCTGGCGGTGACGCCGCCAGTGGTCGGATCGGTCAGCACGACGATATAGGGCAAGCCAGCGGCATTGAGCCGGCGCACCGCAACGGTCGTCTTGGGCATCTGCATCAGGCTGAGGATGCCTTCCTGCATCCGCGCGCCGCCCGCAGCGGTGCAGATCACGTAAGCGCACTTTTCCTTGAGCGCCTTGTCAGCCCCGGCCACGAAGGCCGCGCCCACGGCCATGCCCATCGATCCGCCCATGAAGGCAAAGTCCTGTACGCCCAGCACGGCCTTGTGCCCGCCAATGCTGCCCAGGGCATTGGTCAGCGCATCGGGATGCGGGTTGGCGGCACGGGCGGCCTTGAGCCGGTCCGGATACTTCTTCGAATCCTTGAACTTGAGCGGGTCTTCCTTGACCTTTGGCGTTGGCAGCACCTCAAAACCGGGATCGAGCAGCTGGGTAAAGCGCGCGTCGGCCCCGATCCGTCCGTGGTGTTCGCAGCGGGGGCAGACGCTCAGGTTTTCCTCATACTCCTTGGTGAACAGCATTTCGCTGCACGAAGGGCACTTGATCCAGAGGTTGTCCGGGGTGTCACGCTTGTCCTTGAAGGGCAGCGCTTTGCGAACGCGATTGAGCCAGCTCATAGGTCAGTCTCTAGCCGAATGAACGGCCGCAGCCAATGCTGCCGTCAATTCCTGCACCGGCCCGGCGGCATCGGCGCCATGCTGGCCGACCAGATCGACCAGTGCCGAACCGACGACCACGCCATCCGCCACCTTGGCAAAGGCGGCGGCCTGTTCGGGGGTGCGCACGCCAAAGCCGACGGCAACCGGGATGTCGGTCTTGGCCTTGATCCGCGCCATCGCCTCGGCAATCGAACCCACGGCAGCCTGCTGCATGCCGGTAATCCCGGCGACCGAGACGTAATAGAGGAAGCCCGACGAGCCCTCCAGCACCGCCGGCAGCCGCGCGTCATCGGTGGTGGGGGTGGCCAGCCGGATCAGCGAAATGCCCTTGGCGCGCAGGGCCGGGCCAAGCTCCGGGTCTTCTTCGGGCGGAATGTCGACGCAGATCACGCCATCAACACCTGCAGCGGCGCACTGGTCGGCGAACCATTCCGGCCCGCGAATGGTCATCGGATTGGCATAGCCCATCAACACCAGCGGCACGTCCGGATGACGTGCGCGGAAATCGGCGGCGATGCGCAGGATATCGGCAGTGCGGGTGCCAGCGCCCAGGCTGCGCAGGTTGGCCTTCTGGATCGCCGGGCCATCGGCCATCGGATCGGTGAAGGGCATGCCTAGCTCGATCACGTCGGCCCCGCCAGCCACCAGCGCATCGAGGATCGCGGGCGTAGCAGCGGGCGTCGGATCACCACCGGTGACGAAAGTGACGAGGGCCGGGCGGCCCTTGGCAAAAGCGGCGGAAAGGCGGGTCACAGCTTCACCCCCAGGTGCTCCGCGACCGAGAAGATGTCCTTGTCGCCGCGGCCGCAGAGGTTGACCAGCACGATCTGGTCCTTGTCCATCGTCGGGGCAACCTTCGTCACGGCGGCAATGGCGTGGCTCGGCTCAAGCGCGGGGATGATCCCTTCGGTGCGGCAGAGCAATTGGAAGCCTTCGAGCGCCTCGGTATCGGTGACGCTGGTATATTCGACCCGGCCGATTTCCTTGAGCCAGGAATGCTCCGGCCCGATGCCCGGATAGTCCAGCCCTGCGCTGATCGAGTGGCCTTCGGTGATCTGGCCGTCCTCGTCCTGCAGCAGGTAGGTCTTGTTGCCGTGGAGGATGCCGGGGCGTCCGCCCGCGAGCGACGCAGCGTGCTCCTTGTCGAGGCCGTGTCCGGCCGCTTCGACGCCGAGCATCTTGACCGAAGGATCGTCGAGAAACGGGTGGAACAGGCCGATGGCGTTGCTGCCGCCACCGATCGCGGCGACCAGCACGTCGGGCAGGCGGCCGGTGCGCTGCAGCATCTGCGCGCGGGCTTCCTTGCCGATCACGGACTGGAAATCGCGGACCAGCTCCGGATAGGGGTGCGGGCCGGCGGCGGTTCCGATGATGTAGAAGGTGTCGTGGACGTTGGCGACCCAGTCGCGCAGCGCCTCGTTCATCGCGTCTTTCAGCGTCGCCGCGCCCGAGGTTACCGGGACGACTTCTGCGCCGAGCAGCTTCATCCGAAACACGTTGGGCGCCTGGCGAGCCACATCGGTCGCGCCCATGTAGACCACGCAGGGCAGGCCGAAGCGCGCGCAGACCGTGGCCGTAGCAACGCCATGCTGGCCTGCGCCGGTCTCGGCGATGATCCGGGTCTTGCCCATGCGGATCGCCAGCAGGATCTGGCCGATGCAATTGTTGATCTTGTGCGCGCCGGTGTGGTTCAGCTCGTCGCGCTTGAACCAGATCTGCGCGCCGCCCAGCTCCTCCGTCAGGCGCGGGGCGAAATAGAGCGGGCTGGGGCGGCCGACATAATGTTCCAGCAGGTCGTCGAATTCGGCCTGGAACGCCGGATCGGCCTTGGCCGCGCGGTATTCGCGCTCCAGGTCCAGCACCAGCGGCATCAGCGTTTCGGCGACATAGCGCCCGCCAAACTGGCCGAAGTGGCCGCGATCATCGGGCTGGTTGCGATAGGAGTTGGCTGCGGTCATGACGGACAGGCGCTTGGCACGGCGGGCGAGCGCTGTCCAGCGGGCCAAAGTCCAGTTCGGGTCGGTTAAGCGAGTGCGGGGTTAGGCCGAACGTACTGCGGCACAGAATGCAGCAATAAGCGCTGGGTCTTTGATTCCGGGACTGCTCTCCACGCCCGAGGCCGCATCGACCAGTGGCGTTGCGGAAATGCGGATGGCATCGGCCACATTGCCAGGCGTCAGCCCCCCGGCCAGGCCCCAGGGCAGCGCTCCACGATACCCGGCCAGGAGCGACCAGTCGAAGGCAAGCCCCATGCCGCCGGGCAGCGTGCCCTTGGGTGTCTTGGCGTCGAACAGGATGAAATCGGCTGCCCCGGCATAGGCCTCAGCCTTGGCAATATCGGCGGCGCTCGTCACACTGAGGACTTGCCAGACCGGCAGCCCGAAGCGTGCC
The DNA here is from genome assembly GCA_044238415.1 of Novosphingobium sp. GTDB lineage: Bacteria > Pseudomonadota > Alphaproteobacteria > Sphingomonadales > Sphingomonadaceae > Novosphingobium. Next base: position 6,893 of record JBIIDJ010000071.1, read on the forward strand.
CTGATCGCTGCGGCCTGCGCCGGGTTTTCCCCGCCGTGGAGTTGGATGGCATCGAGCCGGGCAGCGCTGACCGCATCCGCCAAGGCGGCATCATTAGCAGCAACAAACACGCCGACGCGCTTGATCCGACCATCCGATCGCGCCGCCAGTTCGGTCGCTTTGTTCGGCGCCAGGAAACGAGGGCTGGGGGGATAGAAATTGAAGCCCACGAACTCGGCCCGGGCGGCAATCGCCGCGTCGAGCGCATCGGTGGTGGTGATACCGCAGATCTTGATTTGGGGGGCGGGCATGGCCGCCCCCGTAGCCGGTCAAGACTTATGGCGCCAGTTCGAACTGGACAGAGACAGTGGCGGTAAGGGCGACCTCACCAGCCGAAATCGGCGTTGGCGCGCTGCCAGGTGCTATCTCCGCCTTGGCATAGATGGCAGGCATCGGCGGGATGAAGCCCCCGGCTTCGCTGATCGCAACGATCCGCTTGACCTTCAGTCCTGCCGCCCGGGCGTATAGCTCGGCCCGCTGGCGCGCCTTGGCCATTGCGGCAGTGCGCGCCTCGTCCATCGCCGCATCACTGTTTTCCAAGTCGAACGAAGGCCCGTTGATCTGGTTGGCCCCGGCGCTGACAAGCGTATCAAGCACGCGGCCGAACTGGGTCAGGTTGCGCTGGCGCACACTGACCTGGTTGCTGGCCTGATAGCCGATGATCCGTGGCTCCTGGTTTTCCATTTGGCCGTTAGGATCGATCACCGGCTGGGCATAAACCGGGTTAAGGTTGAGATTGCTGGTCTGGATATCGCGGTCGGCGATCCCGGCGGCCTTGAGCGCCGCAATGACCCGGTTCGTGTCCGCCGAATTCGCGGCGAGGGCAGCAGCAGCGGTCTTGCCTTGGCTGGCCACACCAGCGCTGAATACCGCCAGATCCGGCTTGCGCGCAGAACGCGCCTCGGCGGTAATCGCCAGCAGGGTGGAGGTGGGGGCTATGGCGGTAAGCTGGCTGTCATTCTGGGCGATTGCGGCAGTGCTCGGCAGACTTAGTGCGAAAGCAAGCGGGGCAAAAGCAAAACGCAGGGATTTCATGAGGTTCTCCTTATCGTTCCCCCATGCACCTCCGAAGCTGTCCGCGCGGTGAATGCTAGAGTGTCGCCTCGATCGCGCGGGCCGCAGCCACCGGATCCTCGGCCCGGCTGATCGGACGGCCAATCACCAGCACCGATGCTCCCGCATCGCGGGCCTGGCGCGGGGTTACCGCGCGCTTCTGGTCACCCATTGCCTCGCCCGCCGGACGCAGGCCGGGGACGACAAAGAACCCGTCCTTCCACTGACGGTGAACCGCACCCACTTCCTGTCCCGAGCAGACAATCCCGTCGAGCCCGGACTGATGGGCCAAATCGGCCAGCCGCATAACCTGGTCATGCGCGCTTCCGCCAATTCCGGTGGCGGCCAGATCGCTCTCGTCAAGGCTGGTCAGCATGGTCACGGCAACAACCTTGGTATGCTCGCCCGCAGCCGCCTTGGCATCTTCCATCATTGCGCGGCCGCCAGCAGCGTGAACCGTGACGATAGCCGGCTCCAGCACGTGAATTGCCTGCATCGCCGCAGCCACGGTGTTGGGAATGTCGTGCAGTTTGAGATCGAGAAAGATCGGCAGTCCGATCTTGGCTATTTCATGAACCCCGTGGTGGCCGTGGGCGCAAAAGAACTCCAGGCCCAGCTTGAGCCCGCCGACATGGCCTCGGACCTTGCGGGCCAAGGCTTCGGCTGCGTCTAGCCGGGGAACATCGAGGGCAAGAAAGATCGGGTTCGCCATGGTCAGGCAGGGTCCCCGGTCTTGCCGGCTTCAGCTTCCAGCTGCGTGGTAGTGGCAACGGCGGTTGGAGGGCCCATCGAGCTGGCCTTCACGGTGTTTTCCATCAGTCCGATCCGCCGGTTGAGCCGCCAGCGCACACCCTTGTGCAGCAGCCACATTGGCAGGAAGCCCATCAGGAACGAGGTCAGGACCAGTGCTGGCAGCTTGGTTTCAAGGATGATTCCTTCCCATAGCTTCACTTCGACTGGCTGCCAGTTGTTCAGAGTGAACAGCCCCAGCACCACGAGCACCAGTACCCAGATCACCGTGCGGATTATCTGCATTGGCCTTAGTCTCCGTAGCCACCAGCACTTAGTCGCGCGATGCTAGGCGCGATGCCAGGCGAGGGCAAGTTACTCCCCGAAAACGCGGGCGAAGATCGTATCGATGGCCTTGAAGTGATAATCGAGGTTGAACTTTTCCTCGAGCTCCGCCGAGGATAGCGCGGTGGTCACCTCCGGGTCGGCCTTGAGCAGTTCAAGCAGGTTGAGCTGGCCATCCGATTCCCAAACCTTCATCGCGTTGCGCTGGACCAGGCGGTAGGCGGCATCGCGCTCAAGGCCAGCTTGGGTGAGCGCCAGCAGGACCCGCTGCGAGTGGACCAGCCCACCCATCTTGTCGAGGTTCTTCTGCATCCGTTCGGGATAGACAACCAGTTTGTCGATCACCGAAGTCAGACGGGCAAGTGCGAAATCCAGCGTGATCGTGGCGTCCGGGCCGATAAAACGTTCGACCGACGAATGCGAAATGTCGCGTTCGTGCCACAGCGCCACGTTTTCGAGCGCCGGGGTAACGGCGGAGCGGACCATGCGGGCAAGGCCTGTCAGGTTCTCGGTCAGCACCGGGTTGCGCTTGTGCGGCATGGCGCTGGAACCCTTCTGGCCGGGCGAGAAGTACTCTTCCGCTTCCAGCACCTCGGTCCGCTGCAGGTGGCGGATCTCGACCGCAAGGCGTTCGATTGACGAGGCGATCACGCCGAGCGTTGCAAAGAACATCGCGTGGCGGTCACGGGGGATCACCTGGGTCGAAACCGGCTCGGGTGCAAGGCCAAGCTGGTCCGCGACATATTCCTCAACCGCCGGATCGATGTTGGCGAAAGTGCCGACTGCCCCCGAGATCGCGCAGGTCGCGATTTCGGCGCGGGCGGCAATCAGCCGAGCCTTGCAGCGGGTAAATTCGGCATAGGCTTCGGCCAGCTTCTTGCCGAAGGTGGTCGGCTCGGCATGGATGCCGTGGCTGCGACCGATGGTGGGAGTGTACTTGTGTTCGTAAGCGCGGCGCTTGATCGCGGCCAGCAGTTCGTCGAGGTCGGCCAACAGTATGTCGCTGGCCCGCGCAAGCTGCACGGCAAGCGTGGTGTCGAGCACGTCGCTGCTGGTCATGCCCTGGTGCATGAAGCGCGCCTCGGGGCCGACCTGCTGGGCTACCCAGTCAAGGAAGGCGATTACATCATGCTTGGTGACCGCCTCGATCGCGTCGATCGCTGCCACATCGATCGTCGGACCCGTCGCCCACCAGTCCCACAATGCCTTGGCACCGCTCGGCGGCACCACACCCAGTTCGCCCAGTTTCTGGGTGGCATGGGCCTCGATCTCGAACCAGATGCGAAAGCGCGCTTCCGGCTCCCAGATGGCAACCATCGCGGGGCGGGCATAACGGGGGACCATGTTCGACTCCTTGCGCTGTTGCCGGAGCCGCTAGGGGTCAGGGCGCTTCAAGGCAAGGGGTGTCACGGGGGCGTCAGGCGGGAACCGGCGGTTCGTCGTAAGTGCCCTGGGCCGTGATCGCGGCATCCGGCGCGGCCAGCATTGCCTTCAGTGCTGCGGGTGGATAGGCCAGATTGGGGACGGCGGGATCATAGGCTGGCTGCGCCACCGGTCCGTCCGGTTGGCATGTCGGCGGATTGAGCATGGTTTCGGCCTCGGTACCCGAGATACCGCACGCTTCCAGTATCGCCGGATCGACCCAGCGCGCGGGATCAAGCGGGGCGACCTGGGTCGAGACTTCCAGCGTAAGTCCTTCCGGTCCGGCGAAATAGATCGACTTGCAGAAGCCGTGGCCGATCGGGCCGATGGCCGGCACGCCGTGGCTGCGGATGCGGTCGCGCATGGCGATCAGGCCGTCCTCGTCGGGCACGCGAAAGGCGATGTGCTGCATGGTGCCGGCCGCGCACTTGCCCGCGCCAGTCCCAGCGTGGGTTATCCCGATGGTGCTGGGTACTTCGCTGATCCCGGCCAGTTCCACCACTGAGAAATAGCTGTCTGGTCCCATTTCCAGAAAGGCGTGCCTGCCGCCCGGCACCCCGTGCATCTCGAACAGGCCCTTGAGCGGAAAGCCCATGACCTGGGTGAAGAAGGTAAGCTGGGCCTTCATGTCCGCGCTCATGATCGCGATGTGGTGAATCCCGTCCGGCTGCTGCACACGCATCCTTGCTCTCCCGTCTCGACAAGCGGCGAAATCCTATCCACGCTGGAATGTGAGAGGAAGCAGAATCGATGTCGATCGTTCGCGAGCCTTATGGCTTCATCTACAAGGACCCATCGCCATTGAAGGAAACCTATGGCGGGCCCACGGGTCGCGTGTTCATCGAATGCATGCGGATCAGGCCCGAGGGCAGCGAGCGCGCGCAGACTGCGATCGTCTTTTCGCATCCGATCGGCGGCGGTTCCTTCCTGCCGCTGGTTTCGGCTCTGGCCCATTCGGGGAGCCACGTGATCTATGTGAACCCGCGCTATCGCGGCAACGACACGGCGCTGATCATGGAAAAGTGCGTGCTCGATCTCGGCGCCGCGATCACCGACTGCAAGCGTCGCTTCGGTTACGAGAAGGTGGTGCTGGGCGGCTGGTCCGGTGGGGGCTCGCTCTCGTTGTTCTATCAGGACCAGGCAGAGAACCCGACGATCACCCACACTCCGGCGGGCGATGCAGTCGATCTCGTTAGTGCGGGGCTGCAACCGGCCGACGGGGTCATGCTGCTGGCCGCGCACATCAGCCGAGCAGTGACAATGACCGAATGGCTTGACCCTTCGGTAGTGGATGAGGACCGGCCGTTCGCGCGCGATATCGAACTCGATATCCATCACCCCGATTGCCCAAACCAGGCCCCGTTTACGGCTGAGTTCGTCGCCCGCTTCCGCGCCGCGCAGATCGCCCGCAATAACCGCATAACGGAGCGCGCGAGAGCCATGCTGGCCGAGGTTCGCGCCTCGCGCGTCGCTGATGGCGAGCGCTGCTTCACCGTCCAAGGCACGATGTGCGACGTGCGCTGGCTCGATCCCGCGCAGGACCCGTCAGACCGCGAACCCTACACTTGCTATCTTGGCGATCCCCGGATCGTGAATGATGGCCCGGTTGGCCTGGCGCGGTTCACCACGGCGCGGTCCTGGCTGTCGCAGTGGAGCCATTCGGCCAGCAATGCCAACGGGCTGACCAATGGCGCGCGGATTTCGGTACCATCGCTGGTGCTCAACAACACGGCTGACCTGGCCTGCACGCCCAGCCATGCCCACCGGCTGTTCGAAGCGCTGGGCAGCCCGGACAAGACCTATCGCGATGTGGTGGGCGCTGATCATTACTATACCTCACGTCCGGACCTGTTGCCCGAGGCGGTTGGCATAGTGCGCGGCTGGATTTCCGAGCGCGGTCTGTGATCCAACCACCGGCAGCCTGACCGAAAGCCCACTTGTCGGTCGCGTGGCAAGCGTTTAATCGTTCGATTAAATCATCGGTGCAGCGGTTCGGGCTAAATCCGGTCGCGCGCCATTCGAAGACAGGAAAGGACTATATGTCAATCCTTTACGATGAAGGCCAACAGGCAATTGCGACCGAATCGCGCCGCGTGCTCGATGCCCGGGCGAGCAAGGACCGCCTGCTGAAGCTGCTGGAACAGGTGGGCGAACACGATGCCCCGTTCTGGGATACCGCAGTGGAGCAGGGTTGGACTGCGTTGGCCGTGCCGGAAGAGCATGGCGGACTGGGCCTGGGCTTGATCGAACTGGGCCTTGTCGCCCAGGCGAGTGGTGCGGCGACCGCCGGCGCGCCTTTCCTGACCCCCGGCTATGGTGTGACCCACGCACTTGTTGCATCCGGCAAGACAGACCTGGCCGCCAAGTACCTGCCGCAGATCGCGGCGGGCGAGGCGCGCGGTGCAGTGGCCTTTGCTGAAGGAACCGACGTGCTCCCCGCTGCGCCCTCCACCAAGTTTGCCGATGGCAAGCTGACCGGGGCCAAGCCGGCGGTGCCGGGCGGGATCAAGGCCGAACTTG
>JBIIDJ010000072.1:0-12928 GCA_044238415.1 Novosphingobium sp.
GTCGGCCTGGCGGCCGTCAACGCCGCCAAGATCGCCGGGGCGGGCAAGATCATCGCTGCCGATCCGATGCCGGAAAAGCGCGAACTGGCGATGAAGCTGGGCGCGACCCACACCGTCGATGCCCTGGCCGACGATGCCGCCGCGCAAATTCTTGAACTGACCAAGGGCGGGGTCGATCACGCGATCGAAGCTGTCGGCCGTCCGGCTTCGGGCGAACTCGCGGTCAAGTCGCTGCGCCGAGGCGGCACGGCCACGATCCTGGGCATGATGCCGCTCAACCATTCGGTCGGCCTCGGCGCCATGGACCTGCTGTCGGGCAAGAAGCTGCAGGGCGCGATCATGGGGATGAACCACTTCCCGGTCGATATGCCACGCCTGGTTGATTTCTACATGCGTGGGCTGCTCGATCTCGACACGATCATTGCCGAGCGCATCCCGCTTTCGCAAATCAACGAAGGCTTCGAGAAGATGAAGGGTGGCCATTCCGCCCGCTCGGTGATCGTCTTCGACCAGTAAGGGCCACAGTATGACCGAAGCGATCAATGCGGATGAAGCCTTTGTCGGCACGGTCGAACCCGAGGGTGCCGACCGGCTTGACGAAGGTAAGTTGACCGAGTGGATGCAGGCCAACGTGGCGGGCTTCAAGGGGCCGCTGCATCTGACCAAATTCAAAGGCGGGCAAAGCAACCCAACCTACAAGATCGAGGCGGGAAGCGGCAATTACGTGCTGCGCCGCAAGCCGTTCGGCCCGCTGCTGCCGAGCGCGCATGCGGTCGACCGCGAATACAAGGTGCAGAATGCGCTGAACCGGGCCGGCTTTCCGGCCGCGCGCCAGTTCGGGTTGTGCACCGACGATTCTGTGGTTGGTTCATGGTTCTACATCATGGACATGGTAGACGGGAAAACGATCTGGGACGGGGCCATGCCAGGCGCCGCTCCGGAATACCGCCGCCAGACCTACTTTGCGATGATCGACACCCTGGCCGCGCTCCATCAGGTTGATGTCGAAGCGGTTGGCCTGTCCGACTACGGCAAGCCGGGCAATTATTTCGGCCGTCAGGTCGATCGCTGGACCAAGCAGTACAAGCTCTCCGAAACCGAGCACATGCCCGATATGGAGCGGCTGATCGAATGGCTGCCGCAATCGCTGCCCGAACAGACCCGCACCAGCGTGGTTCACGGCGATTACCGGATCGACAACATGATCTGGGCGAAAGACCGGCCGGAAGTGCTGGCCGTGCTCGACTGGGAGCTTTCAACCTTGGGCGATCCGCTGGGCGATTTCTCCTACGTCTGCATGGCCTGGGTGACCGACAATGGCGGCCGTTCCGGCGTGCAGGATCTTGATCGCAAGGCGCTGGGTATCCCCGAACTGGAGGAAGTGGTTGAGCGCTATTGCGCCGCCACCGGGCGGGACAGCCTACCCGACATGAACTGGCTGTTCGCCTACAACTTCTTCCGCCTGGCCGGCATTCTGCAGGGGATCAAGAAGCGGGTGATCGATGGCACGGCCAGTTCGGCCCATGCCAAGGCCCAGTCCGAACGGGTCCAGCCGCTGGTCGATCGCGCTTTCGAATTTGCCAAGAAGGCGGGGATGTAGCCTAGCCCTTCACCGCTCCGACCTCGGCCAGCGCGGTGAATTCGGCCTCGTCCATGTCCAGCCACTCGGCCAGCAGCTCGCGGCTGTGCTCGCCTACGCGCGGCGGGCGTCGATCAAACTGTGCCGGCGTACGCGATAGCTTGCCCGGATAAGCGACTGAGGGAATCTCCACCCCGTCCTCGCGAACAAAGCGGTGGACCGTGCCGCGCGCCGCAACGAAAGGATCGGCGAAGACATCCTCCAGCGTGTTGACCGGCCCGACCGGAACACCGGCCGCCTCCAGCCGTTCGATCAGCGTGTCGCGGGTCTCGTGCTGGACCAGCCCTGCCACGATCGCCTCGATCTTGTCGCGGTTGATCAGCCGGTCGCGGGCAAGGGCAAAGCGAGGATCGCTGCCCAGCTCGGGCACTCCCATTTCCGTGCAGAAGGCTCGAAACTGCAGGTCGTTGCCGACCGCGATGATCAAAACCCCGTCGGCCACCTTGAAGGTCGTGTAAGGCACGACGGTCGGATGGCGGTTACCCAGCCGTCCAGGCGCCACACCGCTGACCAGATAGCTTGAGCCCTGGTTGGCCATCATCGCGATCTGCGTATCAAGAAGTGAGATATCGATTTGCTGCCCTTCGCCGGTCCGTTCGGCGTGGCGCAGCGCGGCCAGGATCGAGATTGCTGCAAAGTTGCCGGTCGAGAGATCAGCCATGGCAACACCGGCCCGCAGCGGGCCACCGTCCGCCTCACCCGTGACAGACATGAACCCGCCCATGCCCTGCGCCACGAAATCGTAACCGCCGCGCTGGGTATAGGGTCCGTTCTGGCCAAATCCGGTGATCGAGCAATAGACGATCCGCGGATTGATCGCGGCAATCGTGGCATAGTCGAGCCCGTACTTGGCCAGGCCGCCAACCTTGAAATTCTCAACCAGAATGTCCGCTGCGGCCGCCAGCCGCCGGATCAGCGTGGCCCCTTCAGGCTTGGCCAGATCGATTGCGGCAGAGCGCTTATTGCGGTTCGCGCAAAGGTAATAGGCGCTTTCCTGGCTGTCGTCAGTCCCATCAGGCAGCTTGAGGAACGGCGGGCCCCAGGCGCGCGTATCGTCCCCGCGGCCAGGGTGTTCGACCTTGAGCACTTCGGCGCCAAGGTCGGCAAGGATCTGGGTGCACCAGGGGCCGGCCAGCACGCGCGAGAGGTCGAGCACCTTGACGCCCTCAAGCGCGCGCGGAGGAAGCATTGCTGTCATACCTGCAGCCATGCCGGGCCGCCCGGCTTCTGTCTAGAACTGGCGCGTCCAGCTCACTGCGACGCCCTGGTCGTCGGGCATGCTGGCATAGTGGCCGGGGTCCTTGCGCCAGAACAGGCTGGCCGTGGCCGAGCCCCGCAAGAGCCGCCCGCGCCAGGCCAGTTCGGCATCGAGTTCCCGACCCTTGGGGGCAAGCGAGAGCAGGCGCTGGCCATAGACCGGGGCAAGCGTGGCATAGGAGTAATCAACCGGCAGGTTAAGCATCAGCCCGCCGTTCTCCACCCGCAGCGGCTGCGAGAGGCGCAAGGCCAGGCTGTCATCCGCGGCGAACAGACCCATGCGTTGGGCGTCGATCGCCCAGGCAGAAGTGACCATGCGCGAACCGCCGCCCGCAAGACCGCTGCCACGCGCATAGGTCAGACCCGTACGCCAGGCCGCCCCCAGCCGCCATTGCGGGGCCAGCTGCCATCCGGCGCTGGCATCAACAAACAGACTGTCAGCGCCAGTCGCGCCGAAGACCTGATGGAAGCGCGCTCCGAGCACGGACTGCCGCTCGATCAGCCAGCTCGCACCCAGCGCTGCATCGACTTCGCCAAACCGGCGATCAAGCGCCAGCCCCAGTCGGCTGACCGGAACGCCAGGCATTCGGCTCGTTGGCGTGTCGACGAGGGAATAGCGCGATGGAGCCTGAGCCGCCGCGCGCTCGGTACTGATCGTCAGACCCCAGGGGCCAAGGGCATGACGATAGGCAAAGCTGGCCTGTCCGGTGGCCCCGAAACCAAGATCATCAAGCGGCGAACGGGCGATCAGGAAGGCCGGCTGCTGCCGTCCCTGCAACTGCGCCACCAGGCCGTCTGCACCCTGTTCGAAGGCAAAGCCGATCTGCCGGCCCGGCGCGATCTGCATGACCGCGCGCGCAGCGAGGACGCGGGCCTGTTCAGCCTGTTCGCGGGTCAGGCGCAGCTGGCCAGTCCAGGGCAATCTGGCAATCCGGCCGCTGGCATCGACCGAAAAGGCCAGCGCCAACCGCCCACCACCGAGCGACAGGTTGCGGGTGCTGGCTTCAAGCGCCGGGGCGAGCCGCGGCTGGACCTGCGCGCCGTGCAGGCCCGCAGCCAAGTTCATCCCATAGGCACGCTGATAGCTGTCAAGCACGACTGCCTCGATCGCCTGGGCACCGCCGGCATCGCCCATCGGTCCAGACGTTACCCCGGTGGAATCGCCCGCCGGAATGGCAATGGCGGTCCCGGCGAGGCTGGTGGTGCCCTGCGGCCGGAATGCTTCGGCCAGATCGAGCAGGCCGCGGCCATAGGTGGAGTCAGTTCCGGTCGCGCCGGCATCGCGGGCCGTGCGCAGCAGCAGGTCCACCACCTGGGTTGCCGTCAGGTTGGGGAAGGCCTGAAACAGCAGGGCAGCAGCCCCAGCCACTTGCGGAGCGGCGAAACTGGTGCCCGAAAAGACAAACTGAAACCGGCTGCCGTCCGGTTCGGTGGTGATCTTGAGTACGCCGTTCTCGTAAACGCAGCAGACCCGCTCCCCGCGGGCGGACAGGAACCAGCTCGCTTCGCTGCCCGCGCGGTTGGAAAAGGCGGAGAACACATTGTCCTTGTCCACCGAGCCAACGATGATGACATTGCCGGATCCGGCCTGCCGCAAGCCAGTGGCAAAGGGATCCGGATTGTTCGGATTATCTTCCGGCTTGGTCGAATCGCCATCATTGCCGGCCGCAACCACGACCACGACGCCGGCCGCAGCAGCGCGGACCACAGCCGCACGCAGCGCGGAGGTTGGCGACGAACCGCCCAGCGACAGGTTGATGACCTTGGCCCCCGCTGCAACTGCGCGGTCCACGCCCTGTGTGATAGCCGAATCCGCCAGTTTGCAGCCATCGTCGTCGTTGTCGGGGGCATTGACAGCACAGGTTCCCGCTGAATCCGCCCGGAACATCGCGATTGTGGCATTGAAGGCGATCCCGACCACGCCGGTACCGTCCCGCGCCGCGGCGGCGACCATGGCCACGTTGGTGCCGTGGTCACTGTCCGGATTGTCGAGGCCGCGATTGCCCGCGACGTCGGCCGACGCCGGGGAAAGCCGTCCGGTGAATTCAGGGCTGTCACTGTCAATCCCGGTGTCGACGATGCCGATCGTCACCCCCGTGCCGCTATAGCCGGCTGCCCAGGGGGTGATGGCGCTGTGCTGCGCCGGTCCGGTCGAGCGATTGTACTCGCTGGTAATGAAGCTGCTCGACGGCGTTGGGGTCGGCGTCGGGGAAGGCGGCGGAGTGGGACTAGGCGCTGGGGTCGGCGTTGGGGCTGGGCTCGGCGGAGGGGCGGGTGTGCTGCCAACCGATCCGCCACCCCCGCCGCAAGCGGCGACAAGCGTGAACACGGCGACCGCGCCAGCCATCGGCAGACGCGCCCTTACCCCGGATGAAAAACCCATGCGACCGAACTCCAACAACTCGCATCATGATGCCACTTCTTTTCTTAACCGGGAATTTCTTTTGTGGTCGCCGCCATGGACGAAGCTTGCCCGCCTGCCCCCACCCGGCTAGGCGCGGCGGACAAAGCCCGCCTGTTTGGAGCACCGCCATGAGCGCCGACCTTGCCGTTGCCATCGATGCCGCCTGGGAGCGGCGCGACACGGTTACCCCTGCCAGCTCTGACGTGCGCGATGCAGTCGAAGCGGCGCTCGCCCTGCTCGATAACGGACAGGCCCGGGTGGCCGAGCCGGACGGTGCCGGTGGATGGCAAGTCAACCAGTGGCTCAAGAAAGCCGTGTTGCTGAGCTTTCGGCTCAATGACAATGAAGTCGTGCCGGGCGGTGCAGCTGGCGCGCCCGCCTTTGACAAAGTGCCTTCCAAATTTGCCGGGTGGGGTGAGAACCGCTTCCGCGAAGCCGGCTTCCGGATTGTGCCCGGCGCGGTGGTGCGACGCGGATCGCACATCGGCCGCGGCGTAGTGGTGATGCCCAGCTTCATCAATATCGGCGCCCATGTCGGTGATGGCACCATGGTCGATACCTGGGCTACGGTTGGCTCCTGCGCTCAAATCGGCAAGAACGTCCACCTTTCGGGCGGGGTCGGGATCGGCGGCGTGCTTGAGCCGCTGCAGGCCGGTTCGGTGGTGATCGAGGACAACTGTTTCATCGGCGCGCGCAGCGAAGTGGTCGAAGGCGTGCGGGTCTGCGAAGGGGCCGTGCTGTCGATGGGCGTGTTCATTGGCGCCTCGACCAAGATTGTCGATCGCGCCACCGGCCAGGTGCATATTGGCACGGTACCGCCCTATTCGGTGGTTGTGCCAGGATCGCTGCCCGGCAAGCCGCTGCCTGACGGTTCACCAGGGCCAAGCCTCTACTGCGCTGTGATCGTCAAGACGGTCGATGCCCAGACCCGCGCCAAAACCGCGATCAACGATCTTCTGCGCGACTGAAGCGGGAGGAGTCGGCCATGGACGACAACCTGCTAGCCCAGTTCGTCATCTCGTCGGTGATGGTGGTGGTTTGCGTGATCGTCCACGGCTTCGGCCTGTTCGGCCTCAACCGTGCGATGCGGACCGAGACATCGATCGAACGGCTGGAGCGGATCGAGCCGCTGTCCCCACGGGGCACTGCCTTCACCCTTGGCATCGTGATCGCCATGCTGGCGCTGCATGGCATCGAGATCTGGCTGTTCGCACTGGCTTACTTGGCGATCGGGGCGATTCCGGCGCTGGAGCCCGCGCTCTATTTCTCGACGATCAGCTATTCGACCGTGGGCTACAGCGACGTGCACATCACCGAGCAGTGGCGCCTTGTCGGGGCGTTCGAATCGGTGCTGGGGATCTTCCTGCTCGGCTGGTCAACCGCTTTCTTCTTCCGGATGATCGGGCGGATCGATCCGCACTAGATTGCTGTCCCACTGACGTGGATGCATCACCAGGCCGGTGATGCTCTCAGAACGATACGGGGTTCTCGATCGGTGCATCGCCCTTGCGGCTCGCCGCATAGGCTTCCGCCGCCTTCATCACCCGCATCATGTTGCCACTGGCAAGCCCTTCCAGTTCCGTCCGGGTCCAGCCACGCCGGGCAAGTTCGACGAACAGCGCCGGGTATGTGCTGGCATCGCCAAGACCATCGACCGTCACGTCGATCCCGTCAAAGTCTCCGCCAATGCCGACATGAGCCGCGCCAATGCGGCGCTTGATATGATCAAGGTGGTTCGCAACGTCGGCAATTCCGCCGTTGGGCGCGGGGTTGGCTTTGACCCAGCCTTCAAGCGCCAATTCGCTGGCCTTCGGATTGCCGAGGTTAAGCGCATCGAGCCGGGCCTTTTCGGCTGCGCGGCGGGCATTCCACTGGCGCCGGTCCTCGCTGACGAAGGGCGGGTAGAAATTGACCATCACGATCCCGCCATTGGCCTTCAACCGGTCCAGTACGGAATCGGGTACATTGCGGGCGTGCTGGTTGATAGCCGTGGCGTTCGAATGGCTGAAGATCACCGGCGCCTTGGTGACATCCAGTGTATCGAGCATGGTCGCTTCGCTGACATGGCTGAGATCGACCAGCATCCCCAACCGGTTCATCTCGCGCACCACGTCGCGGCCCAGATCGGTCAGCCCGCCATGCACGGGCGTGTCGGTACCGGCATCGGCCCAGGCATTGTTCCGAGTGTGAGTCAGCGTCATGTAGCGCACGCCCAGCGCGTGCATCTGGCGCAGCACCGAGAGCGAGGTGCCGATCGAGTGCCCGCCCTCGATGCCGAGCAGCGACGCAATCCTTCCATCCTTCATCGCCCGCGCGGCACAGTCCGCCGTCTCGCAATAGGCCAGATCGGCCTGGTGGCGCGCGATGATCCGCTTCATCACGTCAATCTGCTCAAGCGTCGCCTGGACCGCCTGCGGTTCGCTCAGCGCAGCCGAGACATAGACCGACCAGAACTGCGCGCCGACCTTACCGGCCCGCAGCCGGGCGATGTCGGTCTGGAATGGCGGCGTCTTGCCAGTTGGATCGCGCTCGGCCCGGGTATCGCTGAAATCGAAGGTGCCAAGCACGTTGCGGCGCATGTCACGGAGCTTGTCGGGCACGTCATTGTGCCCATCCCAGACCGGGGCAGCCTTGAGCGCAGCGGCGGCAACTGCCTCGGGCGAGGTGTTCTGCGCCGCGGTGGGGCCGGTCAGGCCCAGCATCATGAACCCAGCCAGCCACACCGCCTTGCGCATGTTATCGTCCTTTACTTTCCGGCCGGACGACAATCCTTGAACCAGGTCACGTCCTTGAACTCGTCGAAGTCATAGAACGTCCCCGTCAATTTGACAGACTTTTTCGGCTTGAGCTGCATCGCAAAGACCGAGGTCCCCGGGGCCATCAGGCAACTCACTTCGGACAGGGTGCTGGCCATCCCCGGCAGGCGCAGCGCCATTTCATGGGGCTGCATGATCTCGAAGGCAACCCGCAGGGTTGGCCCGTCCTGGGTCACATATTCAACCGTACCCGACAGGGTGAACTGCTTGTTCTTGTAGCGCTGTGGGATCGCCGCAGCATTGCGCTCCGCGTCTTTGGAGATCTGCTGGGAGAACATCTGCGCGCTCATTGCTACGGGCGCGGCTTGCTGAGTCTGGGCATTGGCACCACCCGCGGCTGCCAGCCGCCCCGCGCGGCCGCCCTTCACCTGATTGAGCACGCCGCACATTTCAGCCATGGCCAACTCGGCTTTGGTGCTTTGACCGGCCCGCAACTTGGCCTCCATCACCACCGTGCCGGTGCCTCCGGAACTGGACGCATTGATCTCGATCGGAAAGGCGCGCGTATTCTGAGTAACGCTCTGTTCGATCAGGAGCGCACCCGCGGCCGGTTCCGCGGCAATGATGTCATAGCCGCGGGCGGCAACGATCCCGCGGATCTGGTTGATCGCCACGTCAGGCGGCAGGTCAGGCTGGCTGATCGTCGCGGTAAAGCGCATGCCGGAGATGATGCTGCCTTTCTTGGCGAAACTATCCTCGCACTGGCCAGCATGGGCCAGCGAGGGCGTGGCCAATCCAGCAAGGGCAGCAGACAGGGCAAGAATGCGACGGGACATGAATCACTCCGAACTGTTTGGGGGTAGCCGTTTGGGGGCAGTCGCCATGCGGACCGGTCGCGACACCGGGACGCAAAGCGGCCAGCATAGCAATACGGCGAACCGGCCTGCCGATCCAAGGCGCCAAGACGTACCAGTATCATTTTGTTTGACCTGCCCGATTCGTCGCAGCTGGAGGATTCAGGTTGCGGCGTCTTGCAATGGCTCGCCCGACATGCTGGGGCATGCCTGATGGAACTGCTTGCCGATCCGAATGCGCTAGCGCTGGCCGTTCTGGCAGTCACAATCCTGGGATTGGCGAAGGGTGGGTTTGCCGGGCTGGGCGTTCTGGGCACCCCGCTGCTGGCTCTGGCCATGCCGCCGACCGTGGCTGTGGCAGTCCTGCTGCCGGTATTGCTGGTGCAGGACGTGGTCAGCGT
The DNA here is from genome assembly GCA_044238415.1 of Novosphingobium sp. GTDB lineage: Bacteria > Pseudomonadota > Alphaproteobacteria > Sphingomonadales > Sphingomonadaceae > Novosphingobium. Next base: position 9,312 of record JBIIDJ010000072.1, read on the forward strand.
CTGGTCATTCCGGCACAGCTGGAGCGGGTGGATTCTGGCCTGGATGCTGCCCGGCGCGGCGGTCGGCGTTGCGCTCGGCACCCTGCTCGCCGCAGCCGTTTCCGAGCAGCGGCTGCTGCTGGTCCTCGGTGCGGTTACGCTGATCTTCGGGCTCTACCGACTGTGGGTCGAGCGCGGCGGCCGGCTGGTCGCCCCATCGAGCTCACCAGGCTGGGTCGGCACCCTGTTCGGCGTGGCGACAGGCTTTACCAGCCAGGTTGCCCATGCCGGCGGCCCGCCGTTCCAGATCTGGGTCACCCCGCGCCGCCTGCCGCATCAAACCTATGTCGGAACCAGCTCGCTCCTGTTTGCCGCAGTCAACTGGATGAAAGTGCCCAGCTACGTGATGCTCGGCGCGCTCAACCACCAGACGCTGGTGGCGGCCGCCCTGCTGGTGCCGCTCGCAGTGGTCAGCACGCTGCTCGCCGTGCGCCTGATCCGGCGGCTCGACACGGCGCGCTTCTATAGCATCATCCACGTGCTGATGGTGCTGCTGGGCGCCAAACTGGTGTGGGATGGCCTGACCTGAAATTTCGGCGGACCTGACAGGATTCGAACCTGCGAGAGTGGCGCTTTTAATCTGGTTTATGTCTCGATAATTTACGAGGACGGCAGTGAAGAGGGTTTTGGCGACGGGCACTGTTAGTGCTGATGGGGAGCGCACCCCTTGCTACAGGCTTGCGCAGGAATCGGCTTCGTGAAAATTTCAATGGTCAGACATTTTCATTACTCATTGGCTTGGCTTGCCTCAGCCTGTTTACTGTTCCTCATGCTCGGGGTGACAGATGCTTTTGCCCACGGCGTTGCCGAGGGAGACCAAGGCTATGTGCAGGAAGTAAGCGGGGTTCAGTTCCTGCCGTTCATGTATCTTGGCGCGAAGCATATGGTGACTGGCTACGACCATTTGTTATTTTTGTGCGGTGTCATTTTCTTTCTGTACAGGCTCCGAGACATCGCACTTTATGTCACGCTATTTGCTGTCGGTCACTCGGCTACAATGCTGTTCGGTGTGCTAGCAGGTGTAAGTGCCAACGCTTACCTGATCGATGCGATCATTGGCTTATCGGTGGTCTACAAGTCGCTCGACAATTTGGGCGCCTACCGGCGCTGGTTTGGTGTGCAGCCGAATACAAAGATCGCGACCTTTGCGTTTGGCCTTGTTCATGGCTTTGGGCTAGCCACTAAGATCCAGGAATTCGAACTGTCGAAGGACGGATTGCTACTCAACTTGGTGGCATTCAACATCGGTGTAGAGATCGGGCAACTGCTCGCCCTCTCAGCAATCTTGATCATCATGGGCTTCTGGCGAAGAACACACAGTTTCGCGCGCCATGCCTTTGCCGCCAACGTTTTGCTGATGATGGCTGGTTTCATGCTTGTGGGATATCAGCTGACCGGCCTCGCTTTAGCCTAAGGGTGATTTATGCAAAATTCTCAGCCACCTAGCATATCTGAGCTGCCTACATCGCGTCAGCTTGTCAGATCGACGCTTATCGCATTGGCGGGTGCTGGAACGCTGCTCGTGACGGTCGTACTTCCAGCTGAATACGGCATTGATCTCACTGGCGCAGGACGCATCCTCGGCTTGACCGAGATGGGTGAAATCAAGGTGCAACTTGCTGATGAAGCAGCGGCTGATCTGGCGTCAGAACTGCCGCCCAGTGATATTCCATCGGCCGAGGCGGCGTCCAATCCAGCAGTGGCTGTGGCCAACCGAACGGACCGCAAGGAGATCACCCTTGAACCGGGGGAAGCCGCAGAGATCAAGTTGAGCGCTCGTAAAGGTGTAAGCATTGCCTTCAGTTGGAGCGTAGCGGGCGGAGTCGTCAACTATGACACTCATGGCGATCCGCTCGTAAAGCGTCGCGGATTCTATCATGGATACGGCAAAGGCAAAGCATCAGACGGTCAAGAAGGCGCAATTATAACTGCTTTTGATGGCACGCATGGCTGGTATTGGCGCAATCGGTCTGAACGAAGGGTGGTCATCACTTTGCAAACAAGCGGTGCATACTCAGACATTAAGCGCGTTGTCTAAGTCGGCATTCCGGCATTCAACAATACAATCATTAAAGGGGGTCAGACCGCCGTTTGCAGAGCATGTCCTGTCACCCTGCAGGTCAATTCGCGCATCATGGTTCTTGACCATAGCCTTCCTTCATAAGGCTTTCTCAGCTTAATCAAGAGTTTGGCGGAAGATTCCTGCTTTCCGTGCACGATTTATACATAGCGAGAAAGCGCATTCTTGATCGCCTACCGGACCTGCGCGCATTTATATATCTTTGCAGGCCAATAACTTAAATGGCGCGCCATGCGTCACGGCACCGTTTCCCCAATGATGTTCCCTGCCGGGAAATAGCGGCACACCAGGAAGTCCATTTCCTGGCCGCGAGCCATGCCGCAACCGATCCGTTTGGTCGTCGGCCAAATCGCCTGAGTGTAGTGACCAACGGTTTCCCAGCTTTTGTCCCGCGTTACATTCGGGAACACACCCGGCTGGAAATCACTGCGCTCATCCAGGAACGCGTTGATCATCTCATAGATCGAAAAGGCCCCGGCCGTGCCCATAAACAGGTTTTCCCCCTGCCCTTTTCTCTGCTCATCAGGGGCATGCTCCAGCGCCCCCGTTCGCGCCAATTCCTCAGCCCAGGCGTCTGCGTCCTGTGCCAGGGCATTATCCCAAACCAGAGGCACAGCATCAAACCGGACGCGCTCGGCATTGTGCAGCTTGACGATCACAGCAACGCCGGCCGGTTCGATTACTGGCTTTAACCGGTAAAGCGCTGACGTTTCAACAATGGGCGAAGTCGAGATCTGCGCATCGCTCGGAGGCGTCAAAAAGCAAGGCAGAGCGCCGCAAATAGCTAGCGCGCCAAGCAACAGAAGAAAGCTGCGGCTCATCACCGTTCAAACCCGCCCCTTACTGATGGCCTGCCTTTCCGCCATGGCTACCGATGCAAAAAGTCGCCCAAGCTTTATCATCGCCGCCACCTGTGGAAAGGTCTGTACCGCAATGCTTATCTGCGCTGCTAATCCACACTGAGCAATCGCGATTTCACCCCCCCTCTTTTCCGTACTTATTAAGTACAAGAAGGTGGGAGTCACTCTAAGTGCTTGAAAATATGGCGCACCCGACAGGATTCGAACCTGTGACCTCTGCCTTCGGAGGGCAGCGCTCTATCCAGCTGAGCTACGGGTGCCTGAGCCGGGCGAGCGGTTAGCAGCCTGATCGCGCCAGCGCCAGTGCCTTTATGTCTGACGGCTGGCCGCAGCGGCAGGCGGTTAGCGATTTGGCAAGCAGCAGTCGCTATGAACCATGCCATGAACGCGATGCCGCCCCATATTGTGCCGTCCCACTCGGGGACATCGGCTGCACCACCGGTCGGGGTCCTGCCAGGCTCGGGCCGGGCGGAATTCGGCCAGGCTTCCGCCAGTGCGATGAGCATGCAGTGGGCCGCCCTGCATGACGCGGCCGGCATCGTGGCACTGCTCGCCGGGATCACTGCCGAACCGATGAAGCCAGAGGTGCGCAATTTCCCCGCTGTCATGCGGGACACAGGCGGCTGGCGCCGCAACCT
>JBIIDJ010000073.1:0-12791 GCA_044238415.1 Novosphingobium sp.
TAACCTTGCTGGGGCGCGAGCACGTGCTGTGGCAGATCGGCGTGTTCTTCTCCCAACTGGCAGTTGTGACCTTTGGCGGTGCCTATGCCGTCCTCGCCTATATGGCCCAGGAAGCGGTCAATGGCTTTGGCTGGCTTTCTGCAGGCGAAATGGCCGACGGGCTGGGCCTTGCTGAAAGTACCCCCGGACCACTGATCATGGTTACCCAGTTCGTCGGCTACCTCGCCGCCTTCCGTGCGCCTGAGCCGTTCACGCCGCTGGTCGCCGGGATCATCGGCGCGGCGCTGACTACCTGGGTAACCTTTGCGCCATGCTTCCTGTGGATCTTCGCTTTCGCGCCGTGGATCGAGCGGATGGAGCGCGCGGTGCGGCTCAAGGGTGCACTGGCCGCCGTCACCGCCGCAATCGTCGGGGTGATCGGCAGCCTGGCGCTGTGGTTCGGCGGCCATCTCCTGTTTCGCAGCTATGATGGCGGTCTGCCGGTCTGGACCAGCCTGGACTGGCGTGCGGCAGCACTGAGCCTGCTCTGCGCCGGGCTGCTGTTCCGATTGAAGTGGGGCGTGCTGCCGGTGCTGGGCACGGCGGCGCTAGGCGGTCTGGCCTTGAGCCAGTTTTGACGTGAGCCAGCCGACCAGCCAGACGCGCACGGCTCCTGCCAGGCCGGGCGGGTTCGGCGCAACGATCCGCTCGCTGTCGATCCGCGCCACCAGCGCGCTGATCGGCAGACCTTCGGCGGCCGCCGCCTGCTTCAGCAGTTCCCAGAACAGCGGTTCAAGGCTGATCGAGGTCTTGTGCCCGGCGATCTCGATCGAGCGCTTGACCGGAGGATGGAACGGCGTGGTCATGGCGGGGGAGATACGAATAATTTGGGGTGGCCCGCAACAGGTGCGGCTCTTACATCCCCTCTCATGACTCACGGCTACCAGGCGCTGAGCGACAAGAAAAAGTAGACCCTGCGGCTGCTGCTCAGCGGCTATGTTGCCAAGAGCATGGCCCGTCACCTTCAAGGCGACCTACGGCAAGAAGGGCGGCGCTGTCGAAACGGTCCAGCTGGCCTCGGAAAATGGTGGCTGGAAAGTAGCCTCGATCAGCGTGGAATAGGGTCCGGTCAGGGGCCGCCCCCCAGGGGTCGGCGCCAAGTCCGGTAGAGGGCGGCAAAAAATGCCAGTTCGACCAGACCTAGCAGCAACGCTGCTGCGCCAGCTAGGTTGGAGCCGACCAGCAGTGCTGCCGTTCCAATCAGGATAAAGGTGCCGCCGAGCATGAGGAATGCGCCAGTCCCGAACATCGCCTTGAAGGTCAGATAGCGTAAGCCGATGGCAATCGCGACGACCGGAATAGCCTCCGCCGATTTCATGCCAAACCAGCGCCAGGCGAAGTAGAAACCCGCGAGGATGATCGGCACCGTCACCAGGGCAATCTTCTCGAGCGGCTTGCCGATTGTAGCGGGCGGAGCCTTGAAGAGGAACCGGGTTAAGAGCGCGGCGACCGGGGCGATCGCCACACCGCCGAAGAACAGGAAAATGAAAGCCTCGCTCGGACCGACCAGATGCCAGGTCAATCCGCTTGCCAATCAGACCAGTCCAGAAACCAGCACACCCGGGGCCCCGTTCAGGTGGGCCTTGCGCAAATCAGCCTGGGCCGCAATCCTGTCCATAGCTGCCAAACTCCAGATAGCCCCTTGATTTGCATATTAATACATATGCTGGCCGCCATTGATTGACATGGTGGATCCGGTCACGAAGCCGCCGTTGTCGCTGGTCAGGAAGGCGACGCCGCGGGCGATCTCCTCGGCCATGCCGAGCCGCCCGACCGGGATCTTGGCGACGATCTTTTCGAGCACCGGGGCCGGCACGGCGGCGACCATGTCGGTATCGATGTAACCGGGTGCGATCGCGTTGACCGTCACCCCGAACTTCGCCCCTTCCTGCGCCAACGCCTTGGTGAAGCCGTGGATGCCCGACTTGGCGGCAGCATAGTTGACCTGACCATATTGGCCGGCCTGACCGTTGATCGAGCCGATGTTGACGATCCGCCCCCAACCGCGCTCACGCATACCTGGAAAGGTGGCTTTGGCCATGTTGAAGCAGCCGCCCAGGTTGATGCGCAGCACTTCGTTCCAGTCCTCGAAACTCATCCGGTGCAGCGTGCCATCGCGGGTGATCCCGGCATTGTTGATGACGATGTCGATCGGGCCATGCTCGGCCTCGATCAGCGCGCAGCCTTCGAGCGTCGCCTGGTGATCGCCCACGTCCCAGCGATAGGCGGGAATCCCGGTGGCGGCGGTAAAGGCCTTCGCCTTCTCTTCGTTACCCGCATAATTGGCGATAACGATGTGGCCCTGCCGCTTCAGCCGCTGGCAGATCGCTTCGCCAATCCCGCGCGTTCCGCCGGTCACCACTGCTACTCGAGCCATAAACCACTCTCCCGCTATCAGAATCCGTCGGAATCCGTAACGTCAGGTCTAACGACCCATGGCGGGCAGGCAAGTACGACGAATAGCTATTCGTTGGTTTGGTTCAGAATTTGAACTGGGTGCCAACGTAGACCGCTTGGTTATCCTTGCGGCCGTCGCTGAGCGGGGCGAGCCGGTCACGGTCGGTTGATGAACGCACCCCGGCCGTCACGTTGAGATTGCGGGTCAGCCGGTAGCTCCCGCCCAGGTCAACCACGTCATTGGCTTCACCCTGCAACGTGCGCGGCGCGCGCCCGGCCTGCTCACGCTCGTCCAGCGCAATGCGCGGACTGAACCGCGAAGGTTCTCCGCGCGCTCCGGGGCTGGGGGTAAAGCTCTTGAGATCGGGGATCTGGACGTCGCTTTTTGGCGCGACTCCCTGGGCAAAGCCCTTGTAGCCGCGGGAAACGCCCAGGCTGTAGGCCGTCGGCGAAATCCGGAAACCGCCACCGCCATCGGCATCAGCGGCAGCCAGAGCGCCGCGGCTGCTATGCGCGGTGTTGCCATCAACCCGCACTGCCACGGTGACAGAGCGGTCCAGGCGTTCGGGTGCTGCGCCGGGCGTAAAGCGGAAAGTCTGTCCATGGTTCAGTGCGCGCACGGTAATCGAGCGGGCCAGTCGGGGATCGACCTCGGTCGGTTGAAATCCAGCGGAATCAACCGATGCTGCCGGCGAACTGCGCGCCGGGCCAAGGCCAGTGCTGATGGCCAGAACCGCGCTGGGCAGGGCCAGGATGCCCACGACCGCGCCCAGCAGCAGCGCCGAAGTGGCGCTGCTGCGCCCCTTGGTTGCGCGGATGGCTGGATGGGCGGGCACGGCGGTCTTTCTCCACAACTCGCGAATGAGGGACTCGGCAGGATTTTTGCGCGATTCCCCCGGCTTTCCAAGCACAATCTGCGGCACCCGGCCTGAATTCGTGCTTAACCGGCATCCAAGCTGCGGCATTCAGCGCCGGTTCACTGCTCGGGCGGCCAAAGCGGGCTTGCCGCCCGGGCCGCCTTGGCTATAGAGGCTGCGCAGGTTTCTGCAGCGGGCCCTGGCCCTCTGCCCAAGTGACAGGATCCGGATAAGACATGACTGGCACCACCTTTTCCCGCATTGGCCGCGCTGGTCTCATCGCAATGACGGCTCTGGCGCTGGTCAGTTGCGGCAATAGGGATCGCCCCAAGGCGGATCTGGCGGCGTCGAAGATCACCACCATCGGGGTCAATTCGTACTTGTGGCGTGCCAGCCTTGAGGCGCTGAGCTTCATGCCGATGCTCCAGACCGACAGCAATGGCGGCGTGATCGTGACCGATTGGTACGCCAACCCCAACAATCCGGGCGAGCGGATGAAGGTTACGGTGACGATCCTCGATCAGGACCTGCGCGCTGACGCCCTGCGCGTCGCTGCCAGCCGCCAGGTCAATCAGGCAGGCACCTGGGTCGATGCCCCGGTGCAGGCCGCAACCGTGCAGAAGCTGGAAGACGTGATCCTGACGAAGGCGCGCGACCTGCGCCGCAGCGCGGTCGTCGACTGACGCCTTCCCCCTCGACAAGCCGCTTTGAGCGGCTAGAGGGGCAGGCATGACTGCCGAGACACCCGAAATCAGCCGCTTCGATCCGGCCAGCGCGGAGCCGCGCTGGCAGCAGGCGTGGGACCAGGCCCAGACCTTCCGGGCCGACGACGCCAGCGCGCGCCCGCGTTCCTACGTGCTCGAGATGTTTCCCTATCCATCGGGGCGCATCCACATTGGCCACGTCCGCAATTACACCATGGGCGACGTGATCGCGCGGACCAAGAAGATGCAGGGCTTCGAGGTCCTTCATCCGATGGGCTGGGACGCATTCGGCATGCCAGCTGAAAATGCGGCGATGGAAAAGGGCGTCCATCCTGGCGGCTGGACCCGCGACAATATCGCCAACATGAAGGCGCAGCTGCGCCGGTTGGGCTTTGCGCTGGACTGGAGCCGCGAACTGGCTACCTGCGAGCCGGATTACTATGGCCACGAACAGGCGCTGTTCCTGGATCTCTATGCGGCAGGGCTGGTCTATCGCAAGGAATCGGCGGTCAACTGGGACCCCGTCGACATGACCGTTCTGGCCAACGAGCAAGTGATCGACGGGCGCGGCTGGCGGTCGGGCGCACTGGTTGAAAAGCGCAAGCTGAACCAGTGGTTCCTCAAGATCACCGATTTTGCTGAAGATCTGCTGGCCGGGTTGGGCAAACTGAAGGACTGGCCCGAAAAGGTCCGTCTGATGCAGGAAAACTGGATCGGCAAGAGCCAAGGTCTGCAGTTCCGTTTCCTCAGCGCCGACAAGACGACCGAGGTCGAGGTCTTCACCACCCGGCCGGACACGATCTTCGGGGCCAGCTTTGTCGCAATTGCGGCGGACCATCCGATTGCCCAGGCCCTTGCCGCCGAGAATGCTGACGTGGCCACTTTTGTCGACCTGTGCCGGAAGGGTGGAACCACGGCGGCGGAGATCGAAACCCAGGAAAAGCTTGGCCACGATACCGGTATCCGGCTGGCCCATCCCTTTGGTGCTGGCGAGCTGCCGCTCTACATCGCCAACTTCGTACTGATGGATTACGGCACCGGTGCCGTGTTCGGCTGTCCGGCGCATGACCAGCGCGACCTCGATTTTGCCCGCAAGTACGGCCTGCCGGTGATCCGGGTGGTGGCTGATGGCGATCAGACCGATCCAGTCTTCGTTGGCGGTGAAGCCTATACCGGCCCGGGCGCGCTGGTGAACTCCCAGTTCCTGGACGGACTTGATGTCGAGGCTGGCAAGTCGGCCGTTATTGCCCGGGCTGAGGCTGAGGGCTGGGGGCATGGCACCACGGTCTGGCGGCTGCGCGACTGGGGCGTTTCGCGCCAGCGGTATTGGGGCACGCCCATTCCGTTCATTCACTGCGCAGACTGCGGCGTGGTGCCGGTGCCCAAGGCCCAGCTGCCGGTGGTGCTGCCGGAGGACGTCAGCTTCGAGGTGCCGGGCAATCCGCTGCTGCGCCACCCGACCTGGAAGCACGTAGATTGCCCCAAGTGCGGCAAGCCGGCCGAGCGCGAGACCGACACGCTCGATACTTTCGTCGATTCTTCTTGGTACTTCCTGCGCTTTGCCAGCCAGCCGGGCGACAAGCCATTCGATCCCGAAGTGATCAAGCGCTGGCTGCCGGTCGAACAGTACATCGGCGGGATCGAGCACGCGATCCTGCACCTGCTCTATGCCCGGTTCTGGACCCGCGCGCTGGCGCACATCGGATTGATCGAGGTGCAGGAACCCTTCGCCAGCCTGTTCACGCAGGGCATGGTGACGCACGAGACTTATTCGCGGATCGATCCGGCCAATGGCCAGCCAGTCTATTTCAGCCCCGGCGAGATCAATCGCTCAGGCGAGGGGGCAACACTCAAGACTGATGATCAGCCAGTCGAGATTGGCCGGGTCATCAAGATGTCGAAGAGCAAGAAGAATGTTGTCGATCCCGATGACCTGCTCGCCCAGTACGGGGCCGACGCGATCCGCTGGTTCATGCTGTCCGACAGCCCGCCGGAGCGCGACCTACCTTGGTCCGAGGCCGGGATCGAGGGCTGCGCCCGGTTCGTTCAGCGCCTGTGGCGGCTGTTTGGGCATTACGATGCCGCCGCCATCGGCGAGGACAGGGCGCTCGATCGGAAGGTCCATCAGACCATCCACGCCGTAACGCAGGACATTGCCGCGCTTGGCTTCAACAAGGCTGTCGCGCGGATTTATGAGCTGACCGGCGCGACTGAGAAGGCCGCGCCCAGCGCCAGCCGCTCGGCCGCGATCCGTACCGTGCTGCTGCTGGTGGCGCCGATGATGCCGCACCTGGCCGAGGAGGCCTGGGCGCGCATTGGCGGAGCCGGCCTGATTGCCGATGCTGCCTGGCCGCCGGTCGATCCGGCCCTGCTCGTCGAGGATGAAGTGACCATTGCCATCCAGGTGCTTGGCAAGCTGCGCGACACCGTGACCGTGGCTAAGGGCTTGCCGCGCGAGGAGCTGGAGGCGCTTGCGCTGGCCAGCGACAAGGTGCAGCGTGCGCTGGATGGCAAACCCGTAAAGAAGGTGATCGTGGTGCCCGACCGCTTGGTGAACCTCGTCGCATGAAGCAACTCGGCGCCCTGGCCGCAGCCGTGCTGTTGTCCGCCTGCGGGCTGCAACCGATGTATGCCGGCGGGGCGAGTGGGCAGGTCGCTCAAGGGCTGGCCGCAGTTGAGGTTCCCGCGATTGAGGGGCGGGCGGGCTGGCTGGTCCGCAACGCTCTCAATGATCGGCTCGGGGCTGCCGGCCGGGTGACGCCGCGCTACCGGCTGGATGTCCGCCTTGATGACAAGCTGGAAGGGCTGGGCCTGCTGTCCGACGACACTATTGGCCGCGAGCGGCGCACCTTGCGCGCGCGTTACCAGCTGGTGGACATCGCCAGCGGCGCAATCGTGCTCGACGCGACCGCCGGTTCCGACGCCGGGATCGACGTGGTCAGCTCGGAATATGCCACTATTGCTGCCGAACAGACGGCGCTTGAAAACCTCGCCAAGGCCGTGGCTGACCGGATCGTGGCGCGTGTCGCCCTGCAACTGCGCGGCGAAGCGGGCGGGCAGTGAAGGCCACCCAGAAGGATTTCAAGACCGTCGCGCCGCGCGCCGTCCGAGAAGCGCGGGTGTTTTTCCTGTGTGGCCCAGATGAAGCCGGGATTCACGATGCCGCCCATCTGATCGTCAGCCTGCTGCCTGATCCAGGCGAACGGATTGAGCTCAGCGGCGCGGATCTGCGCAAGGACCCTGTACGGCTGGGTGATGAGGCGCGTTCGACCTCGTTGTTTGGGGGCACTCGCCACATCTGGGTCCGCGCCAGCGGAGATGAGGCCCACGAAGCGATCGAGACCCTGCTGGCAGGAGAGGCTGAGCCCTGCCCGGTGATCGTGCTCGCCGCCAGCGCCACTGACAAGTCGCGCAGTGCCAAGCTGCTGGCGGGGCGCAGTGACGCCTTGGTTGGGATGTTTTATCCGCCTGATCTGCGCAGTGTGACTACTGCTGTCCGGGATATGGCTGATGCCGCCGGTGTCCCGCTGGGCGGCGACCTGGCAGAGCGGATCGCCCGCGCTGCCGCGCTCGACACCCGGATTGCCGCGAGCGAGGTTAACAAGCTGGCGCTGTACCTTGATGCGAGCCCTCAGGCGCCCCGCCGCGCCGATGCCGCGGCGCTCGATGCGATTGGCGCAACGACCGAGGATGACGGGTTAATGCCGCTGGTCAACGCCGTGCTCTCCGGAGAGGTGAAGAAGGTTCCGGGTGAGCTGCGGCGAATGCGCGAGCTTGGACTTAATCCCGTTGGCCTGCTGCTCGCGTTCGAGCGGCGGGTGGCACAGCTTGCGCAACTCGCAGCCAAGATCGGCCCGCGCGGTGATATCGATGCCGTGATCGAGGCTGAGCGGGTGTTCTTCAAGGACCGTCGCGACATTGGTCAGCAGCTGCGCAAATGGCGCGGCCCGCGTCTGGCCCGGCTGGTGGACCGGCTGATCGGGCTGCACCGGGCGCTGCTCGCCAACAGCCAGCAGGCTGAACTGCTGCTTGCCCAAGGGCTGACCGAGATTGCCCGCCACGCGGCACCGCGCAAGTAGGCGGAAAATCTATCATAGGCTCCGAATTTTTAGGTGATTTAGAGCAACAGCAGCCAGGCCGCACAATTCTTTGGCTGCTAACGACTATGCCAAAACTTCGGAACCGCTCGACCTCCGGGCTGATGATGCAGAAAACGTGCAGTCGCAATGTCGGCAAATCCAATCAAGCGTGGACTGCATCTTGATTAAGCGTGGAGCCAGCACCCCAATTCTTGATGGTCGCCGCCTCCCTTTCGATTAACTTTAATATGCGACTTCGGCTTACTCCGCGCCCATGCGCAAAAAATCTGTCCGGCTCTATTCGAGCTGGTGGAAAGTTGGGGGTCGCGTAACTGTCTGCATAACTCCAGGGTGCGCGAACAAAGCAGTAAAGCCATCCAAAATATTGATAAAAATGAAATGTGGTAAAGTTTGCACCGCTTGGGGAGAATTCCCATGGCGTTTTCGTGGATCCGTGCGAACATGCTTGAGTCACGAGTCGGCGAGGCATGACTGCGTGCCAAGCTCAGGATTGCCAAGTGATATGGCATTGATATGGGCCATTTTTCTGAAGACGATCGGTCTCAGATAATAAAAAGCGAAAGCGATGCCATATAGTGCCGCAATTTTATTTAATTTCATTCAATAAAGGGCATATTAATACAATTATCAAGAATCATCTGGTCGGATGTCTCGATGAATCCGGAAGAGGTTATGATGCAAGAGCTGCCTATTATTTTAACGAAATCCGATATTTATTGTAATTCAAAGCTGCCAGTCATCATGTTTGTTGATGATGATGCTGAAATTCTGGCAGAGTATGCAGAGCTGGTTTCGGCTTTCGACATTTTGGCGGAGACTGAGACCAGCCCAGAGGAGGCGGTCATTGCCGCGATTGATCAGTCTACAATCCGGATTGTTGTGACTGACTTCAGGATGGCCGAACTTGACGGTCTATCAATGATCCAAAAGGTTCGAGCCGCGCTGCAGCCAGGGCGGGACATGACATTCATTCTGCTTACGGGGGATGCGGAAATTCCGGGAGTGGATCCCGACTTGTCGGTGACACTGTTGCGCAAGCCGGTTGATCCCGCGATGCTGGTCGCCGTTGTCCAGCGTGCACTGGCGACTGGGGCGTGAAGCAGTCCGATCCGTTTGCGGTTATTCAGGACTGGCGGCTCAATTTTGCGGCAGCAGGATTTTTGGCCGCCTCAGGCTTCCTAATCAATCAGTGGCAACTTGCACTTAGCTGGGGGGTGCAGCTGAGCCTTGGCAGCGCGCTAATTTATTGTGTTGCGCGCCACCTTCGCCCATCCGCGCTGGTGTGCGCGGCAGCCTTCGCCACGCTTCAGTTGATCCACAGCCCGTGGTTATGGGCGCTGGTCATTTTGGAGAGTGCGGTGATTGCTTTTTTGTGCCGCAGGCAATCGCCAATATTGGTCGATGTGGCTTTTTGGATGTTAATTGCGGGGTTTTTAATAGTTAACATAAGCCTCGGATATTTAGTTATTTCAAACAGCATCAGGCAAATTATTGCTATTCAGGCATTTTCAAGCTTAATCTGTGTCATGATTGGGGAGATATTATACACTACTATTAACTTATCGGCAGTTAGTCCATTCACGAAGAACACTTCGATAGACACGATAATTTTTTCGGCGCTGATGGCATTGGTGGCTATGCCAATTATGCTGATGCAGGAGTTGTTTTTGGAGGGCGGCGGCTTGGCTCTGATCTACTCGGGTCGTTCACCGTTGGAGATACTCCGCCCAGATTTATCGGCCGCTGTATTGTCGGCCCAGATGTCCGAAACGGCTTTGTCACAAGCGTTGATTTGGTCGCAACTTTCCAGGATGTTTTTGCTAATCGGCGTTTTGACCGCATTTGGCCTTGTGCTCGGATACTGGGCCCAATCGATGTTGCGCCGCATCGCCATTTCCGCGCGCGACATCGGTAAAATTGATGCCAAGATTGATCGGCTAAATGGGCTGGTAATCGACGAATTGGATCAGGTGGCTGACAGTATATCTGCTGCAGGAACCGAAGTTGCCGGCATGGCGCGCGATCGACGAAGATTGGCAGCAATTTCCAAATCCGCGCCTGTCGTCCTCTATGCGGTAGAGACCGATTACAACACCGTCGGCCGACTAACTTACATAAGCCCTTCGGCAGAAAAGATATTTGGTTGGACGAAAGCCGACATCGACGATCGAGCTTGGTGGCAGCAAAAAGTCCATCCAGATGATATTGTCGCTTGGCAGGCATCCTTCTCCCGTCTTCGCCAAGGCCAAACGAGACGGGCAGAATATCGCCTCAGGCATGCAAATGGCGATTACTTGTGGGTCTACGACACGCTGACGATCGAGTTTGATCCGATCACCATGAAGCCCGAAGGCGTGGGGGTTTTGATCGACATTAATGATCGCAAAATTGCTGCGATACAGCTTGTCGAGGCGGACAAGATGGCCAGCTTTGGCCGGGTGCTCGCTGGTGTTACGCATGAGATTAGCCAGCCGCTCAACTTCATCAAAATTGCTATTTTCAACCTGCGCCGTCTTATCAGCCAGGCTCCGCAGGATCAGGTGCGGGTGATGGATAAGCTCGAACAACTCGCCGCCAATGCCGATCATGCTGCTGGGATCGTCCTGCAGATGCGCGTATTCGGCCGGGCTTCTTTGACGGGGCAGGAACCGGCGTCACTTTCCGAGGTTGTTTCCGGCCTAGAGCTTATGATCGGATCGCAGCTGAAGCTCGATGGCGTCCTCCTTGACACTACCGGCTGTGCGGTCGGGAGGGAAATGATCGCGGAGCCTAAACTTCTTGTGCAAGTCTTGATGAACCTGCTCATCAACGGTCGCGATTCAATTAACAACCGCATCGCCGCGGGGGATACTACCCCAGGCAGGCTGGCGGTTTCGGCTACTCGCGAAGAGGACGACTTAGTTATTACCGTTGACGATAACGGCACCGGCATTCCTGACCTGGCGCTCCCTAAACTTTTCGAACCGTTCTTCACCACCAAGCCCGAGATGCAAGGGACGGGCCTCGGCCTCTCGATTAGTTATGGTATCATCCACGATATGGGGGGATCCCTCGTCGCGGAGAACTTAGTTCACGGTGCGCGCTTCACCATCACGATACCGGCGGCGCTGTCCTGAACCGGCCGAACTGGCTATTGCGTTTTTGGGGTCCGAGCCGAAGCAGCATATTGCTCGGCCAAGTTAGACATGGCGAGCGCCTTTGCGGCCGCATCGGTCGCGCGCTGCGATGCTGTGGCGGCCTCTGCTGCGGCCATTGCCGAGGCATCTTTGCTGTGGTTTGCTACAGCTAGCGAGGCGGCTGCTGTGGCTGCTGAGGCAGCGGCGGCAGCTTCGATCGCTGCCTGTGCTGCAGCCATGGCCCCTTCTGCCGCCCGTTCGGCGGAGGCCACGACAGTTGCTGCAGCGGATTCGCGTGCAGCGTCAACGCAAAGGCTAGCCGCTCTTGCGGCGTTCTCGGCGGCTACGAGGGCTTTTTTTGCCGCGTTAGCAGCATGCTGTGTTAGCTCTTCAAGGCTGACAATGGCTTTGCGATAGGTCTCACTCAGAATGAGATAATTATCGGCAACTTGGGTAATTTTCGCATCCAGCCTGCCGATCTGCGCTTCCAGTTGCTCGATGCGATCCATCTCAGGTTTTCCTCAGAAAGAGTGTGCGCGACACGAGTTCGCTGGAAGGCAAATAAACCATACGCTGATCACAGCTTAGCACAATCGCTGAGTGCCCTTCATCTGAAGATAGGATACAGATCGGCATGGTAGAGTGGTTTGGCTGCGCCACGGCATCCAACACGATCCGTTGTTTTGCTCCCATCCGATCGGCTCGATTTGGAGCTAAGTTGGCCGAGGCGGCCTTCGTGGTTGGAAACGTGCCGCTAATCAGAAACGAGCTCTTTTTAGAGCTGGCGGCATGACGAAGGGCAGTTCCGACTGGCCTCTAGCCAGAGTTTGACTGTCTTGCATCATCCCAAGGGCTTCCAAGCTCAGCCTCGGCTACGCACCTATCCCAGACCGTCTGTTCGCAGTCAATCTTGAGCAGCACCCCCGCTGCGGAGAATTACAAGCCGCCCTCAGTGATCACTTCGATGTTCGGTTCACGGGCAAGTTGGGCAAGGACACCAACGTTAGCGCGACTAAGCGTTGCATCCGTCAAATGCGCCATTGGGGCTGTCTCCTCGCCAGCGAGCGAGCCGGAGGCAGGCCGGAGCCGAGGCCTCAATTCAGTTAATGGTTTTGAAAGAGCATGCGCGATTACCGGGTCGCTGTAACTGGCTGTGGTCAAAGCCTAATCAGTTTCCATTGCGGGGCTTGAACACGATACGTGCAACAGCTCTTTAACCATTTCAGGATAAGTAGAAATACGAACACCGATCATGGTGTTCCGCGCATTCTGGAGTAAGCTTCGTGATTAACAACCGCATCCTCGGGTTCGCACTCGCAGTTGCCGGAATTTCGGCTATCCCTGCAGCGGCCAACGCTGAATCGCGTTTCGTGACGGGATCAGCGAGCCCTTTGACGGCCAGCGCCAACCTTGATTTTACAGTCACTATTCCGAAATTCGTTTATGTGCGTATCGGCACTGGGGCTGATCTGGCCAACAGCAATGCTGTCGACAGCCTGATGTTCTCTGTGCCGGCAGCCAACATTGGTGACGGGACAGCGATTGCCGGAACCGGCGGTGACCTGACAGGCGGGCAAG
>JBIIDJ010000074.1:0-12747 GCA_044238415.1 Novosphingobium sp.
AAGGTTGCGGGCGTCTGCGACAAGTGCGGCAGCACCGAGTTCAAGCGTCGTCCCGACGACAACGAGGAAACCGTCCGTACCCGCATGGCCGAATACCGCGCCAAGACAGCGCCGATCCTGCCGATCTACGAGCGCCGCGGTATTGTTTCGCGCGTGGACGGCATGGCGGAAATGGATCAGGTGACGGCAGCGATCGAAGGCGTTATCCAGTCCTGACCTGCAAAGGGGGACCCGTTAATGCGCCATCTGCTGGCTCTGGCCGCTGCTGTTCTACTTTCCGTTCCGGCTCAGGCCGAGCTGGCCGCCACGTCGGACGCCGGCTTCGTCAGCGACAACAGCGCAGTGATTGCCGCCGACCTGCCGGCCGTCTGGAAGCTGTTGGTCGCACCCAATCAGTGGTGGAGCCCCAGCCACACCTATTCCGGCGATGCCGCCAATCTCTACCTCGATGCTCAGGCCACTGGCTGCTTTTGCGAGAAGCTGCCCAAGCCGGCCGGCGCGCCGGAGGGACAGCGAATGGGCAGCGTCGAGCACATGCACGTGGTTTACGCCGATCCCCAGCGCGGGGTGCTGCGAATGGTGGGTGGGCTCGGGCCGCTGCAGGGTGAGGCGGTGCACGGCGTGCTGACCATTACGCTCAATCGTGAGGGGGAAGGCACCCGCATGCACTGGCGCTATGCGGTGGGTGGGGTCTGGCAGGCCAAGGTCGCGGAAATCGGCGCGCTGGTCGATCAGGTGCTGGGCGAGCAGGTCAAGCGCCTGGCTGACAAGGCCGCACCGGCTCCGGCAGCAGTCGAACCGGTGAAGCCCGCAGAATAGCGCCGTTGACAGCGGCGGCGAATCACACTAAGCGCCCGGTTCATTCGACATAACGGAACAGTCCGGAAGGCGAGGGCCTCTGCGCGCGCCAACCGGGCCTTTTGCCGTTTTGCCGAATGCAGCGTTGAGATGGAAGGTCGGCTAGCCCGCAACCTTCTGTGGAGCATGGAGAATTAAGTGGCTCGTATTGCCGGGGTCAATATCCCCACCAACAAGCGCGTACTGATCGCGCTTACCTACATTCACGGTATCGGCCCGTTCAAGGCCCGCCAGATCGTTGACAAGCTGGGCATCGATCATGCCCGCCGCGTTTCGGACCTGTCCGACCAGGAAGTCTTGCACATCCGCGAAACGATCGACGCCGAGCACACGGTTGAGGGTGACCTTCGCCGCGAAACCGCGATGAACATCAAGCGCCTGATGGACCTGGCCTGCTATCGCGGCCTGCGCCATCGCAAGGGCCTGCCGGTGCGCGGTCAGCGTACCCACACCAACGCCCGCACCCGCAAGGGCAAGGCCAAGCCCATCGCCGGCAAGAAGAAGTAAGCAGCGCGCCCTTCGGCCCGCAGCTTTCCCTTCCCGATATTCGAGTAGGACACCAAAATGGCACGCGAACCCCAGCGCATTAAGCGCCGCGAGCGTAAGAACATCACCAGCGGCATTGCCCACGTCAATGCCAGCTTCAACAACACCATGATCACCATCACCGACGCCCAGGGCAATGCGATTTCCTGGTCCAGCGCCGGCATGATGGGCTTCAAGGGCAGCCGCAAGTCGACCCCCTATGCCGCTCAGGTGGCAGCGGACGACGCCGGCAAGAAAGCCGCCGAACACGGCGTGCGCACTCTTGAAGTCGAAGTGAAGGGTCCCGGTTCGGGCCGCGAGAGCGCACTGCGCGCCCTCCAGGCCGTCGGCTTCACCATCACTTCGATCCGCGACGTTACCCCGATCCCGCATAACGGGGTTCGGCCTTCGAAGCGTCGTCGCGTCTGATCGAGCTTACGCGGCGGTGGGGCCCCATCGCCGCAGTTCCGGATCGGTGGCGGTGCTGAAAGGCGCAGCGACCGTTCCCGCCATAACAAGACCCTAGGGGAAGTACATGACTGTCAACATCAAGAACTGGCAGGAACTCAAGAAGCCCAACGCCCTCGAGGTGAAGCCGGGCAACGACCCCAAGCGCCGCGCCACTTTCGTCGCCGAGCCGCTTGAACGCGGCTTTGGTCTGACGCTGGGCAACGCGCTGCGCCGCGTCCTGCTGTCTTCGCTGCAGGGTGCTGCGATCACCTCGATCAAGATCGAGAACGTGCTCCACGAATTCTCGTCGCTGGCCGGCGTGCGTGAAGACGTGACTGACATCGTTCTGAACGTGAAGCAGATCGCGCTGAAGATGCAGGGCGAAGGCCCGAAGCGCCTGCAGCTGTCTGCCACCGGCCCGGCCGAAGTGAAGGCTGGCGACATTGCCGTGTCGGGCGATATCGAGGTGATGAACAAGGACCTCGTGATCTGCCACCTCGACGAAGGTGCCACGCTCAACATGGAACTGACCGCCGACACCGGCAAGGGCTATGTCCCGGCCGTGTCGAACCGCCCGGTCGATGCGCCGATCGGTCTGATCCCGGTCGACAGCCTCTACTCGCCGGTCCGCCAGGTCAGCTACAAGGTCGACAATGCCCGCATCGGGCAGGAGCTTGACTATGACAAGCTCAACCTGACCGTTGAAACCGATGGCACGGTGACTCCTGAAGATGCCGTGGCCTATGCTGCCCGCATCCTGCAGGACCAGCTTTCGCTGTTCGTCCACTTCGACGATGCGGTGCCGATGGGCCAGTCGCCGATGATCGGCATGGCCGCTGCTCCGGCCGAGGAAAGCGACACCAACCAGCTCAACCGTTACCTGCTCAAGAAGGTCGACGAACTGGAGCTGTCGGTGCGTTCGGCCAACTGCCTCAAGAACGACAACATCATCTACATCGGCGACCTGGTCCAGAAGACCGAGGCCGAGATGCTCCGCACGCCGAACTTCGGCCGCAAGAGCCTCAACGAGATCAAGGAAGTCCTGAGCTCGATGGGCCTGCGCCTTGGCATGGACATCCCTGGCTGGCCGCCGGAAAACATCGAGGAAATGGCCAAGAAGCTCGAACAGGAACTGCTTGGCTGATCGAATTCGGGGACGCTCCAACGGGCGTCCCCGCCACGGTGATTGGCGGCGACCGGAATTGCCGCCTGCTATGGGGTACCTGGTACGGCCCCCTAACGAACGAAGGAAAGACCCATGCGTCACAAGCTTGGCGGGCGTAAGCTCAACCGTACTTCCAGCCACCGCAAGGCGCTGCTGCGCAACATGTCGGCGGCTCTGATCAAGCACGAACAGATCACCACCACGCTGCCCAAGGCGCGCGAACTGCGCCCCTATCTGGAAAAGCTGATCACGCTGGCGAAGCGCGGTGGCCTGTCGAACCGTCGTCTGGCCCATGCCCGCCTGCTCGATGATGCGCAGGAAAAGAAGCTCTTCGAAGTGCTGGCCGCGCGTTATGCTGACCGCCAGGGTGGTTACACCCGCGTGCTCAAGGCCGGCATCCGCGCCTCGGACGCTGCTCCGCTGGCCGTGATCGAGCTGGTTGATCGCGACATTTCGGCCAAGGGTCAGGACTCGGGCCCGGTGATGGTGGACGAAGATCTGGGTGAATAAGCTCACATCCGACCTTAGGTCTGGTTGAAAAGGCGAGGGTGACTGCTAGGGTCATCCTCGCCTTTTCGCGTTGGGGCGCCTGTCATTTCGGAGAACCGCATGTCGCGTCGTTTGCCGGCCCTGCTGGCCGCTGTTGCCTTCAGCCTCGCTACCACCCCGGTCCTTGGAGGGACTGTGAACCTGACTTACCCGGAAACCCGCAAGCTCGATCTGGTTGAGGAAAGCTTCGGCGAGAAGGTGGCGGATCCCTATCGCTGGCTCGAAAATGACGTGCGCACCGACAAGGAGGTGGCGGATTGGGTGGAGCGGCAGAATGCCGTGACGCAGCGTTACCTGGGGGCCCTCCCGCAGCGGGATTGGTTCGCCCAGCGGATCCGCGGATTAATGAATTACGAGCGGTTCGGCCTGCCTCGCAAGGCGGGCGGCCGGTACTTCTACATGCGCAATTCGGGGCTGCAGAACCAGTCGCAGCTGTTTGTCCGCAAGGGCCTGAATGGTGAACCGCGCTTGCTGATCGATCCCAATGCCTGGGCCAAGGACGGCGCGACTGCGCTGGATGCCTGGGTGCCATCCAAGAATGGCAAGATGCTGGCCTATTCGATTCAGGACGGCGGATCGGACTGGCGGACGATTAAGGTGCTTGATGTTGCCACAGGCAAGGACTTGGGCGACGGGGTAAAGTGGGCCAAGTTCACCAATATCGCCTGGGTCGGTAATGAGGGTTTCCTCTATTCCCGCTTCCCCGAACCCAAGCCGGGCGCGGAGTTCCAATCGCTCAACAAGAACCAGGCGGTCTATTTCCACCGCATTGGTACGCCGCAATCGCAGGACGTGCTGGTCTATTCCACCCCCAACGACCCGGAGCTGGGCCATTCGGCGGAAGTGACGCATGATGGCCGCTGGGTTGTCATCACCACGGCGAAGGGCACGGACAGCCGCTATGCGGTCCACATTCTGCCGGTCCGCAAGGACCGCAAGTGGCAGCCGCAGACCCTGATCGGCGGACTGGACCATGCCTGGAACCTGATCGAAGGCATCGGTGATACGCTGTACTTTGTCACCAACAAGGAAGCGCCCAAGCTCAAGGTGGTGAAGTTCGATCTGCGCAAGAAGACCGCGCTTTATCGCGCTGCCTGCGCAGCCCCGGCCCAGGCCGATGCCGTCTGCATGGAACCGCGGCCTGAGCCGGTCGACGTGGTAGCGGAACGCGCTGAAACCCTGGACCGGGCACAGATCGTCGGCAACCGCCTGGTGCTCTCCTACCTCAAGGATGCCAAGTCCGTGGCCGAGGTGCGGACGCTTGAGGGCAAGCCGGTGCAGCAGATCACGCTTAACGCGATCGGCACGGCCTCTGGCTTTTCGGGCGAGCCGGGCGATCCAGAGACGTTCTACAGCTTCTCCAGCTTCAACCAGCCGAGCGGGATCTTCCGGTTCGACACGGCCACCGGCAAGTCCACGCCCTTCGCGCTGCCCAAGCTGACCTTCAATCCTGCGGACTATGCGATCGAGCAGCGCTTCTATACCTCCAAGGACGGTACCCGCGTGCCGATGTTCGTTGTTCGCAAGAAGGCGGTGGCCGATGCGGGCAAGGCCGTGCCGACGCTGCTTTATGGCTATGGCGGCTTCGACATCTCGCTGACGCCGGGCTTCTCGGCGGTGCGGATGGCCTGGCTGGAGGCGGGTGGGGCCTTTGCGCTCGCTAACCTGCGCGGCGGCGGGGAATACGGCAAGGCCTGGCACGATGCCGGGCGGCTTGGCAACAAGCAGAACGTCTTCGACGATTTCATCGCCGCGGGCGAGTACCTGATTGCCCAGGGCATTACACCCAAGGACGGATTGACCGTGCAGGGCGGCTCGAATGGCGGCTTGCTGGTCGGCGCAGTGGTCAACCAGCGGCCAGATCTGTTCGCGGCCGGCAATGCTGCGGTGGGCGTAATGGACATGCTGCGGTTCGATCGCTTCACGGCCGGGCGCTATTGGGTCGATGACTATGGCTATCCCAGCAAGGAAGCCGATTGGCGCGTGCTCCGGGCCTATTCGCCTTACCACAACATCAAGGTGGGCGTGGACTATCCGGCCATGCTGGTGACCACGGCTGACACGGATGACCGCGTGGTGCCGGGCCACAGCTTCAAGTACACCGCCGCACTACAGGCGGCGAAAGCTGGAACCCGCCCCCATCTGATCCGGATCGAGACGCGGGCCGGACATGGATCAGGCAAGCCGACAGACAAGGTGGTGGCAGAAAATGCCGACATCCTGGCCTTTCTGGCGCAGTGGAGCGGCCTCAGGACGCCGTAACTGATCGTTCAGTAAAGCGGCCTGTTACATTAACGGTTGCTAACCGACGAGTTCAGCTTCGGGCCACGGCCGAATCAGTACTCCTTCACTCAATGCCGGGCGCTCCCGCCGGGCGAGAGTGAAGGATTACGATCATGAAGACCCTTTCCAAAGCAACGGCCAAGGGCGCGATTGCCACTGTTGTGGCTGGTGCCTTGGCGGTCTCTTCAGCCAGTCCGGCGCTTGCCGATCGCCGGCATGACGATCGGATCAGTGCGGGCGACATCATTGCCGGTGCCCTGGTGATTGGCGGGATTGCCGCGGTCGCCTCGGCCGCCAGCAAAAATGACCGCGACTATCGCTATGATCGCGCCGGCTACGGTTATGACCGCGATTACAACCGCGGCGGATGGGGTTATGAAAACGATCGCTGGCGCGGCAGCCCGCGCCGCGCTGTCGAACAGTGCGTCTGGGCGGCGGAGCGTGATGCCAGCCGCTACTCCTACGGCCGGGCCGATGTGACCGATATCCGCCAGGTCCGCGATACCCGTTACGGGTTCGAGGTGCGCGGGCGGATTGCGGTCAATACGCAGGGTCGCGACTGGCGCCGGGGCGATGAATACTACGGCCGGGGCTGGGGTGGCGACTACCGCGGCTGGAGCCATAACCTGCGCGGCTATGACAGTGGCTCGTTCAAGTGCCGGGTCGAGCGCGGACGGGTGGTCGATGTCGATTACAGCGGCATTCGCGGACTCTAAGTAACTGAAATAAAGCACGGTGTGGTTCAGGCCAATGAAAGCCTGAACCGCCTAGCCTTGGTTTGAATGGGACTCGTGGGGAGTTCCGGAAGGGGTCCAGGACATGACAGGTAAGTTCAAGCGGAGCGCCGCCGCCCTAGCACTCGCGGCCTCGTTCTCGATGATGGCCACACCGGCCATGGCGCGCCATGGCTGGGGTGGGTGGGGTGGCGGCTATCGCCATCATGACCGCGGAGTTGATGGCGGGGACATTCTCGCCGGGATACTGATCATCGGCGGCATTGCCGCCATCGCCAGCGCTGCCAGCAAGTCCAAGAAGGAGCGTGAACAGCGCGAGTATCGGGATGAAGCGCCGGACTACCGTCAGGATTCACGCAACTATGCCGGGAATGATGATCGTCCCGAATGGCGCGACGGTGGCGGGATCGACAGTGCCGTTAACCGCTGCATCGACGAGGTCAATCGCGGCCGGGAGCGCGTCGGCGAAGTCGATAGCGTGAACCGCGATGCCGATGGCTGGCGCATTGCCGGTACGACCACTGGTAACGGCAATTTCAGCTGCACGATCGACCGCGATGGGCGGATCCGCAACGTCAACGTGGATGGCCGGGCTATCTGACGCTTCGTTATTGAAGAATGTGGAGCCGTCCGGACATCCAGTCCGGGCGGCTCTCAATTAGCGAGGGATGTTCAGCCAGTTGGCCACAGCGCTCAGCAGGTCGCGACTGAACATCTGCGCCAGGCGGCTGCCAGCCACCGCATTGAAGGCATGGATTGCGCCGGGATAGGAATGGAGCTCCACTGGCACGCCGGCAGCGATCAGGCGCCGGGCATAGGCCAGGTCCTCATCAAGAAACAGGTCAAGGCTGCCGGTGCCAATCCAGGTTGGCGGCAAGCCGGACAAGTCATCCGCCAGGATGGGCGAAAACCAGCCCTTGCGCGCATCGTCTGCCGCATAATTGCCGCGCAGCGCCCCCCAGCCAAAACGATTGGCGGCGGCGGTCCAGACGAATTCGCCAGTGACCGGGTTGCCATAGGGGCAGTCCGGTCCGCCGGTGCGGTGATCGAGCATCGGATAGGTCAGGAACTGGGCCGCCAGCGGCGGTCCGCCCGTGTCCCGCGCCATCAGTGCCGTGGCGGTGGCCAGGCCACCACCGGCGCTTTCGCCGATGATGCCAATCCGGGACGGGTCAATGCCAAGCGCTTCGGCCTTGTCAGCCAGCCATTGCAGCGCGGCGAGGCAATCCTCCTGCGGCGCCGGGAAGGGGTGTTCGGGCGCCAGCCGGTACTCGACCGAAGCGACCGGTATGCCCAGGCTTTGCGCCATGCCCGCTGGACCAGCCTGCATCGCCGCAGCAGATCCCATGATCATGCCGCCGCCGTGAACATGCAGCAGGGCCGCGCGCCCAGGCTGGCCAGGCGTGGGATCATAAAGATAGACCTCTAGCGGACCGCCCGGGCCAGCAATGGTGTGCTTGACCGGCGCCACCGACGGCGCGCCGAGGAAGGCATAACGCGCGTTGCTGGCCACCCGCAGTTCATTGAGATCGACTGAAGCGAAATTGATGCCGGGCATCAGCTCCAGCAGCGGGAGCAGCTCGGGATCGACGAGATGGCGGGTGGTCACGGGCGTCAGTGCAGATTGCCTTGCGGGAACATCCAGCGCTGGGAAATGCGCGGCACGAAGGGCTTCCACGTGCCTTCGGGCTGCAGCAACCGGTCAACGATCGCGATGACCGCGCTGGGATTGAAGCCCAGGCCCATGTGGCTGGCCAGAACTTCGATGTTTTCGGTCGGCGTATGGTTTTCACGCCGCTGGACCGAGCCACGCCAATGCACAACGCCATCACTGCGGGTCAGGATCGAGGTGGTCGGTACCGGCGGGGCGCGGTGCAGATCGGTAAAGCGGCCCTGACGGATCGGTTCCGGATCCTTCCCGTTGAGGTATTCGAACAGTCGCGCCGCATTGGAATGACGGCGATCGTCGGAAATCGGGCTGCCCAGCGAGATCACCAGTCGCACCGCATCGGGGTGCATCTTGGCCAGTTCCCGCGCAAAGACACCGCCCAGGCTCCAGCCGATGATCGATACCTTGCGGCCCGTCTCGCGGTAGAGGCGAAGCAGCATCGATTCCATCTCGTGGACGCGCGGTGCATCAATCCGGACATTGCGGCCCATGCCCCAGCCGCGCGCATCAAAGCCAAGTTGCTTGAGCAGGCCGCGCAGCGGCGCGGTGGACGTATCTGAGGCGAGGAACCCCGGCAGGACCAGCACCGGGTGGCCATCACCTTGGGGCAGGTTGGAGAGATAGGGGCGCACCATGTAGAAGGCGGCCAGTTCGAACAGGGCGCGCGGCTCGGTCAGCGCGAACAGGCGCGATGGCGGCTGGGCATGGCTGGGCTGCGGGAAAGCGGAAGTGGCGGATGTCATTTCTTGGCGGCCCCGGCTTTCTTGGCCGCTGGCTTCTTCGCGGCGGATTTCTTCGGTGCGGGCTTCGCCGCTGCGGATTTGGGTGTCTTCTGAGCCTTGGCTGCCGGTTTGGGCTTCGCCGCTGGCTTGGGTGCCTTCGGCTTGGTCTTGGCCGCCTTCCGGGCTGCCTTGGCCTGTGCGGCGTACTCCTCGACGCGATTGGGCCGGTCCGGCGAGGCGGAGGCTGCTGCCGCGCGCAGCTCGTTGAAGCTGTCTTCGATGCATTGCGCGTAGAACTCCGGATCGGGCAGAAGATTGCGACAGGCGGTAAAGGCGATGGTCGCTTCCTTGACGTAGCTCTGCACGACGTGGCCCAGACCCAGGCCATCAGTCAGGCAGAGCAGGCCCATCATGCTCTCCAGTCGTGCCCCGGCCGAATAGATCGGCACTGGGGGGCCTGGCACGTTGGTAACCACCGTGGTGAAGGGCAGGGCGACCCGGTTGGCCAGGCCCAGCCGGGTATAGAGCTGCGCCCCCAGCGCCATGAACAGGGCAGGTGAGACCTTGCTGATCTCGGTCATGTTGCGGGCGCCGATGGCGTCGGACATGGCCTTCGAATTGGTGGTCTGGGAAAAGACGTAATCCAAACGGTCAAGCGGATCGGCAATGTGGGTGCCCAGCGGCGCGATCATTGCCGCCACCTGGTTGCCCATGTCGCCCTTTTCGTTGTTGGACCGCACCGAGATCGGGGCCATTGCCGTCAGCGTTTTCTCCGGCAAGTCATCCTTGGCGAGCAGGTACTTGCGCATGGCCCCGCCGATGATCGCCAGGAACACATCATTGACCTTGGCTCCGGGTGAGGCAGCGCGGATCGCCTTGATGTCGGCGAGTGGTACCGAGCGGCCTTCAACCACCCGGTTGGACGAGATGACCGCGTTGAAGCGGGTGCGCGGGGCCAACATTTCCCCATGCAATTGGAAATCCTTGGTGGCGATGCCCTTCACCGCGCGGGCCAGGCCCGGCATGGCCTTGGCTGCAACCTCGATCTGGCGGACTGGGTTGGCCACGGCATTGAGCCACGACCGGGCCACCAGCGACAGCGGGCTGGGCACTGGCTCTGGCTCCCAATCATCCGGCTGGTCGAGCGGCGGGGCGTCCGGCATCAACGTATGGAGCGCTTCCATCAGGTCGATTCCGCTCATCCCGTCAATCGCGGCATGGTGCACCTTGGTGACCATGGCATAGCTGCCGGGCGGCACACCGGGGATATTGTCGAGCCCCTCGATCACGGTGAATTCCCAGGGCGGGCGATTGAGATCGAGCGGGCGGGCGAAGATCCGCGCTGCCTGGATACACAGCTGGCGCCAGTCCCCCGGCTTGGGCAGAGCGAGATGGCGCACATGGTATTCCAGATCGAATTCGGGATCCTCGATCCAGTAGGGATAGTCGAGATCGAACGGGACCCGCACCAGCCGCTGCCGCATGGTCCGGGACAGCTGCATGCGGCTTTCCATGAACCGCAGGATATCTTTGAAGCGAACAAATCCGCCGGGGGCCGTTGCAGGGTTGTAGATCAGGATCGAGCCGATGTGCATCGGCGAATTGCGCGTTTCCATCGCGACAAACGACGCATCCATCCCCTGAAGTTGGCGCAAACCCCGTCCTCTCCTGCATCCGGCTTAAAGGCCTGTTCTTGAAGGAGAGCCTATCAGACAGGCGCTGTCCGTCAACATGGGCCTTTTGCCTTGCCCACATCGTGCTTATCAGGACCGCAATGACCCGTGCCGGACGCCCCGATCAACCCAATGCCGCCGACCGGTTTAATGAGGACCGCGCGACCTATACGGTCAAGGGCAGTCAGCCCGACATTGAAGCCGGCATCGCCGCGATCCGCGAGGTTCATGGCACGCTGAAGCCCAAGCCCGGGGTCTATCGGATGCTCGATGCGCGCGGTGACGTGCTCTACGTCGGCAAGGCGCGGGCGCTGAAGAATCGGGTTGCCAACTATATCCAGGTCGAGCGGCTGCCATTGCGGCTCAAGCGGATGGTCGCCCAGACCCGGGGCATGACGATCGTCACCACCAACAGCGAGGCCGAGGCGCTGTTGCTCGAGGCGCAACTGATCAAGCGCTATCGTCCACCCTATAATGTGCTCCTGCGTGACGACAAAAGCTTCCCGTTCATCCTGCTGGGCGCCGATCATGACTATCCCCGGATCATGAAGCACCGCGGCGCCCGGCGGGCCAAAGGCAACTACTATGGTCCCTTTGCCAGTGCCGGGTCGGTCAACACCACGATTAATGCGCTACAGAAGCTGTTCCTGTTAAGATCATGTACAGACAGCTTTTTCAGTCGCCGTGATCGGCCCTGCCTGCTCTATCAGATCAAGCGTTGCTCGGCCCCCTGCGTCGGCCGGATCGACGCGGCCGGCTACGCCGAGCTGGTTGCAGAAGCGAAGGATTTCCTGGGCGGCCGGTCCAGCGCGGTCCAGCGCAAGCTGGAGGGCCAGATGGCCGAAGCGGCCGAGGCGCTCGATTTCGAGCGGGCGGCCATGTTGCGCGACCGTTTGCGCGCGGCCACCTTCATCCAGGGCAGCCAGGCGGTGAATGCCGAAGGGGTGGGCAATGCCGACGTCTTCGCCGTGGCCTGCAAAGGCGGACACTTTGCGATCCAGGCCTTCTTTATCCGCGGCGGGCAGAACTGGGGCCACCGTGCTTTCTTCCCGAGCCATACCGAAGGGCTGGACGAGGCCGAGGTACTCACGGCTTTCCTGGCCCAGTTCTATGAGGAAGTACCACCCCCACGGCTGATCCTGGTAGACCGCACCTTACCGGAAGCGGACTTGCTGGCCGAGGCTTTTGGCGGTCCGGCAGGGGGCAAGGTTGAACTGTCTGTGCCGCAGCGCGGGGACAGGCGGCGGCTGATGGAGCAGGCCAGCCGCAATGCGGTTGAAGCGCTGGACCGCCGGCTGGCTGAAAGCGGCACCAAGGCGCGGCTTAACCGGGAACTTGCCGAATTCCTCGAACTGCCCGAACCGCCGCAGCGGATCGAGGTTTACGACAACAGCCATATCCAGGGGGCGCAGGCGCTGGGCGCGATGATCGTGGCCGGGCCAGAAGGCTTCGTGAAGGGCCAGTATCGCAAGTGGAACATCAAGTCGGCCCAGACCAATGATGATTTCGCGATGATGCGCGAGGTGTTCCAACGCCGGTTCGCCCGCGTGCTGGACGAGGATCCGGATCGTGATGGCGGAATGTGGCCCGATCTGGTGCTGATCGATGGCGGCAAGGGCCAGATGAGCGCTGCGCGCGATACGCTGGAGGACCTGGGGATTGAGGACGTGCCGCTGATCGCGATTGCCAAGGGGCCGCATCACGGGCGCGAGGGGCGTGAGGTGTTCCACTTCCCCGACGGGCGAGAGAAGATGCTGCCTGAGAACTCGCCGCTGCTGTTCCACCTTCAGCGGCTGCGTGACGAGGTCCACCGCTTTGCCATCGGTGCACACCGTGAAAAGCGCAGCCGTGCAATCACGGCCAGCCCGCTTGACGAAATTCCCGGCATCGGCCCGGCCCGCAAGCGCGCGCTACTGCTGCACTTTGGCACCGCCAGCAAGGTCCGCGCTGCGGCGCTGGAAGACCTCCAGCGCGCGCCCGGGGTCAGCGCGGCGGTGGCGCAGACCGTCTATGACTTCTATCATCCGGGTGGGTGAGGGCGCAGCGCTTCAACTTCCCGCATCACCGCGTCGATCCGGCGATTGCGGCGCAGCACGTGGGGAGCCAGCGCCCCAAGGCC
>JBIIDJ010000153.1:0-3591 GCA_044238415.1 Novosphingobium sp.
AGCGACGAGCCAGATCACGATGGCGGCAGCAATTGCCGAAATGATCGTGCCCCACTTCACCAGCACGGTGAATCCGCCATAGGTTTCGTTGGCGGCCTTCATGTCGTTACCCGAAGCCATAAATCCTATCCCTGCATTGGCATGAGTGATTTGCGGGCTTCCGTCTATCCGCAGGGCGCGCGACACTCAAGGGGGCGGCATACGGTTTTGTCACCAATGTCGAGCCTTAATCGGCTCTTTACCCGACCGCGCTATGCGTGCGCCCTTACTTGAGGGGACCTGCGCACGACCATGGCGGAAATCGAACAGCGCCTGTTGATGCTGATCGACGATGAACCGGCCCAAAGCCGGCTCATTGCCGCGCTTGCGGCCCGTGAAGGCTGGCGCACCCTGGTAGTGCGCGATTCGGAAACTGCCATTGCCACGCTCGGCACCCGTCAGGGGATGCAGCTTGGCGCTATCATCCTTGACCAGTGGGTTCCGGGTGACGAGGCCTGCACCCTGATTGCCGAGTTGAAGAGCCGCCGCCCGGCCCTGCCCATCCTGATGCTCACCGCTTCGGCCTCGCCGCTGCTCGCCGTCGAAGCGATGCGCGCCGGGGCCACCGACTACCTGGTCAAGCCCGTGTCGCCCGACCGGCTGATGCAGGCCCTGCGCATGGCCACGACCCGCGAAGCACCGCGCGACGAGCTGATGCCGTTGACCGAGAAGATGCCATCGAATCCCGATTTCGATGCCATGATCGGCGCCGCCCCCACTTTCCGCACGGCCCTGGCCATTGCTGCCAAAGCCGCCCGCGGGCATGGCCCGGTGCTGATCGAGGGCGAAAGCGGCACCGGCAAGGAAATGCTGATCCGTGCCATGCAGGCGGCCAGTCCGCGCGCCAAGGCGCCGCTCCGGCTGCTCAACATCGGTGGCATTCCCGCCAACTCGGTCGAATCGGCCCTGTTCGGACATGAGAAGGGGGCATTCCCCGGTGCTTTCGATCGCCATGTCGGTGCGCTCCAGCACGCCGATGGTGGCACGCTCGCCCTTGACGAGGTGGATCGCTTGCCGCCCGCCGTTCAGGAACGACTGCTTGAATCGCTTCAGCGCGGCGATGTCCGACCGATCGGCGCGCGCCACTCGTTCCGGATCGACGTGCGGCTGGTCGCGGCCAGCAACCTGCCGCTGAAGGACATGGTCAGCGCCGGCCACTTCCTGCCCGAACTGCACCAGGCCCTCGCCGGGGTGACAGTGCAGCTGCCCCCCTTGCGCGAGCGTGCGGGTGACATTCCTGCCCTCGCCCGCCACTTCCTGGCCCGGATTGGCGATCAGCCGGGCCTGCGGCCGCTGGGCATTACCGACGGCGCGCTGGCGCTGCTCTCCGCCTATGACTGGCCGGGCAATGTCCGCCAGCTTCAGGCCGTGCTGTTCCGCGCTGCCGTGTTCTGCGACGGCGATGCGCTGACCGCGGACGATTTCCCCCAGCTTTCGAACCTGCTGGGCGACGAGGCAAGCCAGCCCGGCGCGCACCATCAGGAAGCTGTCGGCGTGACGCTTTACACCCCCGATGGCAATCTGCGGCCATTGGAAGACATCGAGGCCGACGTGATCCGGCTGGCCATCGGCCATTACCGCGGCCGCATGACCGAAGTAGCGCGCCGCCTCGGGATCGGCCGTTCAACACTCTATCGCAAGCTTTCGGATCTGGGCATCGACAACGTCGCCTGACGAATCTATCGTTGCTGCGTTAGCAATGGAGTTCCCGCACTTGGTCCAGTGACACCGCCCCAGCGGATTGATCCTGAAACGCAGCCCGCGTGGCTGCCTGTATGACCATTTGCATCCAAGGAACTTCTCATGCCCCGACTTCAGGGAAAGATTTGCGTCGTCACCGGCGCTGCCCGCGGCATTGGCCGCGCCATTTCTGCTGCCTTCGTCAACGAAGGTGCAACCGTCATCCTGACTGACCTTGACCGCACCGCCGGCGAAAAAGCCGCTGGCGAAGTCGGTGCGCCATTCCGGCCACTCGATGTCCGCGAGGAGAGCGACTGGCAGGCTCTGGCAAACAGCGTCCCGGCATGTGACGTGCTCGTCAACAATGCCGGCATTACCGGATTTGAAACCGCAACCGGCCCACACGATCCCGAACACGCCAGTCTGTCCGATTGGCGCGCAGTCCATGCCACCAATCTCGACGGCACTTTCCTTGGCTGCCGTTATGCGATCGGGGCCATGAAGGAGCGCGGGGCGGGATCGATCATCAACATCTCGTCACGTTCCGGCCTGGTCGGGATTCCCGGCGCCGCTGCCTATGCCAGCAGCAAGGCGGCGATGCGCAACCACACCAAGTCCGTTGCGCTCTACTGCGCGCAGCAGGGCTGGCAGATCCGCTGCAATTCAATCCACCCCGCCGCCATCCTCACCGAAATGTGGGAGGCCATGCTGGGCCAAGGGCCCGACCGGGAGGACCGGCTCACCGCCTTCGTGGCCGATACCCCGCTCCGCCGGTTCGGGACGGTCGAGGAAGTCGCCGCCGTCGCTGTCATGCTGGCCTCGGACGAAGCGGCCTACATCACCGGGTCAGAGTTCAATATCGATGGCGGGCTCCTGGCCGGATCGACCGCCTCACCCGGGTAAGTGGCTGAAATCCGTCAGTGCTGCATCGCGCAGGCCACGCCAGACCCGCAGCGCCTGCACGGTTTCCGGCACATCGTGGACCCGCAGCAACTGCACCCCGGCCTCCAGCGCCTTGGTGGCGAGCATGATCGAGCCACCCAGCCGCTGGTGGGCCGGGGCCTCACCCGACAATGCGCCGATCATCCGCTTGCGGCTGACCCCGACCAGCAGTGGCTGGCCCAGTGCGTGGAATAACGGCAGGGCGTTAAGCAGCGCCAGATTGTCCGCGACGGACTTGCCAAAGCCGATACCGGGATCGAGCACGATCTTTTCGCGCGGGATACCTGCGGCGATCGCAGCATCGCGCCGCGCCGCCAGCCAATCGAACACGTCAAGCACGACATCGCCGTAAGTGCTGTTGGCGTGCAGGTCCTCGCCATCGCCCGAGGCATGCATCAACACCACCGGAACGCCGGAACGGGCGGCAAATTCCAGGCTGCGCGGATCATGCCGCAGGGCAGAGACATCGTTGATGATGTGGGCACCAGCAGCGAGCGCCGCTTCCATTACGGCCGGGCGGCGGGTGTCGATCGAGATCGCCGCGCCCGAACTGGCGAGCCGCTCGATCATCGGGATCACGCGCTTCAGCTCATCGCCTTCCCACACGGCTGCGGCCCCCGGCCGCGTGCTTTCCCCGCCGATGTCGATGATCGCCGCCCCGGCTTCCAGCATGACGGCGGCGTGGGCCGCAGCCACGTCCGGATCGTCCATGAACTGGCCGCCATCGGAGAAGCTGTCTGGCGTGATGTTGAGGATGCCCATCACCTGCGGCTGGTCAAGCCGCACGGTGCGCTCCCCGCATAGCAGCGGTGCATGGCTGCGTTGAAGGTTGGCGAATTGGTCCTGCACGGCGGCCGGCAGATCGCCCAAAGTCGCGCGCAACTCGGCCAGCGAATAGCGCTCACGGGCAATCACGCGCCCACCGGCGCG
>JBIIDJ010000075.1:0-12656 GCA_044238415.1 Novosphingobium sp.
GGATGGGGGGACAAGAGTCCGGACCCTGGCATCGGCGTCATCCGATGCGGTCCGACATCACGCAAACGCCCTGGCCGGGAAGGGGGATGGTGCCAGTGCGCCGCGCCAGAGGGGCCCGGTCCCGCAGAACTGTTTTTAAGACCGATTCGTTCTCATTTCAACCCCCTGTCCGAAATACCGTATCACAGGGCTTGACGACGCTGCATTTAGAGATATTAATATGATATCATTATTAACGGGGAAAGCACGATGTCAGAAGCACATAGCCCGATGACTTCCACGCGCGAGAAGCGCGCCTGGAGCACCAGTGGGTACCTTATTTTCATTGCCTTCCTGGCGCTGCTGGTCCTGACCGTCTGGCGCATTGTCGTCTTCGCGGGGGGCGATCCGGCTGAGGAAGAAGTGTTCGGTTTCGTGGTCTCGACCGGCCTGATGGCGATCGGCCTCGTAATCCTGTCGAGCGGGTTCTACATGATCCAGCCCAACCAGGCTGCGGCCATCACGCTGTTCGGGGCCTATCGCGGCACTGACCGGAGCGAGGGTCTGCGCTGGGTCTGGCCCTGGATGGGCAAGACCAAGATCTCGGTCCGCGCCAACAACGTCGTGTCCGAGAAGCTCAAGGTCAACGATCTGCGCGGCAATCCGATCGAGATTGCCACCAACGTGGTTTGGCGCGTTTCCGACACGGCTCAGGCGCTCTACGATGTCGATGATTACAAGGCCTTCGTCGAGGTTCAGATCGAGGCGGCCGTCCGTTCGATCGGCTCGCGCTATCCCTATGACGATATCGAGCACCAGGAAGTGACCCTGCGCGGCAGCCATGACGAGGTGAACGGCGAACTGCTGGCCGAACTCAACCGCCGCCTGCGCGTGGCCGGGATCGCGGTTGACGAATGCGGCCTGACGCACCTTGCCTATGCGCCTGAAATTGCCGGGGCCATGCTGCGCCGACAGCAGGCCGAAGCCGTGATCAGTGCGCGCAAGAAGCTGGTCGAGGGCGCAGTGACCATGGTCGAGATGGCCCTCACGCAGCTCAGCGAGAAGGACGTGGTCCATCTCGATGACGAGCGCCGGGCAGCGATGGTCTCGAACCTGATGGTCGTGCTCTGTGGTGAGCGCGATACGCAACCAGTGGTCAACGCGGGCAGCTTGTACTGACGGCAAGCCATGTCCGGGTCAGCGAAAAAATCCTTTCCCCTGCGGCTCGATCCGGCGCTCTACGCAGCGTTGGAGCGGGCCGCAGCGGGCGATTTCCGCTCGGTGAACGCGCAGGTGGAAGTCTTGCTGCGCGAGGCGCTGGCGCGGCGCGGCGTCAAAGTGGCGCCGGCTGACCGGCCGCGCCGGGGCCGCCCGCCCAAGGAGCAGGGCAATGCGTGATGAAGACAAGCCGTTCGTCTGCTACAAGGGTGGCGGCCTGAAGATCGTGCCGCGTAATGCCGCCGGTTGGCGGGCCTTGGGCGGGTGGCTGGCATCGTACTTCATTGCCACGGCCCTGTTCCTGGTGATCGCAACGCACTCCGCCGAAATCATGGCGATCTATCTGACCGTGGGCTTCCTGATCTTCACGCTCGCCTGGATCGCGGCGATGACGCGGTGGATGCTGGCGCGCAGCGAAGTGGTCAGCCTCGACGAATTGCTGGAACTCAAGCGCGAGCAGAATGCACGCAAGCGGGGAGGTCGCAAGTGACGGAACGCAAGCCATCGGAACAAGGCCCAAGCGACGGAGCCTGGTTTGCGCCCAAGCGGCTGGGCTATGGTGCGGGCCTGCCGATTGCCTGGCAGGGGTGGGTCCTGCTGGTCGGTCACATGGCGGTGTTGATGACCGGTGCCTGGCTGCTTCAGGGCCAGCCCGTCGCGGTGATGGCCTGGGTGTTCATCATGGCCTTGTTGCCGATGCCGCTTTACGCAGCCAAGACGCGCGGCGGGTGGAAATGGCGCGGCCCTGGCGGGTCGTGAAAGGATCGTGGTTCGGCCTGCACCGTTCCGGGACACGGGCCACTCCCTTTACCCGGGCTTGACCTTCCCGTGCTAAGTACTGTGGCATGCGCAGAATCTTCCACGCCCGCCTGACTGTCACCGCGCTGCTCGCGTTGACCGCCGCCCTGCCGTTCTCACTGGCCAATGCCCAGGGCGCAGCCCCCTATACCGTGGTGGAGACCGGACAGACCTTCTCGCGCCTACAGGAAGCAGTCCAGGCGATTGGCAACAGCACGGCCACGATCCGTATCGCCAATGGCCGCTACACCGATTGCGCGGTCCAGGGGGCCGGCTCGATCACCTATCAGGCCGAAACGCCGGGGCAGGTGGTGTTCGATGGCGGTGCCTGCGAAGGCAAGGGCGTGCTGGTGCTGCGGGGCACCAACGCCCGGGTCGAAGGCCTGGTTTTCACCAACATCAAGGTGCCCGATTTCAACGGGGTCGGCATTCGCATCGAGCTTGGCAACCTTGAGGTGTCGCAATGCTGGTTCCGTGACAGCCAGCAAGGCATCCTTGGCGGCATCGACCGCAAATCGCGGATCAGCATCGACAAGTCGACCTTCACCCGCCTTGGCACTTGTGAAGGACCGGGCGGCTGTGCCCATTCTGTCTACATCGGCGATTACGGTTCGGTCTCGATCACCCGCAGCCGGTTCGAACAGGGCCGCGGCGGGCACTATGCCAAAAGCCGGTCCGAACGGGTCGAGATCGTTGGCAACAGCTTCGATGATTCGGGCGGGCGTGGCACCAATTACATGATCGACCTGCCGGGCGGCGCATCCGGCCGGATCGCGAACAACTGGTTCGTGCAAGGGGCCGACAAGGAAAACTGGTCCGCCTTCATCACCGTCGCGCCCGAGGGCAAGCAGTATGATTCCTCGCGCCTGGTGATCGAGGGCAATGACGCCCGCTTCGCACCGGGCATCAGCCGGACCAGCACCTTCGTCGCCAACTGGACCGACGATCCGGTGCAGATCGGCACGAACCGCTTGGCACCGGGGCTGAAGGTGCAGGACCGGCGCTAGGGCCAGGCCCCATTGCCCGCTATTGCCCGGCGGCGCGGAACTGTTCCTGGCCGTCCTTTTCGCTAACAAGGGTGCCCAGGCGCCGCTCGGTGGACTTGGGTGCCAGGATGCTGCCGGCGGGGACCACGCCGTTGAACAGGCGTCGGCCATCCTGGTTGTCATTGACGAACAGCCCGCTCGTTCCATCGCGGTCAACGGTCAGCCCGGCTCCTTCGCCATCGCGGCCATCCAGCCCCAAGCCGACCCGGTCCAGCTTTTTGGCCTTGTCCTTGAGATGCCCGAGCCCAGCTCGCTCAATCCCGTCGTCATCATGGATTGATAGACCTGTCGCAGGGCCGATCCGCTTGCCGTTCAGCGGATCGGGCACCGGGGCACCCAGCGCCACCCGGTCATGACCTTCCTTGTCGAGGATCAGGATTCCGAAAGTGTCGTTGCTGAGCCGCCGTGCCGGCTGCATGGCCGGTTCGGGATAGATCCAGCCAAAGGCCTGCTGCTGTCGCGCCAGATTGGTGCGCAGGCGTTCTTCAACATTGGGCGCTGGCGCACCGATCAGGATGCGCGCCCGGCCTTCGGCATCCTCGACGATTATGCCCTTGGTTCTGATCAGCGAATCCTGCGGCGCGGCAAGGCCGGTGGTGAGGATCAGGACAAGGCCGCCGCCCATTGCCGTCAAGCCCAGCTTCAATCGCCTGACCGACCTTTGCAGTGCCTCGATTTCGCCGTTTGCCATTATGGTGCCTTCGCTGTGGAAACCGCCGGAACCTAATCAAGCGGTGGGTATGACAAAGGTGTTTTATTGAACTAGTACACGCCGGTCGGGCCAATGACAGCGTGCCGGAACCACCTGGCCCGAAGGTGAGGGAAAAGACAGGGTAGGCTAAAGCAAATGTCCCGTCCGGTCGCGCTTGGTATCGAGATAGCGCGCGTTGTGCGGATTGGGCGGCAGCTGGTGCGGGACTCTTTCCGCCACGGCAGCCCCGGCAGCGGACAGCGCCGCCACCTTGGCCGGATTGTTGGTCATCAGCCGGATCGGGCCGACGCCCAGCAGGTGCAGCATCCGTGCCGCGACCGGGAAGTCGCGCGCCTCGGTCGGCAGGCCCAGCCTGTTATTGGCATCGACCGTATCGAAGCCCTGGTCCTGCAGCTGATAGGCCCGCAGCTTGTTGACCAGGCCAATCCCGCGCCCTTCCTGCCGCAGGTATAGCAGCACGCCCCAACCACCGGTCTTGGCTTCCTCCGCCATTGCCCGCAGCGCAGCATTCAACTGCGGGCCG
Source organism: Novosphingobium sp. (assembly GCA_044238415.1). Lineage (GTDB taxonomy): Bacteria > Pseudomonadota > Alphaproteobacteria > Sphingomonadales > Sphingomonadaceae > Novosphingobium. The sequence goes on from JBIIDJ010000075.1 coordinate 4,277, forward strand.
CAGTCGCACTTCAGGCTGCCGAGGATATCGCCGGTCAAGCATTCCGAGTGCAGCCGGACCAGCGGCGCGCGGTCGGCATTCTGCTGGCCGATCACGAGGGCGACGTGCTCGCGTAGGTCATCGGCTGAGCGGAAGGCGACAATCTCCGCGTCCTCTGCGGCTGTCACGGGCAAGCGGGCACGGGTGGCGATTGCCAGGTGGCGGGGATCGCTGAATTCGGCCAGATCACCGCTGGATACGGATTGCGCCTCGCCCGCGCCCTCCGGATCGACCAGGAAGGCTGGCAGGATTCCTGCCAGCCGGGCCAATGACAACGCTGTTTCGGCGGCGCGCGGGTGATCGAGGTGCTCGGCCGCGAAAGGTCCCTTCATCGGCCAGTTGAGGTCTTCCGCCGGATCGGCCAGCACCCGGGCCGCGGGCAGGGTAAAGGGTTCGGCGGCCCGGATCAGCACCGGTGCCTCGGGCACGGCCGCCTCGCGCTGGTTGGCGAGCTTCAGCGTCACCGCGCGCGCAGCGGAGATCAATAGGCGCGGCGCGCTGGCATCCGGGCCGAAGCCGGTCTCCGCCGGCAGCAGGCGCAGCACGCCATCGACCTCGATCGGCCAGCCGTGGCGCAGCGCATCGAGCGCCAGGGCAACACGGCGGGTCGCCCTCAAAGGGCAAACTCCGTGATCAGCGGCACGTGGTCGCTCGGCTGGTCCCAGCGGCGGGTTTCCTCGACAAAGCGGTGGTTGACCGATTGCGCGGCAAGTTCCGGCGAGGCCCACATGTGATCCAATCGCCGCCCTCGGTCCTTTTCCTGCCAGAAGGTGCGATAGGACCACCAGGTCCAGTTCCGCTCAGGCGCGGGGATGTGTTTGCGGCCGAGATCGACCCAGCCGTGGGCATCGCGAAAGCGGTATAGCGCCTCAATCTCGATGGGGGTGTGGCTGACGACCTTGAGCAGCGCCTTGTGGTCGTAAACGTCGCAATCGAGCGGTGCGATATTGAAATCGCCGACGATCAGCGTCGGCCGGTCTAGCGTGTCGGCCCAGCGTGCCATCCGCTCCAGAAAATCGAGCTTCTGGCCGAACTTGGGATTGGCTTCGCGGTCCGGGATATCGCCGCCGGCGGGAATATAGACATTCTCGACGATCAGGCCCTGTCCGGCCCCGAGCAGCTCGACGCCAATATGCCGCGCCTCACCATTATCCTGCCAATCGTGCCGGCCCAGCTCGCGCAGGGGAATCCGGCTGACCGTGGCTACACCGTGATAGCCTTTCTGCCCGTGCACTGCGCGGTGGGTGTAGCCCGCCGCCTCGAACACATCGTGCGGGAACAGGTGCTCGGCGCACTTAATCTCTTGCAGGCACAGCACGTCCGGGCCCTGTTCGGACAGGAACCGCACCACCTGATCGGCGCGCAGACGGACGGAATTGATGTTCCAGGTGGCGATCGAAACCATGCCGAGGGCTTTAGGTGCGATGCTGCGGAGCGGCAAGTGCGGCCGCTCGGCCCAAGCAAAAACCCTCGGTCCGGGGGCATTGGACCGAGGGTTCCTTGGTGCGTTCGTCACGCTGACGATGCGGCTCTACAGGAGACTTGGGCAACAGGGGGGAAACCCGTCTCAAGCCGCGCCGTCGAACACCGTTCTAGGCCAATCCGGCTTGCTCTCCCATGAACAAAAGTCAGCAAAGCACCGCCGTTCATCGCACCTGTCGCACATCCCGCGACGGGCTGTTTTTCCTCATCGACGAGTCGGGCGACGCGGGTCGTTCCAGCGGAAAGTGTTGTCAGGCACGGCGAGCCCGTACTGCTGGTTGGACAGCGTGACGATCGTGCGGCGATTCTGCGAATCGAGTGCGGCCCAGCTCGACAGCTCGAGCCCCCCCGGCGCTCCCGGATTGCGCATGAACACCAGGGTGATCACGCCGTATTCGGGATGGGCCTTGTCGCGCACTTCCACGCTGACGATCTGGTTGCTGCTAGTGGGGACGACGCGGCCATACTTGCCGACATCGCGGCTGGGATCGAGCAGGGCGCCAAGCGGGCTGTTCTTGATCGGCCAGCGCTGCACCTGGCGGACTTCGTAGTCGATAAAGGTCAGCGCGCTGCCGTCCGAGACGATCAGAATCGGCACGCCCTTTTCATATTGAAAGCGGATGCGGCCCGGGCGCTTGAGCGTCAGCACACCTTTGACGCGTTGGCCATTGGGTTCGGCCTGGACGAAATCGGCGCGCATTGTGGAGATGGCCCGCAGCGCGGTCACCGCGCCAGCAAGGTCCGCAGAGGCCTGGGCGGCAACCGGAGCAGGGGCAGAAACGACAAGCGCCGCCGAAACGGCGGCACTTGCGAAAGACCGGAAAGTGAAAGTCATCGGGTTCATATCCCGGCAGCTAGCGCCCCGGGCTTGAACTCGCAATGAACCTTACTTGATCTTGGCTTCCTTGAACTCGACATGCTTGCGCACGACGGGATCGTACTTCTTGAACACCATCTTTTCGGTGGTGTTACGCGGGTTCTTCTTCGTGACGTAGAAGAAGCCGGTGTCGGCAGTGGAGACCAGCCGGATCTTGACGGTTGCGGGCTTCGCCATGGCGCTTTCCTATAGTGTCCGATTCGGCCCGAAAGCCGTAAAAACCAAGCGGGCGACCGCGCGGGCCGCCCTTCACGGAGCGGGCCATTGGCGCAGAACCCCCGCAAAGTCAAGGCTGGCACGCGGCATTCGCGCGCGCGATTGCAGCTATTTTCGCATGGTGCTAAAGTTGCATCTGTAACTATGTCTGCAACGACTGCCATCGCCCAGACCGACTTTACCCGGCTGCCCGATCCGGGGCCGGAGGTGTTCACTGCGCCGCTGCAACGCCCTGCGCATGTCGGTGAGGACTGGCTGGAGCCGGCCCAGCGCCAGTACAGTGCCGAAGAGCACTGCATCTGGGACGATTTGTTCGCCCGTCAGTTGGACGTGCTGCCTGGTCGGGCGGCCAGCGCGTTCATGGCCGGGCTTGAACGGCTCGACCTGGGGCAGGGCGGAGTGCCGGATTTTGGCCGCCTGTCTGAAGAACTGGGCGCCCTGACCGGCTGGTCGGTGGTGCCGGTGCCGATGCTGATCCCGGATCACGTGTTCTTCTGGCACCTCGCCAACCGCCGTTTTCCGGCCGGCAATTTCATCCGCACCCGCGAGGCCTTTGACTACATCCAGGAGCCCGACGTGTTCCACGATGTCTTCGGTCACGTGCCGATGCTCTCCGATCCGGTCTTTGCCGACTATATGCAGGAGTATGGCCGGGCCGGGTGGAAGGCGATGCGCTACAATCGGCTGAAGGCGCTGGGCGCGCTTTACTGGTACACGGTCGAGTTCGGGCTGATCCTCGAGGCTGAGGGTGTGCGTGCCTATGGCGCAGGGATCCTCTCCGGACCGACCGAGACGGTCTTCTCGGTCGAGGCACAGAGCCCGAATCGGATCATGCTCAATGTCGATCGGGTGATGCGGACCGACTACGTGATCGACGATCTTCAGCCGACCTACTTCGTGATCGAAAGCTTTGCCGAGCTCTATCATGACACGGTCGACCGGGACTTTGACCGGCTCTACCGTTCGCTGCCGCCCAGTTTCACTTACGCCAACTCGGCGGTGATCGATGTTGACGACGTGCTGCATCGCGGGACGCAGGAATACGCGCTGCGCGGGGGGCGCGGCAGCGGCGCCCGCCCGGTCTGAGATTCGACACTTTTCGCTTGCCTTGAGGCCGGGTTCTGCGCCTTCTGGCTGAACAGGGGCAGGCGATGCAGGCAGCAGGGCAATCAGTTGACGATCTGGGTTCGATTTGCGCGGCGTTCGGCTGCGGCGAACCACTGGCGCGCACGATTGGCGCGCTCGGCCGCGGCGGCAGCCTGAGCGCGGGGCAAGTGCTTTATCCCTTGCCAGACCGCGAAGAAACGTCGCTGCTGGTTGCCGGACAGGCTCAGGAAGCCGCTTATGGCCGCGAAGGCGGGATGCTGGTGCTGCACGAATTCGGCCCCGGCGAATTCTATGGCAGCCTGGTCGGCCTGAGTGGCGGTCAGGCGCAGGTGGAAGCCCTCAGCGACGGGCGCGCGTTACATTATCAGGAAGAAGCGGTGCTGCGGCTGATGGAGGCCTATTCCTGTGTCGGTGTGGCCGTCACCCGGCAATTGTCGCGCCGCTTAGCAGCGCTGCGCCAGCGGATGGTGGAAAGCACGCTGCTGAGCGCTACTGGCCGGATCTGCGCCGAACTACTGCGGCAATCGCGCCAGTCCGCCGATGGGGTTATCCGGCCATTGCCGGTCTGGTCCGAACTGGCGCAGCGGGTTCACTCAACGAGGGAAACGGTCTCCCGCACGGTTTCGCAGTTGGAGCGCCGCGGGGTGCTGAAACGGGTAGAAGGCGGATTGGCGGTGGTTGCGCCGCACCGGCTGGAGGACCTGGTTTACTGAGCCAGCATGTGGACCGGCCCATCTGTGCCGTCCTCTCCCGAATGATAAAACTCGGTGCGGTTTCGGGAGCCGCTGGCAGCAAGGGCAACGGCCAGGGCATCTGAACAAAGCGCGGTGCCGAGGGGTGCCATGGCTTGCAGCTGCATGGCCAGCCGGGTGCCCGTGCCATAGGCGATCAGCGTGCCACTGGCCGGATCGGCCATGACTGGTTCGATCACCAGGTGCAGGCCGATCGAGGGCGGCGAGCCCGGCAGGTCGAGCAGTTGAGTGACCAGGTCAAGCGCCGCGTCAGGTTGTTCCAGCACCACTGTCCATCGCCCCGCAGCTGCCTGAACCGAGGCGGGCGGCACCTGGTTGCGCAGGAGGCTGGCAATCGGCCCGGTCAGGTTTGCCAGCTCGGTTGAGCCGCAGCGCGGTGGAACGTCGATAGCAATGCTCATTAGGGTAACCAGCCGCCGGGCCCGATCGGGCTCCTCTGGCAGGAAGAGCCGCTCGACCGCAGTTTCACGGGGGATCCTGATCCGTTCTTGCGGTCCGGCCGCGGCTGGCCAGAGTGTGGCTTGGCGGGCAGTATTGGGGCCACCGCCAACCGCGTCCTCGACCAGCCACTGCACGCAGCGCGAACCTAGCCGGCGGGCATTGAGCAGGGCACTGCCGATTGCGAGCCGGCCGGCCTGCTCCGTTGCCAGCTGGTCGTGGACGCGGCCCGGCAAGTCGGCAGCGATCCGAACCGATTGTGCCTGCGCCATCAGCGCCTCGAACCGGTCCTGCCAGTCACCTCCAGCCGGAAGGACGGACTGGACTGCAAAACTGTCCGGCGGCGAGGGCAGGACAACGTGCAGTACGCCGCCGGCCGCCACCAGCCGTTCGGCGATGACAATGTCTGAGCCTGCGGCCAGAGCACCCCAGCCAAAGCCGATCCGGTGGCGTGCCAGCAGATCGTCTGTCGCCTGGCTCAAGGCTGCTTCAGCTGGGCCGCCAGCGCCCAGCGCCATATGGCCGGCAAAGTGGAGACTGGCAGGTGGCTCGAAAGGCGCGAGCCAGTGCGGCGCACCACCTTGCGCGGCGATAATCTCGCGCAGCTGGACCAGGGTCGCGGCCCGGTCGTCCCAGCCGTCTGGATCGGCCGCAGCCGCGACGGCCATGGCCTCGGCTGCGCCAGTCTGGTCACCCAGCAGCAGCAGGGCTTCGGCGCGGCTTGCGGCCAGATGATAGGGCGTGTCCCGAGCTGCCCCCGGATCATCGAGCAGCGTGAGCACCTGCCGGGCACCCTGCTGTGCGGTCGCGCCATTGCCGGCCAGCAGCCGGGCGGTTGCACTGTTGATCGCGCGGTACGGTGCTGGCGCCAGCGTGTGTGCGGCGTCATAGGCCTCTGCCGCAGCACTCAACAGGCGCACCCGTTCTGGTCCCGACGCCCTGTTGGCCCGATCCTTCAGTAAGCGTCCCTTGAGTGACAGCGCAGCGGCATCGTCGCTGCGGTCAGCCCAGCCGCCAGCACTGAACAAGGTCCATGCTCGGCGGATCGCGCCGGCCCGGGCCAGCGCGGCAATGGCGGACAGCGGCAGGTGAACGCTCAGGGTCGGCCCCCGTAGCCATTGCCAACGTCGGGATCGAGCACCATCGGGATGGGCCTGCTGGCGGGCACGGTGAAGTGGAAGTTCATCGAATAGCGCGCCGCATCACTTTCAACCTTGGGATCACGCCGGCGGAACGTGCCGTCACTGGCCTTGACGGTGTTGTAGTTCTTGATCCGGATGAGCTTGCCTTTCAGGCTGGCCGGAAGCTGGGCGTCAGGGACCCGCTCCACTACGAAACTGTCATTTTCATCGGCCCGGTCCGTGCCGTTGACCAGAAAGTGGGAAAACGACAGCAGGTTGCCGGCTTGAAGGGTGACGTCCGGGTTGTCGTAATAGACGAACAGCTCGTGTTGGCTCGCGAAGGCGAAATCACGGAAATCGTCGCGGTCGTACCCGGCGTTGGGATCGTTCCCGTGGTCAGGGTGGCGATAGATCCGGTCCTCGCCGTCGGGCGTGCCAGGGCGCAGCGTGCCAAGCTTCTTGCCGGGACCGGTCTTGCGCAGGATGCGCAGGGCCTGGGCCAGGCGCGCTTCAGGCGTGTTGTTGCCAGCGTCGATGCCAAAACTGGCATGGTTGGCAGTAAAGCGCCAGGCACCGGGGGAATCGATCCTGATTACGGTAACGTAGTCCGGTGCAAATGCCACGTTGGTGAGTGCGGCAGGGGGGGCATGGGGATTGATCCCATAAGGATTGTTGGGGCCAGCAATGCCAACTGTACTCTTGTCGTCCGACGGGGATGTACCCCCGCAACTGGCAAGGACAGCACTTGCTCCGGCCACAGCCATCAAGCCACGTCGTGAGATACCCTGTTCCATTATCGCTGCTCCCTGTCGAGTTGGGCCATCTTGCTTGAAAAGCGCTCCAGTTCCCTTGGCGGAAAGGCGCGTTGCAGAACGGCATAGTGCTGTCTGGCAATGGCCAGAAACTCGCGGTCCGGCTGCTTGGCCGCACGCAAGCCTTTTACGGCGATCAGCGCGAGCCGCCAGCGCTGGACGTTCAAGCCGACATCGCCGGGTCGCTGCCGAGCCAGTTGGTCATAGGCCGCCAGCGCCTGCCGCGCCCGTTTGGTCGCCTCGGTCACGTCGCCGCGATCGTATTCCAGACTGACCAGGCCGATTTCCGGCCAAAGTCGTCGTTCGCGCAGTTCCAGATCGTCGGGCTCCGCGACCAGCAGCCGATTGACGATTGCAGCTTCCTCCAGGCGCAGTGCACGGGCAGCGCTGCTTTGGTCCAGGCGCTTGAGAATGTCCGCCTGCCAGCCCAAGCGATTGGCCAGGGCAAGCCGGGTCTGGTCATTGGCAGCTGGGTGCGCGGCGGCTTGGCGCATCATCGCGGTGGCTGCCTCGCACCGCGGCAAGGCCTGTTCCGCCCGGTCGGTCCGGGCCATGGTCACCTCGCACAGGTTGCCGTTGGCATAGCCCAGCTCCAAGAAGGAACGCAGCTGCCCGGGTTCGCGCTTGGCCAGGGCCTCGGCCTCATCGAGATAGCGCTGCCAGTGACGCTCGGTGGTCGGGTAATCCCCCTGCTGCCAGGCCGCATAGCCCACCCAGTATTCGCTCTGAGCATGAGCGAAGATGGCTTCCGGATCGTCGGGGCGCTGGGCCAGTACCGCCGCAGTGGTCCGTTCGGCTTCGATGAACTTGCGCTGGGCCTTGCCAAACTGGCCGCGCTGGGCTTCGTCCTCGCCCATTGCCTGAAGCAGCCGTGCCCGGCGTGTCAGGCTGTCGGCCGGAAGCGCGGACAGGTCCTGCTGGGTATAATGGGCCATAGCCCGGGCATTGACCGCGTCCATCACCCTCAGGCTGGCTGCGCCCTTCAGGTCCTGTCGCAGGTCGGTCAGCATGAATTCGACCATTCCCTCGGCGCTGGCGCGCTGTCGTTCAGCCTCGGCCCGCGCCCGGATGGCCAGCGCCAGCAGTGCAGCAAGGATTAGGCTGATCGTCACAGCGGCCGCCGTGACGAACATCACGCGCCGCTGACGGTCCTGCGCGTCGCGCTGGACCAGCCGGTCAAGCGGCCGACCGGTCAGTCCGGCGACGATCTTGAGCAGGCCGAGTTGGCGACCGTCGGCGCCCTTGCGGAAATCGGCCGCGAGCGGTTCGAACTGTTGCTCGCCATGGCGGGAAAGTGCGGCGGGGAACGCCGTTTCAGGATCGCCGTCGATTAGCGCGGCCAGCACCGGGCGGTCAGGGTGCAATGTGCGGAACAGGGTGATTTCCTGATCTACCCAGCGGCTCGCCCAGGCGCGCGGGCTGGCGACCACGATCAGCGCGGCGGAATCGGCCAACGCCTGCTTTACCTGGGCCGAAAGATCCGGCGCTGCGGGCAGTTCCGCCCGGTCGATGAAGACCGGCACAAGACGTTCCACC
>JBIIDJ010000154.1:0-3579 GCA_044238415.1 Novosphingobium sp.
ACTTCCTGCTGCCCGAAAGCGGCCTGTCGATCGTCGGTGAGCACTTTATGGCGATCCACCACGATCTGATGGCCTTGGGTGATGGTCCGTTCAAGGCGGCCTATTCGCACCCCCAGGCCCTGGGCCAATCGCGCTTCTTCCTGCGCGAGCGTGGCATCGTGCCGCTGGCCTATGCCGATACGGCCGGAGCCGCCGCCTTCGTTGCCGAACAGGGCAATCCCGAAGTCTGCGCCATTGCCCCCAAGATTGCGGCCGAACTCTACGGCCTCAAGATCATTGCCGCGAATGTCGAGGATGCGGCGGATAACATGACCCGCTTCGTCGTCCTCGCGCGCGCGCCGCTCGACCCCGCCAGTCTGGCAGGCACGGTAACGATGACCACTTTCGTATTCGAGGTGAAGAACATCCCGGCGGCGCTCTACAAGGCGCTCGGCGGCTTCGCGACCAATGGCGTCAACATGACCAAGCTGGAAAGTTACCAGAAGGGCGCCAGCTTTGCCGCCACCACCTTCTATGCCGATATCGTCGGCGCGCCGGGCGATCCGGGGGTGGACCGCGCGCTGGAGGAACTTGCCTTTCATTGCAAGGAGCTGCGGATCCTGGGCACCTATCCGCAGGAACGGCCGCGCGGCTGACCGCACGTAAATGCTTGATGGCAGAGGATTGCACGCAGCACCGCGCCGTGCCACGACTGCGCGGTGAGTAAGCCGGGGTCCGCGATCCAGGGAGCCGAAGCGGCGCAGCAGGCTGAGCAGGCCTGGCGCGCCGTGCGCGGCGACACGGCGATCCAGTATGCCCCGCTCAATATCCCGCAGGAACCGCCGCAGCCGACCCCCGAATGGCTCAGGTCCCTGGCCGAGGGGCTGGGGCAATTCTTCGGTACGGCCTGGCCCTTCCTGGCGGCGCTGGCCGCGGCGCTGGTGCTATACGGCTTGTGGCGCTTGTTCGGCACGAACCTGGCCCGCGCCCCGCGGGTCGAAATCGATACGGCCGAGGAATGGCGGCCCGACCGCGCCGAGGCCGAAGCCCTGCTCGAAGCTGCCGATGCCCTTGCTGCTGCGGGGCACTTTGATGAAGCCGCGCACCTGCTGCTGCGCCGGTCGATCGGCCATATCGCTGCCGCGCGGGCCGAATGGGTCCGCCCGGCCAGCACCGCGCGCGAACTAAGCCACCTTGCCGCTCTGCCCGAGGCGGCCCGGAGCGCCTTTGCCGTGATCGCCCAGCGGGTTGAGCGCAGCCGCTATGCCTTGCGCCCGCTCGGTGTCGAGGACTGGCAGGCCGCCCGCGCCGCCTATGCCGACTTTGCCCTGCAGCGGCTGCCGGCGGTGGCCGGGTGAGCCCGGCCCGCTCGCCTTTCTCGCCGCGCGCTGTCCTGGCCTTGGTGCTGGGCGGCGCCCTGCTGTTCGTGGCCCTGCTGTGGCTGATCGGGGCGGGGCTGGGCAGCGACAACACCAACCGCGGGGAAGCGACCGTCGGCGGTCGCGGGCTTAACGGCTACGCCGCGCTTGCCGCCTATCTCGACCAGCGCGGATACGCCGTCAGCCATGCCCGCGCCGTTCCCGCACTGCGCCAGCCGGGGCTGCTGGTGCTTACCCCCCCGGCTGCGGCCGATGGCGCGGAACTGACGCGGATTGTCGAAGCGCGGCGGCGGATCGGCCCGACCCTGGTGATCACCCCCAAGTGGCTGGCCGTGCCGCTCAAGGACTCGCTCAGGGCCGCGCAGGCCGGGGCGAGGCCCGGCTGGGTGGCCCTGCTGGCGGCGGAATTGCCCGAGTGGTCCGGCTTCTATGACGATCTTTCGGTGCAGCTGAAGCCGATGCGCAGCGGCGGCATGATCGCAGCGTGGCGCGGGGCCGATACTGCTGGCGCCCTGCCCAATTCCGAACATGTCCTCTCCGGGTCCGGCGAACGGCTGGTGCCGTTGGTAGTGGGCGATACCGACGGCCGCGTGCTGGCCGGGTTCATCCAGGACGAGGGGGACTATCCCGGCGTCAGCGATATGGCTGCGGGCGATTTCGCGGGAACCGATCCGGACGAGGCCGATCTCGATATCTATCCGGTCGCCTTCGTTTTCGAGCCCGACCTTTTGAACAATTACGGTTTTGCCGATGTGGCCAATGCCCGGCTGGCCGAACGGCTGATCGATGCGCTGGACGATACCGATACGCAGAGCGTGGTCTTCGATCTGACGCTGAACGGCTATGGCCGCTCCCCGAACCTGCTGACCCTGGCATTCAAGCCTCCGTTCCTGGCAGCGACGCTGTGCCTGCTGCTGGCCGCGCTGGTACTGGGCTGGCGGGCTTTCCTGCGGTTCGGCCCGCCGCTCCGCCGCGGCCCGACGCTGGCCTTTGGCAAGCGCGCGCTGGTTGGCAATGCCGCCGGACTGCTGCGTCGGGCGCAGCGCCTGCACCTGACCGGACAGCCCTATGCCGATGCCGCACGCGAGCGGATCGCCCGCGCCCTGGCCCTGCCGCACCGGCTTGATCCCGCAGCGACAGAGGCCGCAATCGACCGTGCGCTTGCCGCCCGGGCGCCATCGGCCCCGCCCTTTTCCGCGGCCGCCGCAACTATGCGCGCGGCCCGTCGCCCGGTCGACCTGGTCCGTGCGGCGCAAGTGCTCCATTCCCTCGAAAGGACCCTCAAACGATGACCGCACCCGCCATGAGTCTGGAGGAAGTGGGCCGGCTGGCCCAGGCGATCCGCGCCGAAGTGGGCAAGGCCGTGGTGGGCCAGGCCGAGACGGTCGATGCCCTGCTGGTCGCGCTGTTTGCACAAGGCCACGTCCTGCTCGAAGGGCCGCCGGGCACGGCCAAGACCTTTCTGGCACAGTGTTTCGCGACCGCCATTGGCCTCGATTTCGGGCGGATCCAGTTCACCCCGGACCTGATGCCGGGGGACATCCTTGGCTCCAACCTGTTCAACTTCCAGACCAGTGCCTTCACGCTGACGCGCGGACCGATCTTCTGCGAGCTGCTGCTGGCGGACGAAATCAACCGCACCCCGCCCAAGACCCAGGCCGCGCTGCTGGAGGCCATGCAGGAACGCCGGGTCACGCTCGATGGCACACCGCATCCCTTGCCCGCCAACTTCCTGGTCGTCGCCACGCAGAACCCGATCGAGAGCCAGGGGGTCTATCCGCTGCCCGAGGCCCAGCTTGACCGGTTCCTGTTCAAGCTGCTGGTGCCCTACCCATCGGCCGAGGAAGAGGCCCGGATCGTGCGCACCTTTGGCGAGCGAGCGGGTCCGCAGCGGCCGGCCGATCTTGGTGTTGGCACGGTGACCGATACGGCCGCAATTGCCGCAGCGGCACAGGCCGTCAAAAGCGTGATGCTGGCCGACAGCGTGGTTGACTATGTGGTGCGGCTGGTCCGCGCCACCCGAGAAAGCGCCGATCTGGCCGCCGGGGCCAGCCCCCGCGCCGCCGTGCTGCTGGCCAATGCGGCGCGCGCGCGGGCCGCGCTCGACGGGCGCGACTATGTGTTGCCGGACGATGTGAAGGCGCTGGCCGGGGCCGTGCTGCGCCACCGCCTGCTGCTCTCCCCCGCCGCCGAGATCGAGGGCAAGGCGGTCGAGGCGCTG
>JBIIDJ010000155.1:0-3538 GCA_044238415.1 Novosphingobium sp.
GGGGGCGGTCGTCATCGTCCATCGCAAGAGGGAGAATCGCGCTTCGCGTGCTTGCTGTCAACTCGCCCAAAGGCTAGGCCGCCTCAGCACGTCGCACTTGCAACGGGGTTCGCGCAAATGACTGGGGCAGTTCCTGAAACGATGACCGGAGTGGCCATTTCGGGCCCGGGCGGACCAGAGGTGCTGCAGCCACAGGAGCTACCCGTCCCCCAGCCCAGCGAAGGCCAGGTGCTGGTCCAGGTTGCCTATGCCGGGGTAAACCGGCCCGACGTGGTGCAGCGCATGGGCCTTTATCCGGCGCCGCCGGGTGCCTCGCCACTGCCGGGGCTGGAAGTTTCAGGCCAGATCGTGGCGCTTGGCTCCGGGGTTGATGCCGCGCTGCTTGGGCAGACGGTGTGCGCACTGGTTCACGGCGGCGGTTATGCCGAGTACTGCCTTGCCGATGCCGGTCATTGCCTCCCGGTTCCACCAACCATGTCCTTGGCCGAAGCTGCGGCGCTGCCGGAAACGCTGTTCACTGTCTGGCACAACGTGTTTGAGCGCGGCTGGGCAAAAGAGGGCGAGACGATCCTTGTCCATGGCGGGACCAGCGGGATTGGCACGATGGCGATCATGCTGGGCAAGGCCTTTGGCATGACGGTGATTGTAACCTGCGGCGGAGCTGAGAAGTGCGCCGCCGCGCTGGAAATCGGCGCCGATCATGCAATCGACTACAAGGCCAGCGATTTTGTCGAGGAAGTGCGCCGGATCACCGAGGGCCAGGGCGTGGAACTGGTGCTGGACATGGTGGCGGGGGACTATGTCGCACGCAACCTCAAGTGCCTGAAGGAAGATGGCCGCCACGTGACCATCGCGGTGCAGGGCGGGATGCAGGCCGAACTCAATATGGCAGTGATTATGAGCCGCCGCTACACCCTTACCGGATCGACCCTGCGGCCGCGCTCCAGCCAGTTCAAGGCATTGCTTGCCGAGGAAATCGCCCGGAATGCCTGGCCGCTGTTTGAAAGCGGAGAACTGCGCCCGGTGATGGACCAGGTCTTCCCGCTGGCGGAGGCGGCTGCCGCCCATGCCCGGATGGAGGCAGGGGCCCATATCGGCAAGATCGTGCTCAAGGCCTGATCGCGCACTCAATCCTTGCCGAATCCGGCTTTATCCCCTAGACGATCTTGCGAACGGCCGCTCCGCAAGGGGCGGCCCTATCTATTTCTGACGGAGATTAACCCGTGACCCAGCCCACCCCGTTGATGCCGCATGCCACCGCTTCGTGGCTGGTCGACAACACCGCCCTGTCGTTCGAACAGATCGCCGAGTTCTGCGGGCTGCACATCCTTGAGGTCCAGGCCATGGCTGATGACCTTGCCAGCTCCAAGTACACCGGGCGCGACCCGGTTCGTGCGGGCGAGCTGACCATGGCCGAAATCGAAAAGGGCCAGGTCGATCCGAACTATGCCCTGAAAATGCAGAAGGCACCGGTCACCGTGAGCCGGACCAAGGGGCCGCGCTACACTCCGGTGTCCAAGCGCCAGGACAAGCCGGATGGCATTGCCTGGATCCTGCGCAACCACCCGGAAATTTCCGATGCGCAGATCGGCAAGCTGATCGGCACGACCCGCAACACGATCACCGCGATCCGTGAGCGCAGCCATTGGAACATCGCCAACATCCAGCCGAAGGATCCCGTGACCCTGGGCCTGTGCAGCCAGCGCGAGCTGGACGCAATTGTCGCCAAGGCTGCCAAGAAGGCCGGTCTGGCCGATGAGGCAGGGGATGATGCGCGCCTGGGCGATGACCGCGAGGCACTGATCGAGGAACTGCGCGCCGAGCGTGAGGCTCAGGCCAAGGCTGCCAGCGAAGCGGCCCAGGAGGCGGAGGTTGCTGCCTGGCTTGAGGCCAAGCGTGCTGCGGAAGCGACAGACGAAGGCTGAAGCACTGCTGGGGCTGAAACCCCGCCTTGTTTCAACGCTTTGAATAACCCACATTGCTGACATGACTGTCAGCAATGTGGCCACTGCGCCTTGGCGCGAAAACTACCAGCACCCCTGCAACTGGGACATGGACTTTGTGCCGCTCTCGGTTCCGCAAATGTTTGCTGACTCGGTCGCCGTACATGGGGATCGCCCCCTGGTGGATTTCATGGGGCGCCGTTACCGTTACAACGATATCGCGGCCGAAGCTCGCGCCTTTGCCGTGGGCTTGCAGCAGCTGGGGATCGTCAAAGGTGACCGAGTCGGACTGTTCCTGCCTAATGTGCCGATTTACCTGTCGGCCTATTACGGGGCAATGCTGGCGGGCGCGACGGTGGTCAATTTCTCGCCGCTCTACACGATTGCGGAACTGACGGCCCAAGTTGAGGATTCTGGTACCCGGCTGCTGGTCACAGTCGATGCCTCGGCCCTGCTGCCCACGGCCCTTGAAGTGAAACGACAGTCATCGCTCGAATGGCTGGTGGTCGGCTCGCTAGCGGCCCAATTGCCCTGGGCCAAAGGGGTGGGGATGCGTCTGTTCGCGCGCAAGTCGCTCAGCCGCATTCCCCCGGAAAGTGCAGCACTGCGGTGGGACGATGTGCTGGCAGATGGGCAGCTGGCACCGATAGCGATCGATCCGCACGAGGATCTGGCTTTACTGCAATACACCGGCGGCACCACCGGTACACCCAAGGGCGCGATGCTCACCCATCAGAACATCACTGCCAACACCCGCCAGGTTGAGGCCATCGATCCTGAGGCCGGGCAGCGCGACGTGATCATGGGCGTGCTGCCGCTGTTCCACGTCTTCGCTAATATCTGTGTGCTCAATCGCACGGTCGTGAACGGTGGATGCATTGCCATGCTGCCGCGCTTCGATGCCGGGCAAGCGCTTAAGACGCTGGCCAGGGTCGAGGCGACCGCCATGCCAGGCGTGCCCACCATGTACCAGGCACTGCTCGACCATCCCGACTGCGGCAAGACCAACTTCTCGTCACTCAGGATCTGCATTTCTGGTGGGGCTCCCTTGCCCGGCCCCCTCAAGGTCCGGTTCGAGCAGGCCAGCGGTGCCCGCCTGGTCGAAGGCTATGGTCTGACCGAGACCGCCGGTGTGGCCTCGGCCAATCCCTATGAAGGGGAAGAGCGGGTTGGCACCATTGGTCAGCCGATTCCCGGCACGCGCATCCGTCTGCTCGATAAGGAAGACCCTAGTCTGGATGCGCCCGAGGGCGAACCTGGTGAGTTGGCAATCCAGGGACCGCAGGTGATGCGCGGCTATTGGCGCCGGCCCGAAGAGGCGGTGCGCGCCTTTGCGGAGCGGCCCGACGGCCGCTGGCTGCGGACCGGCGATGTCGCGGTGCTCGAAGATGGCGGCTATCTGCGGATTGTCGACCGGATCAAGGACATGATTGCAGTGGGCGGTTTCAAGGTCTTCCCGAGCGAGGTCGAGGCGGTGCTGCTGCGCCACCCGGCGGTTAAGGAAGTGCTGGTGATCGGCGTGCCCGACTCTTACCGTGGCGAAGCGCCGCGGGCCTATGTGACGCTGATGGATGAAGCCGTGGCCGATGGCGAGG
>JBIIDJ010000076.1:0-12479 GCA_044238415.1 Novosphingobium sp.
TGCCGATGGACGGCACGGTGGTGATCGGCGAAGGCGAGCGCGACGAGGCGCCGATGCTCTATATCGGCGAGAAGGTCGGTTCAGCCCAGGGTACGGGTCCCAAGATCGATATTGCGCTCGATCCGCTGGAAGGCACCACCATCACCGCTAAGGCTGGCCCCAATGCCCTGGCCGTGCTGGCTGTTGCGGAAGAAGGCAACCTGCTCAACGCGCCAGACGTCTACATGGACAAGCTGGCGGTCGGCCCGGGCTACCCCGAGGGCATTATCGATCTCGCCAAGAGCCCGACCGAGAATGTCCAGGCCGTGGCTGCGGCCAAGGGCGTCCAACCCAACGAAATCATCGTCTGCGTGCTCGATCGGCCACGCCATGCGGACCTGATTGCAGAGCTGCGCGGGCTGGGCTGCGGCATCGCGCTGATCCCCGACGGTGACGTCGCCGGGGTAATCGCCGTGACCAACGAGGAAACCAACATCGATCTCTACATGGGCCAGGGCGGCGCGCCGGAAGGTGTGCTGGCGGCGGCGGCACTGCGCTGTGTTGGCGGGCAGTTCAACGGCCGCCTGGTCTTCCGCAACGAGGACGAACGCGCCCGTGCCCGCAAGTGGGGTATCGAGGACCTCAACAAGATCTATACCCGTGACGAACTGGCTAAGGGCGATTGTATCTTTGCCGCCACCGGGGTGACCGACGGATCGATGCTGAAGGGCGTGAAGCGCCACAAGTCGGGTGTGATGACTACCGATTCAGTGGTGATGCGCGCAAGCTCGGGCACCGTTCGCTGGGTCCGGGGCGAGCACCGGACCCGCCGGTAAGCCGGTCAGGTGGCGCGGAAGCCCGCCCGCGCACCCAGTAGCAACAACCACAGGCAGATCCCGATTTCGCCGATTGTCGCAGGCCAGCGCAGCGTCGCGGCCACGGCCGTCTGCGCATAGTCTGCCATCAGGATCAGCCCGAACAGGTTGACCAGGTAGCCGCCGCAGCCGAGCATCAGCACAATGCCAAGCAGCCGCGGCAAGAAGCCCGAACGGTAAACCAGGTACCCGAACGGCAGCAGCCACAACCCCCAAAAGGCTGTTGCAAACAACATGGCCCGGCCTGCGCTGCTGCGTGAGGCAGTGGCGAGCTCGACCAGGGTTTCCTGGGGCAGCGCGGCATTGGCCAGGTCCAGCAGGACCATCCGTTCGGCTGCACTGACCAGAGCGAGGGGAATTCCGGCCAGCGCGGAGAGCACCATCACTTTGGCCAGACCGCGATCGACCTGCGCCAGCAGGGCGAACAGGGCAAGCGGCAGGACGAAGAACGCCAGTTGGTTCAGCAGCAGTCCGGCGACGCCCATCCGGTAAAGGGCTTCGTTCTCCCGGATGTTGGCCAGGGTCGCCAGTTGATCCCCTGCTACCATGATCTGGCCCGGCACATAGGCGAGGCTGAAAATGCCGGTGCCCACGACGATCAGATAGATCGCGCCGCACATCCGGGCGAGAGCGTGTTGCGTCATGGCAGGTCTTCCTCCGGCAATTAGTGCAATCACCATGATATATCTTAGCCTATCTTGAGGAAGGCAATCAAGCGGGTGTACCAGTACCTGTGTATCGATCAGCGGCGACCGGGCGAAGCGCGTTGCAATCGCCGCGCGCTTGGTTAGAGCCGGGCTCGGGCAAGAATCGCGGGGAAGGCAGCACGATGAAACTGATGGCCGGCAACTCCAACCTGCCACTGGCACGGGCTATTGCGGACTATCTCGAATTGACGCTGACCGACGCATCGGTGCGCCGCTTTGCTGACGAAGAAGTCTTTGTTGAAATCCATGAAAACGTCCGCGGTGAGGATGTCTTCCTGATCCAATCGACCTCCTACCCGGCCAACGATAACCTGATGGAACTGCTGATCGGGATTGATGCGTTGCGCCGCGCCTCGGCCAAGCGGATCACTGCGGTGCTGCCGTACTTCGGTTATGCCCGGCAGGATCGCAAGCCTGGCCCCCGTACGCCGATTTCGGCCAAGCTGGTTGCCAACCTGATCACCACGGCCGGGGCGGATCGCGTGCTGGCGGTCGATCTTCACGCCGGCCAGATCCAGGGCTTCTTCGATATCCCGACTGACAACCTCTATGCTGCTCCGGTCATGGCCAACGACATCCTGGCGCGCACCGGCGGGGAGAACCTGATGGTTGTCTCCCCCGACGTGGGCGGCGTGGTCCGCGCGCGTGCGCTGTCCAAGCGGATCAATGATGCGCCGCTCTCGATCGTCGACAAGCGCCGTGACAAACCGGGCGTATCGGAAGTGATGAACATCATCGGTGATGTGAAGGGCTGGGACTGCATCCTGATCGACGACATCATCGATTCGGGCGGCACCCTGTGCAATGCGGCTGGGGCGCTGATGGATGCCGGGGCCAAGAGCGTCACGGCCTACCTGACTCACGGGGTGCTCTCCGGCAGCGCGGTTGAGCGGGTCAACGGTTCGGCCCTCAAGGAACTGGTGATCACGGATTCGATCCAGGCGACCGATGCCGCGCGCGACAGCGCCAAAGTCCGGATCCTGCCGATCGCGCCGCTGATTGGCGAAGCGATCCGCCGCATCGCCGACGAAAGTTCGGTCAGCTCGCTGTTCGATTGAGATGAACCTCTCGGCCGACATTGCCCTTGCCCATCGTCTGGCCGATGCCGCGCGGGCGGCGATCCTGCCACATTACCGCAACGGCCTGGAAAGTGAGCGCAAGGGCGATGCGACGCCCGTCACCCTGGCGGACCGCGCGGCGGAAGAGGCAATGCGCCGGATTCTGAAGGCCGAATGTCCACGCGATGCGGTCCATGGTGAGGAGTTCGGCGCAGAGCCGGGCACGTCCGGGCGCACCTGGGTGCTCGATCCGATTGACGGGACGACCTCGTTTCTGGTCGGCCGGCCGATCTTTGGCACACTGATCGCGCTGGTGATTGATGGCTGGCCAGTGCTCGGGGTGATCGACCAGCCGGTGCTGGGCGAGCGCTGGATCGGAGCTATGGGTCTGCCGACGACGCTCAATGGCCGGGAAGTGCGGACCCGCCCCTGCCGGACATTGGCCGGGGCGACCCTGGCAACAACCGGGCCGCACTACTTCAACGATCATGATGGCGGGCATTTCATGGGCCTGGCAGCCAAGACCGATCATCGCCGGATGGTGATGGGCGGTGATTGCTACAACTATGCCTTGCTTGCTTCAGGTCATATCGACCTGGTCTGCGAAGCCGGCCTCAAGCTGCACGATTATGCCGCACTGGTTCCCGTGGTCGAGGGGGCCGGCGGTACGATGTGCGACTGGAATGGCGAGCCGCTCCATGCCGGCAGTCCCGGGCACGTTCTTGCCATTGGCGATCCGGCGCGGCTCGAAGACGTGGTCGAGGCGCTCGCCTGCCATCACTGATCGATCAGGCCAGCGCGGCGCGGACGAAGTCTGCGGCGCGCTCGCCGATCATGATGCTCGGCGCGTTGGTGTTGCCCGAAACCAGCCGCGGCATGATTGAGGCATCGGCCACCCACAGCCCGTCGATTCCGCGCAGCTTGAGCGTCGGATCGACCACGCTGTCGGCATCGCCGCCCATCCGGCAGGTGCCGACCGGGTGATAGACCGTATCGGCGCGGCTGCGGATCAGATCATCCACTGCCGCATCATCGGCCAGGTTTACCGGTTGGCGCGCCGTGCCCGCATAGTCGGACAACGGCGGGGCCTCGGCGATGCGATACATCAGCCGCACGCCCGCGCGCAGCGTGGCAATGTCACGCGGATCGTCCAGGAAATTGGGATCGATCGCCGGTGGCGCAGCCGGATCGGCTGAATTGAGCCGCACCGTGCCGCGGCTTTCGGGGCGCAGCACGCAAGCATGGATCGAGAACCCGTGGCCCGGCACCTTGGTGCGGCCGTGGTCTTCCAGCATGGCCGGCACGAAGTGATACTGGATGTCCGGCGCAGGCAGATCGGGATTGGTCCGCCAGAACCCGCCACCTTCGGCATAGCAGGTGGTCATGATCCCGGTGCGCTTCAGGCGGTGCTCGATCACCGCCTTGGCCATCCGCCAGGTTCCGGCCAGGCTGGAGCCGATGAAGTCGGTCGACTTGGTCTGCCAGCTGGCAACGAAGTCGATGTGGTCCTGCAGGTCTTCACCCACGGCAGCGCGGTCTAGCACCACCGGGATTCCCTTTTCCGCCAGGTGTGCGGCTGGGCCGATGCCGGACAGCATCAGCACCTGCGGGCTGCCGAAGGCCCCGGCGGAAAGCACCACGCCGCCGGCTGCGCGCAGCACTTCGCTCTTGCCGCCAAAGCGGGCCTGGACGCCCACGGCGCGGCCGTTTTCGACCACGATCTTCTCGACCAGCGCCCCGGTGCGGATCGCAAGGTTGGGGCGCGGGGTGAGATAGGCGCGCGCCGCCGACCAGCGCTCCCCGGCCTTCTGCGTCACTTGGTAGAGCCCGAAGCCATCCTGGCTGGCGCCGTTGAAATCGTTGTTCTCGGGCAACTGGAGTGCGGCCGCGCTCGCGACGAAGGCCTTGCTGCCGGGATTGGGCCAGTGCTGGTCCATTACGCTCAGCGGTCCATCGCCGCCATGCCAATCGTTGCCGCCACGCTCGTTGCCTTCGGCCCGTTTGAAATAGGGCAGAACGTCCGCATGGCTCCAGCCGGTGCAGCCCAGCTCGGCCCATTGATCGTAATCGAAGTGGTTGCCACGGATATAGACCATGGCGTTGATGGCACTCGATCCGCCCAGACCCCGGCCGCGCGGCTGGTAGCCGATCCGGCCGTTGAGGCCCTTTTGCGGCACGGTATCGAAGCGCCAGTTCGACTTTTCCGGAATGAACGGCATGAAGCCCGGCGTCTTGATCCGGATCGTGTCGTTATCGGGCCCGGCTTCCAGCAGGCAGACGCGGCGCTTGCCGTCTTCCGCCAGCCGCCCGGCCACCGCGCTGCCTGCGCTACCGCCGCCGATCACGATGATATCGAACTGATCCATTTCGCGCATTCTCCCTTGTCGGCGCGGTGTTAAGCGAGCGATTAAAGGCGCGCAATCGCTATTCGGCGGGTTCGACTGTTTGACGCGCCTGCCACCGGGCGCGGATCGTGACGGACGTGTCCCGGCTGCCATCGTGGCTCCAGCCGGGCTCGCGCCACAGATAGGACAGCTTGTGCCGCCAGGGGGCAGACCAGACATCCCTGGCGATCCCGATCCATTCATGGAACACGGCGTAAAGCAGGTTGAAGGTGCCCAATTGGCGCACGATCCCATAGCGGATCGGCTCCTCATCGGTCTCCGCCACGAAGGTGCCGAACATCCTGTCCCAGACGATGAAAACGCCGGCATAGTTCGCATCGAGGTAGCGCGGATTGGTGGCGTGATGGACCCTGTGATGACTGGGGGTGTTCATCACCGCCTCGAACCAGCGCGGGAAACGCTTGATCGCCTCGGTGTGGATCCAGAACTGGTAAATCAGGTTCAGCCCGACGCAGAATAGGATCATCGCCGGATGGAAGCCGAGCGCGGCGAGTGGCAGCTTGAACACGAATGACAACGCCAGCCAACCGGTCCAGGTCTGCCGCAAGGCGGTCGATAGGTTGTAATGCTGGCTGGAGTGGTGATTGACGTGGCTCGCCCAGAACCAGCGCACCCGGTGAGCGGTGCGATGGAACAAGTAATAGAGCAGATCGTCGAGCACGAAGCAGGCGATCCATGCCCACCAGGTCCAGGGCACGGTGATCGGGCGGATGGTGTAGACCTGCATCATGAGGCCATAGATCGCGGCACCGACGAGCAAACCGACAACGGTGCTTCCCAGTCCGAAGGTAAGCGAGAGCAGCGTATCGCGCGGCTCATACTTCTCGGGCGCGTTGCGCCGTGCCCAGACCATCTCGATCACGATCAGCAGGATGAAGAAAGGCACCGCATAGTCGACCGGGTTGGGGAGTTTAGCCAATTGTGTCTCCATTGACCGGTAATCTGCGCAGGCCCGCAGCCCAGATCTGGGCGGCTTCGCCAAGGTGCAGGGTGATCTTGCCAAAGGTCGGTTCACCGGTGCCGATGGTCAGAAAGCCCTGGTCAAGCCGGGCCTGAACCCGGCTGTCTAGTAAGCGCCCGACCCAGGCCGCACCGTGGCGGCGCAGCAGCATTTGCCGCCCGGCGGCATCGCGCAGCAGTGCGCCGATCCCGGCCTTGTCGAGCGCGACATCGACTGCCTCGAACCCGTCGACGGCTTGGCTTGCGAGGAAGCGGGCGTGGTCGATACTGCGGATCCGCAGGTCCTCGCCGAGGCCCATCCACCGCGCCAGTCCAGCCAGGCCCAGAATCGCTGCACCGGAGACGGCGATCTTGGCGAGGTTCAGCCAAGGCAGGTCCGGGAGCGTCAGGTCCATCGCAGCTCAGTCTCCAGCCCGGGCTTTCAACATGTCCATCAGCGGGCGGACCGGGCTCAGGTCATAACCGGCCGCTGCGGCTGTGGCGGTCAGCTGCTCAAGGTCATCTCCGGCCCGGGCCCGGGCCAGCGCCCAAAGCAGGGTCGAGCGGGTGCCTGACCGACAGTAGGCCAGGATGCCGCCGCTGGCGCGGTCCAGCGCGGCGGCCATAGCCTCGACTTGCGGAGCGGAAAACCCGGCGTGCGTCACCGGAATCGCCACATAGTCGAGCCCAAGTCTGCGCGCTTCAGCCTCGATGGCGGCGCCGGTCACCTGGTCATCGCTTTCGCCATCGGGTCGGTTGTTGATCACCAGCGAAACACCGGCTGCTTTGGCCGCGGCAAGGTCTTCCAGCGCGATCTGCGGGCTAACCAGGACAGTATCGGTGAGGCGGCGGAACATGGCGGCGTAATCCCCGTTCAAGCAGGTTGCGTGGCCAGATCGCTAGTCGTTGCAACAAGCTCTGCCAAGTCTGAAGGAAGGGATTTGTTCCGCCGCCATGCCGCCAGCACACGGGCTGACCAAGGCAGAAATGTCACACCAATCGGGCGGGCGACGGCGAGGCGATTGATTCGATTCGCCAAACCCCACCAAATCAGCTATCCACAGGCTTGCAGCATTGCGGGTTTTAGCCTGCCACGCCTGTCTCCCCGGTGCGTTTCGTCCGCACGGCCGGGGCCGCAACCGGCGGACGATACGAAAGTGCGTTCTGGTTTATGGGTTTTGACAGAGGACGTCGCGGCCGGGGCCGTGACAAGCGTGACGGGTTCGGCGAAGACAGTTTTGATCCGTTTGCTGGCGGTGGCGGCGATCGTTTCGGCGGTGGCGACAGGTTCGGCGGCGGCGGTGATC
This sequence comes from Novosphingobium sp., assembly GCA_044238415.1. Lineage (GTDB taxonomy): Bacteria > Pseudomonadota > Alphaproteobacteria > Sphingomonadales > Sphingomonadaceae > Novosphingobium. The sequence goes on from JBIIDJ010000076.1 coordinate 7,271, forward strand.
GCTTCGGCGGTGGCGGTCGCGGCGGCTTTGGCGGCGGTGATCGCGGCGGCTTCGGTGGCCCGCGCGGTGGCGGCGGTGGCGGCTTCGGCGGCCCCCGCGGTGGCGGTGGCGGCGGTGGCGGCATGCCGGCCCAGGTCGTTGGCGAAGGCACGGGCGTCGTCAAGTTCTTCAACGCGGGTAAGGGCTTTGGCTTCATCCAGCGCGATGAAGGCGGCGAGGACGTGTTCGTTCACATCAGCGCGGTTGAGCGCGCCGGGCTGGAAGGTCTTGCGGAAGGCCAGCAGCTGAAGTTCACTCTGGTCGACCGTGGCGGCAAGATCTCTGCTAGCGACCTCGAAGTGGTAGGTGACGTAATCGCCGTGCCGAAGCGTGAAGTGGCCCCGCAGCGCCAGCTGACCGGCGAAAAGGCGACTGGCACGGTCAAGTTCTTCAACTCGATGAAGGGCTTTGGCTTCATCACCCGCGATGATGGACAGGCGGATGCCTTCGTCCACATCAGCGCGGTTGAGCGCTCGGGTATGGCAGGCCTCAACGAGGGTGACCGCGTCGAGTTCGATATCGAAGTCGATCGACGAGGCAAGTATTCGGCCGTGAACCTCACGCCGCTGCAGGCCTGATCCTTCAGCGCGTTGTTCCCGGGGTTGCCCCGGGCAATTCAACGGCCTAGACAACAGCAGATGGCGGCTCTTCGCGGAGCCGCCATTTGTCGTTTCCCATTCTGCCAGGCGGCTGTCCCTGCCCAGTCTCAAGAAGGAATCCAGCGATGTCGATTACCCCGCTCATGCCAGTCTATCCCCGTTGCGGCTTTCGGCCGGTGCGCGGCGAGCACTGCCACCTGATCGGGGAAGACGGCCAGCGATACCTCGATTTTGCCGCTGGCATCGCGGTCAATCTGCTGGGTCATTCGCACAAGGGCCTGATCGGCGCGATCCAGAAGCAGGCCGAGACGCTGATGCATGTCTCCAATCTCTATGGCAGCCCCCAGGGCGAACATCTGGCCCAGCGCCTGGTTGACCTGACCTTCGCTGATACGGTGTTCTTCACCAATTCTGGCGCCGAAGCCGTGGAATGCGCGATCAAGACGGTGCGCGCCTATCACCAGCATGTGGGCAACGAACACAAGTTCGAGATCATCACGTTCAAGAACGCTTTCCATGGTCGGACCATGGCCACGATCAGTGCCTCCAACCAGGACAAGATGCACAAGGGGTTCCTGCCCCTGTTGCAGGGTTTCAAGTACGTCGATTTCGATGACCTTGCAGCCGCGAAGGCGGCGATCGGTCCGAACACCGCCGGGTTCCTGGTGGAACCGGTGCAGGGCGAAGGCGGCATTCGTCCGGCCTCGGACGAGTTCATGCAGGGCCTGCGCGCGCTTGCCGACGAGCATGACCTCCTGTTGGCGCTGGACGAGGTGCAGTGCGGCGTTGCCCGCTCGGGCACGCTCTATGCCTATGAGCAGTATGGGATCGTTCCGGATGTTGTTGCCACTGCCAAGGGCCTCGGCGGCGGCTTCCCGATCGGCGCCTGCCTCGCCACCGAAAAGGCCGCGCGCGGCATGGTGATTGGCACCCACGGCTCGACCTATGGCGGCAACCCGCTGGCCATGGCTGCGGCTGAAGCCGTGCTTGATGCCGTGGCCAACGATGAATTCCTGGCGCAGGTCCGCACCACCAGCGAACGCCTGCGCAGCCGACTGGAACAGTTCATCGGCAACTATCCGGACCTGTTCGAACTGGTCCGCGGCAAAGGGTTGATGCTCGGCATCAAGATGAAGTTCGAGACTCGCGGCTTCGTGGCACACCTGCGCGACAATCATCACCTACTTACCGTGGCCGCCGGTGATAACACCCTGCGCCTTGTCCCGCCGCTGGTGATTGGCGATGCAGAGATCGACGAATTCTTCGAGAAGCTCTCTGCTGGGACGGCCTCCTACCAGCCGCCGGAACCGGCCCAATGACCCGGCATTTCCTTAACCTGGGCGATGCCGGTGGCGATGGCATCGCCGCGATGCTGAACGATGGGCTGGCTCGCAAGACAGCGCGGGCCGCATGGCCGAAGGGCCGGGCCGATGCCGATGCACCGCTCGCCGGGCACGTTCTGGCCATGGTGTTCGAGAAGAACTCAACTCGTACGCGCGTGTCCTTTGACATCGCGATGCGGCAATTGGGCGGCAGCGCGATTACACTGGAAGCCGGGACCAGCCAGCTGGGCCGGGGGGAAACCATCGCCGATACGGCACGGGTGCTTAGCCGGATGGTCGATGCGATCATGCTGCGCACAGACGATCATGCCAAGATCGAGGAACTGGCGCACTATGCCTCTGTCCCGGTGATCAACGGGCTGACTGACGATTCCCATCCGTGCCAAATCATGGCCGATCTGCTGACCCTGCTTGAGCAGGGCAAGGTCCTGCCCGGGCTGGAAGTGGCCTGGCTGGGCGATGGCAACAATGTGGTGAACTCAATCATCGAGGCGGCTGGCCTGATGCATTTCAACGTCCGAGTGGGTACGCCGAAGGGCTATGAACCTGATCCACGCTTTGTCGAGCAGGCCCGCGCCCGCGGCGCTAAGATCACCCTGACCGAGGATGCCGCCACGGCGGCGCGCGGGGCTGATGTGGTGGTGACTGACACCTGGGTCTCGATGGGGCAGGAGCACGCGCACAACAAACTCGCCGCCATGGCACCGTTCCAGGTGGACGAGCGCCTGATGGGTCTGGCGGGGCCAGCAGCCACATTCCTTCACTGCTTGCCGGCGCACCGTAACGAGGAGGTGACCGACGCGGTAATCGATGGCCCGCAGTCGGCTGTCTGGGACGAGGCGGAAAACCGCATCCATGCTCAGAAGAGCGTGCTGCGCTGGGTGTTCGGCCAGCTGTGAGCCTGCCCGAGCACATCGCCGCAGGCGAAACCGGCTATGACCGGGTGCTGCGCTTTGCCATTCCCGGTCGCAATGCCCGCGGCCGGGCAGTGCGGCTTGGTCCGGTGCTTGACCAGGTGCTGGATGCCCATGACTATCCTCCACCCATCCGTCGCCTGCTGGCCGAAGCCCTGGTACTGACGGCGCTGCTGGGAGCCCTCCTCAAGGACGATGGCAGCCAGCTGACCATCCAGGCGCAGACCCAGGTCGGCGTGGTTGATCTGCTGGTTTGCGATTACCGCAACGGCGAACTGCGCGGCTATGTTCGTCATGATGTTGATCGGCTGCTCGCGCTAGGACCGAATCCTTCTTTGTTCGCCCTGTTCGGCCAAGGTTATCTGGCCGTAACGTTTGACCTTGCCGCCACCGGGCAACGATACCAGGGGATCGTGCCGCTGGAGGGGGCCAGTCTGGCCGAAGCCTGTGAAAGCTATTTCGCTCAAAGCGAGCAGGTGCCGACGCTGATCCGCCTGGGCATCGGCGACGGCGCGGCCGGATGCGTTGCTGGCGGGATCCTGGTCCAACACCTTGCCGAGGGCGAGGCAGGCCGCGAGCGGCTGCACGTGCGGATGGACCATCCCGAATGGGAGCATGTCGCGGTCTTGGCTGGCAGCACCCATCCCGAAGAACTGGTCGATCCCGACCTCTCGTTGGAAGCACTGGTCTGGCGCCTGTTCCACGACGAGCCTGAGATCCGGGTCTTTAATGGCGAAGCGCTGGCCAAGGGCTGCCGCTGTACGATTGAGCACTACCGCGCCGTGCTGGCCAAATTCCCGGAAGCAGACCGGATCGAGATGCGCGGAGCCGACGGTTGCATCGAAGTTGACTGCGCATTCTGTTCCAAACTGTTCCAGATCGATCTCTAGACGCATTTTATCGATATAATAACACGCTTGGGCGACAAGCGGGGTTATAGTACAAGTCTTGCCGCCTGCGCAGACCACAGCCCTTGGTTGCAGTTTGCGGCGGCGCGGAGATTTTGACGTGAGCGGTGTGGTGATGAAGCGACTGGCAATGATTGGTCTGGCTGGGTGGGCGGCCTTGGCTGCGCCAGCCTCAAGCCAGCGTCCGTCGCTTGCCATGCTTGACCAGATCGAGTCCGGCCGCTGGGAAATCCGCCTGCGCGACGGGTCCCGCCGGACCTACCCCGTCTGTGTCGGCAATGGTCGCCAGCTGATCCAGCTCCGACATGAAGCCCTCTCCTGCGAGCGGCTGGTGGTCGAGGACGGCCTTGATGCCGTCACCGTGCAGTACACTTGCCGCGGGCGGGGTTACGGTCGGACCAGCATCCGCCGCGAAACCAACCGGCTGGTCCAGATCCAGACACAGGGCATTGCTGAAGGTCTGCCGTTCGAGTTTGCTGCCGAAGCACGGCACGTCGGCAATTGCGGCGGCTGACGGCGCCAGATCATTGGTTGGTTGCCTTGGCGTCACGCGCAGGGTAGCCGGGTGGCAATGATGTCTCCTGCATCCGCTCCCGATCATCAGGCTGTTGTACTGCTGTCGGGCGGGCTCGATTCGATGGTAGTGGCCGGGCTGGCACGCGAGGCTGGCTATGCCGTCAATGCCCTGACGATCGATTACAACCAGCGCCACCGCCGCGAGATCGACGCGGCGCGCGAAATCGCCAGCGCAATTGGCGCGGTCCGGCATGTGATCCTGCCGCTCGATCTGACCCGCTTTGGCGGCTCGGCGCTGACCGACGACATCGCCGTACCCAAGGACGGCCTGGGCAGCGACATTCCGGTTACTTATGTCCCGGCGCGCAACCTGGTGTTCCTTTCGCTGACTCTGGCCTGGGCCGAAGCACTGGGCGTGCGTGACCTGTTCATCGGGGTCAATGCGCTCGACTATTCGGGCTATCCCGATTGTCGACCGGAGTTTATCGCTGGCTTTCAGGACCTTGCGCGGCTCGCTACCAAGGCGGGGGCGGAGGGCGCGGACTGGCAGATTCATGCGCCGCTACAGTTCCTCGGCAAGGCTGAGATCGCCGCCGAGGCCGCGCGGTTGGGGCTTGATGCCGGGATGAGCTGGTCATGCTACGATCCGCAGCCTGATGGCTCAGCCTGCGGCCTGTGCGACAGTTGCCGCTTGCGGCGCGAAGGATTCAACAAGGCCGGGCTGGTAGATCCGACCCGCTATGCCGCCGGAACATGACAGGGAGAGAGAGAGTGACCGAACCCCAGGCTGACAGCGCGCCACCCCGCGAAGCGACCTCGTACAGTTGGTACGTGCTTGGCGTTCTGGTCGTGGTCTATATCCTGAACTTCATTGACCGGCAGATCATCTC
>JBIIDJ010000156.1:0-3531 GCA_044238415.1 Novosphingobium sp.
CCAACAGGCCATACCGCTGCAAGATCCGCCCGACTGCCTTCAGCCACCTCCAGGCGATGGACTTCATGTGCAAGGGCCACATGCTGCCCGACGTGACCGCGATCATCGGGGCGATCGACGTGGTGTTCGGGGAGTGTGACCGGTGATCCTGCGCGAGCTGTTCATTGCCGTGCTGGCCTTTTCGGCCTTCGCCTCGGCGGTGGCGGCCTATCTGTTCGTGTTCCATCCGGCCACGGCCTCATTGAAGGAAGTGCTCAGCACGGCCTTCGCCGGCATGGTCGGCGTGTTCGTCGGCCGCTGGGTGGAACGGAGGATGGCCCGTGGCTGAGCGTCTTGCCGTGGCCGAGCAGATGATCGCGCATTACAATGCGCAGGATGCCGATGCCTATGTCGCGCTGATGACCGATGATGCCTGCGAGGCGGGCTATCGCGGCGCGGTATTGCGTGAAGGCAAGGAAGGCGTGCGCGCTGGGCTGAAGGCGATGTTCGCGGAGTTTCCCCAGAATCGCGCCGAGATCCTCCAGGGCTGGCAGCTGGGCGATACGGCCGTGCTCTATGAAAAGGTCTGGCGCTCGGCCGATGCCGAACCCTTTGAAGTCATGTCCATTTACTCGTTCGAGGGCGACAAGTGCTCTCGCGTGGAGTTTGTCCGCTAATGGCCGACCGGCATCTTGAACCCGATACCCCCGAACTGCGCGCGCGCTGGTCTGGCTTTGCCTGGACCAAGGAAAACGCGGCCAAGGCGGCGGAATATGTCGCGCGCTATCCCGAAGGGCGCCAGCGTTCGGCGGTGATGCCGCTGCTCGACCTCGCCCAGCGCCAGGTTGGCGCTGAAACCGGCACGCAAGGGTGGCTGCCGCTGCCGGTGATGGAATATATCGCCAAGTACCTCGATATGCCGGTGATCCGCGTAGTCGAGGTGGCGACGTTCTACTTCATGTACAACCTGGTCCCGGTGGGCAAGTTCCACGTCCAGGTCTGCGGTACCACGCCTTGCATGCTGCGCGGTTCGGACGCGATCATGGCTGCCTGCAAGCAGCGCGGTATGAAGAAGGGCCATACCACCGAGGACGGCCTGTGGACCCTTACCGAAGTGGAATGCATGGGCAACTGCGCCAGCGCGCCGATGGTCCAGATCAACGACGACAACTATGAAGACCTGACCGCCGAGCGGCTCGATGCAGTGCTGGATGCGCTCGCTGCTGGCAAGACGCCCAAGGCCGGTACGCAGGAACCCGGTCGCCACACCGTCGAACCGGCTGGCGGGCCAACCTCTCTGAAAGAGATGGTCAAGGCCAACCATGATTACCGGAAGGAGTGGTAAGCCATGTCGCTTCACGACAAGGACCGCATCTTCACCAATCTCTACGGCTATCAGCCGTGGAACCTGAAGGCAGCCCAGGCGCGCGGTGACTGGGACAAGACCAAGAAGCTGCTTGAGCTTGGCCCGGAAAAGATCATCGAGGAAATCAAGGCTTCGGGCCTGCGCGGGCGCGGCGGGGCAGGGTTCCCGACCGGCCTCAAGTGGTCGTTCATGCCTAAGGAATCGAAGGACGGTCGTCCCAGCTTCCTGGTGATCAACGCCGACGAATCCGAGCCTGGCAGTTGCAAGGACCGCGAGATTATCCGCCACGATCCACACAAGCTGATCGAAGGCGCGCTGGTCGCCGGGTTCGCGATGCGCGCGCGCGCTGCCTATATCTATATCCGCGGCGAATACATCCGCGAGGCCCAGGTGCTCGAGGCGGCCGTCAAGGAAGCCTATGACGCCGGCTTGATCGGCAAGAACGCCTGCAAGAGCGGTTACGATTTTGACGTCTACGTCCACCGCGGCGCCGGCGCCTATATCTGCGGCGAAGAGACCGCGATGATCGAAAGCCTGGAAGGCAAGAAGGGCCAGCCGCGCCTGAAGCCCCCGTTTCCGGCCGGTGCGGGCCTCTATGGCTGCCCGACCACGGTCAACAACGTTGAATCGATCGCGGTTGCCCCCACGATCCTGCGTCGCGGGGCGGGCTGGTTCAGCTCCTTCGGGCGCGAGAACAACAAGGGCACCAAGCTGTTCCAGATCAGCGGGCACGTGAACAAGCCCTGCGTGGTCGAGGAAGCGATGAGCATCCCGTTCAGCGAGCTGATCGAAAAGCATTGCGGCGGCATCACGGGCGGCAAGGACAACCTGCTGGCGGTGATCCCGGGCGGGTCCTCGGTGCCGCTGGTTCCGGCGGAGCAGATCTGGGACGCGCCGATGGACTTTGACGGTCTGCGCGAAGTCGGCTCGGGCCTGGGCACGGCGGCGGTCATCGTCATGGACAAGTCGACCGACATCGTCCGCGCGATCAGCCGCCTGTCCTACTTCTACAAGCACGAAAGCTGCGGCCAGTGCACGCCCTGCCGCGAAGGCACGGGCTGGATGATGCGCGTGATGGACCGTCTGGTGCGCGGCGAGGCGGAAGTTGAGGAAATCGACATGCTGCTGAGCGTGACCAAGCAGGTCGAGGGGCACACGATCTGCGCGCTGGGCGATGCGGCGGCCTGGCCCATTCAGGGGCTGGTCCGGGCCTTCCGCGACGAGATCGAGGATCGGATCAAGGCGCGGAAAACCGGGCGCATGGGCGCGATGGCGGCGGAGTGATGATGCGGCGGGCGGGGGCCATGTGCATGCTGGGTCTTGTCGGGGTGGCCGCCTGCGGCAAGGCGCCCGAGGCGGCGCTGGACCCCGTGGAGCCTGTGCGGCAGGACGTGACGGTGGAGGGGATCGAATTCAAGACCTTCCTGCGCGAAGGGCCGCCGGGCCAGCGGTTCACGCAAAGCGGTGTGGTCGCAACGCAGGGGCTTGGCGTTCTGGTGCTGCGCGCCGACGGGGCAGAGCTTGCCAGCAGCGAAGGGCGCATCGCCAAGGCGGCGGCGGAAAAGGGCTGCAACGCGGCGGGCGGTGCTTTCAACCGGGCGGTGCTGGGCCGCTATGAAGGATCGGGCACCTGGGTGTTCGACGGGGTTTGCGCATGACCGCGATGCATCTGGCAGAGCTGAACATCGGCCGGCTTCTGGCCCCCACCAATGACCCGCGCGTGGCCGAATTCATGGGCGCGCTGGACCGGGTGAATGGCCTCGGCAAGCGGATGCCGGGCTTTGTCTGGATGATGGAAGGCTCGGGTGCGCCGGGCACGGGGAATACCGAGACGAAGATTGGCGGCGATCCGCAGTTTGTGGCCAACATGACCGTCTGGGAAAGCGTGGAAACGCTGGAGAATTTCGTGTGGAACACGGTGCATCGCGCCTTCTATGAACGCCGGGCCGAGTGGTTTGAGGTGCTGGGCCGGATGCATTTCGTGATGTGGTGGGTGCCCGCCGGGCATCGGCCCACGCTGGACGAAGCCTTGGCGCGGCTTGCGCACAAGGAGGCGCATGGCGACAGCGACCATGCCTTTGGCTGGGCCTGGCTGAAAGAGGCGCAGCTTTACCGGCAGCATCAGTGCAGCCCTGTGGCGGCGGAGTGACGGCGATGTGCTATGGCAATCTTGATCCGAAACTGGC
>JBIIDJ010000077.1:0-12475 GCA_044238415.1 Novosphingobium sp.
ATGGACCGCGAAATGGTTCAGGGACTGGATGCCGGAATTGGCCAGTTCAACATCGAGAGCGAGGAAGAAGGCATCGAACTCGCCGCGATCGCAGCGGCGCGCGGACAGCGTGCGGCCTGCGCGCTGCGCGTCAATCCAGATGTCGACGCCCGCACGCATGAGAAGATCTCGACCGGGAAGGCTGAAAACAAGTTCGGTGTGCCGATTGACCGCGCGGCCGGAATCTACGCCCGACTGGCCGCCCTGCCCGGCCTCGACATGCGCGGGGTGGCCGTCCACATCGGCAGCCAACTCCAGCATTTGCAGCCGCTCGAAGATGCCTTCGTCAAGCTTGGCGCGCTGATTGCGGAGCTGCGGGCCAATGGCCAGACCGTAACTCACGCCGATCTCGGCGGCGGACTGGGGGTCACTTACAAGGCAGGAGAGGTCTATCCCACCCCGGCCGACTACGGTGCTATGGTGGCGCGCGTCTGCGGCAGCTGGGACGTGACGCTGATGTTCGAACCGGGCCGGGTCATCGTCGGCAATGCCGGTGTCTTGTTGACCCGTGCAATCCGCGTGAAGCGCAGCTCAAACAACACACCCTTTGTGATCGTCGATGCGGCAATGAACGATCTTGCCCGTCCGGCGCTGTACGGTGCCTGGCACGATTTCGAAGCGGTGCGCCCGACCGGGGAGAAGATGACCGCGCACATCGTCGGCCCGATCTGCGAGACCGGCGATACCTTTGCCATGGACCGCGAAATCGATGCGCTGGTCGCGGGCGATCTGGCCGTGTTCCGCACCGCCGGAGCCTATGGCGCCACCATGGCGAGCTCCTACAACAGCCGGGGCTTTGTTGCCGAAGTCATGGTTGACGGGGATGATTATGCCGTGGTGGCAGACCGGATCGAGCCGGCCGCGATCAGCGCCGCCGAACGGGTCCCGGCCTGGCTCGATTGATGCCGCACAGCCTGCCCTTGTTTCACCGTCTGACCGGCCAGCCGGTGATCCTGGCGGGGGAAGGAGAGGCAGCCGATGCCAAGCGCCGACTGCTGGAACGGGCAGGGGCCCTGGTGGTCGGGCCGGACGATCAATCGGCCCGGCTGGCCTTTGTTGCGCTTGACGATCCGGAGGCGATTGCCGCCGCGCTCAAGGCGCGCGGCGTGCTGGTCAATGTCGTCGACCGGCCCGAGCTGTGCGACTTCACCACCCCCAGCCTGCTTGAACGTGGACCAGTTCTGATCGCGGTCTCGACCGGCGGTGTCTCGGCCGGGCTGGCCAAGGCGCTGCGCCTGCGGCTTGAAGGCCTGTTGCCGCAATCGCTGGGGGCGCTGGCCGAGGGCCTCAACGCCGGACGCGCTGCCATCAAGGCCCGTTGGCCGCATCCTGGCGATCGCCGTCGCGCGCTTGACGCAGCTCTGGCCCAGGGCGGGCCACTCGATCCGCTGGCCGATGGCGGCGATGTGGCGACATGGCTGACCGGAGCGGCTTCCGCTGTTGCTGGGGCCTATGAGATCGTTCTGCGTTCCGCCGATCCGGATGACCTGACCCTGCGCGAAGCGCGCTGGCTCGGCACGGCCGACCGGGTTTGCCACGAACCGGGCGTGCCCGATGTGGTGTTGTTCCGTGCCCGCGCCGATGCCGATCGCAGCGAAATAGCGCCGGGTGCACAGCCGCCGGCCAGCGACGGGGTCTGCGTGACTATTCGGCTGGGGTCAGCAGCACCTTGATCTGGGCCAGTGCGATCGGCTTGGCCCGGTCATCCTGCCAGGCTTCGGCATTGATCAGGGCCACGCGGCGGCCAGCCCGGGTGACCGTACCCTTGGCATAGGTCAATTGCTCGGTCCCGCCGCGCATGAATTCCACCTGGATGTTCACCGGCTTGAGCTGCATCGTCTCGCCCCGGCCGGCAAGTTCGGCGCGCAGCGCGGCGAAGGCGGCCATTTCCATCAGGCCCGACAGCGCTCCGCCGTGCAGAAAGCCGGGGCGCCCCTGCGAACGGGTGGAAAACTCGAGCCGCAGCACCGGTTCGCCAGCCTCGTCATGGTCGAGCGTGATGCCCAGGGCTTGGGCATAAGGAGGCAGCGGCGTGGTCATTTGTAGGGATCGTGCGTGGCCATAAAGGTGCCGGTGACATGCGCGACCGGATCAGCCAGGTCACCCTGGTGTGCCACCCCCCGTATGAAGGCGATTGTCCGCGTCAGCTTGTAGCATTCGCCGCGTCCGAACACGGTCTGTCCTGGCGTCGCCGCGCGCATGTAATCGACCCTCAGGTCCAATGTGGCGTGTGGGACAAAGCGCTGGGAAAAGGTCCAGACGCTCATCGAGGTGGCATTGTCCATCAGGCTGATGATCGGGCCGGAAGCCAGCACGCCCGATCCGTCGATCCCGACCAGTTCCTCGCGCCAGTCGAGCGACAGCTCCACCCAGTTGGAGCCATGGGCGCAATAACGCAGTCCCAGCCAGCCGCCGTGGCCATGCTTGGTCATCACCCGTGACGCCAGGCTGGGGTCGAAGGCCGCATTGGGCGGCAGGACGTGGCGGGGCGCGTCAGTCATCGCCGCTTCTCTGGTCAGCGACGGGGCGGATTACAATCTTTTAATTTCCCGGCGAGGCGGCGGAAGGCGAGGCTGACCGGGCGAGACACTGGCGTCTCGCTGCCACCGTGCATTGCACGTCAACCCAGGGGAATACCATGAACCTGCCCAAGCTCGATGTCTCCGCGCTGCCTGATCTCGATACACTGACCGGCGTGTTCGGCAGTCTCGCCAATCCGGCCCAGGCGCTGCAATCGGATGATTCGGTCATCGTCATCATGACCTTCATCTACGAAATCCTGGTGCCCTGACAGGCGTCGGTCCGGATGATCCTGTCATCGGAACTGGCGGCGCTGCGGCGAGACGATTCGCCGCAGCGCCGCGTCCAGCAGCGGCTGGTGGCCCAGGCTCAAGCCTGGCGCGGAAGCGGCGCTGGTGCTGCGATTGAGGCTGAATTGCCGCGGCTGGTGCAGGGCGCGGGTCTTGATGAGCTGCCGGCGCTCCAGGCTCTGTTCACGCCTGGCGATCCGGCTGCACGGACACTGGCAGATGGGGTTGTCTACTGGCTGGCGGCTGAGCTGGCGAATCAGCCTTTGGGGCAGGTGCCGCTGCGTCATTTCCACGACCCGCTGCTTTCAACTTTGATGCTGGTGCGCTGCCACGGGGCGAGCCTGGCGCTGCAGGCGATCGACGGCAGCGGTCTGGCAGGCCGGGGCGAGCCAGCTTCGGTCAGCTTTTCGCCCCACGAAACCTGGGATCATGTTCTGGCCGGCAGCGCCCTAGCGGAGATCGTTGAGATAGCCCGGCAGACATCGCTTGGCGTTGAGTTTGCCCGCAGCTCCACACAGCTGGCAGCCGGGCAGGTTGCCCATCGCCAGGGGCGCACCTGCGCGCAGATCGTCCGGCAGGTCCCGGGAATTCTGGTGACGCTGAAGCTGCAACGGCAATGTCCCGGAGAGGCGATCACGCGCGAATTTGCACTTACCGATGGCCGACTGCTCCATCAGGCCGCTGCCAGTCCTCGCGACAGCCGGCTGGAACTGACTGCGGCCTTGCTGGGGCGGATGGGGCGGCGCGATGCCGCCCCGCTACTGGCCGCCATGGCCGAGGAAACGGGGAGCGCACACCTGCGCTGGCAGGCACTGCGCGAATGCCTCGGGCTGGACACCGCGCAGGGGTTCGCCGCGCTGACTATGCTGGCGCAGCGGGAGAACGATCCGCTCGCTGCGCCCGCCGGAGCGCTGCGCGCGCAATTGCTGGAAAGCTATCCCGAACTGGCCGGAGCTCTGCCATGCCCCGTTTGATCGACATCGCCGATCCGACCTGCACTGACCTGGACGAGGCTTGCGCCGGGATCGCCGCGACAGGCTTTGACCCGGCCGAGCCTGAAAAGCTCGCCAATGCCGCCTTGTGGCTGCGCCGGCTGGGCAACAACCGCGATTTCCTGGCCGATGTGCTGATCGCGGAACTGGCCGAACGGCACCGGGAAGACGTGCTCGACAATTCATATGGCCCGCAGGTGGTGATGCTGGCCCCGCCCAATGGCAACTTCTTCATCCGCGCCAACATCTGGCCATCGGCGGACGAGCACATGCTGCGCGCCTCGGGCGGCACATCATTCGTCTATGGCCTGCCACATGATCACAACTTCAACTTCCTGACGCTGGGATACTTCGGCCCGGGTTACTGGAGCGATTACTACGAGTACGATTACGGGGCCGTGGTGGGCGTGCGGGGAGAAGACGTCCCCAGCCTGCGCTTCATCGAACGGTCGCGGCTGGATGAGGGCAAGCTTATGCTCTACCGCGCGCATCTCGATGTCCACGCGCAGTTCCCGGCCGATAGCCTGTCGGTTTCGCTCAACGTGATGCATACCACCGGGGCCCAGGGCTGGCTGGACCAGTACCGCTTCGATCTCGATCAGCGAAAGATCGGTGCAATTGTTTCGCCTGGCCCAAGCGAGGCCTTCGTGCGGATCGCGGTGGGGTTGGGCAGCGGGGCGGCATTGGACCTGGCGGATCGTTTTGCCCGCCAGCACCCGAGCGACCGGATGCGGCTGGCCTGTTGGGATGCACTCGCAGCGGTATTGCCTGACAGTGCGGCGCGCGATGTGCTGTGGGGTGAGGCGGAAACAGCCGGAAGCAGGCTGGTGGCGCGGGAAGCGCGCTCGCGGCGGGCAGCGCTTGCCTAGGCCAGCCCGCCGGCCAGGGCATCGATCGCCGCCTGAAGGATGACCGCTGCTGCCGCGGCGTCGATCCGGTCGGCCCGCTTGGCGCGGCTCATGTCCTGGGCAATGAGGGCGCTTTCGGCGCTGGCGGTGGACCAGCGCTCATCCCACAACAGCACGGGCAGGGTCAGCGCTTCAGCCACGTTGCGGGCATAGGCGCGGCTTGACTGGCTGCGTGGTCCCTCGCTGCCATCCATGTTGAGCGGCAGGCCGATCACCACGCCCTTGATCGCGCGCTCGGCCACCAGCGCGGCAAGCGCCTGGCGGTCTGCGCCGAACTTGCCTCGCTTAAGTGTCTTGCCGGGTGAGGCAAAGCGCCAGCCGGCATCGCAGAAGGCCGTGCCGATCGTCTGGGTGCCAAGGTCCAGCCCCAGGAGCGCCCCGCCGGCGGGCAGCCATGCCCTAAAGTCGGGTGCGAAAGTGGTGATCAGCGCGGTTGCCATGCCCTGGCCCGGCGGACGAAATCGGCGCGGAGGTTCGCCCAGTAGAGCGGCACGTCATAGACATGATAATTGCCGCCTGGCAGGGTGAATGGCCCCATTTCCGGACCGGCGCCGATCCGCAGGATCCCCGCATCATCGCAGCGCGCGCCGACGTATGCGGCTTTCAGCGTACCCTTTTCGAACTTCGCGTCGGGTACCAGCGTGCCAAGATTGGCATTTGCCGGGGCAAAGCCGCCCGTGCCGCCAGTCAGCGGGTTGGAGCAGAGATAGCGCGCCGGGGGTGCGCCGGCCGGGCGCTTGCCTGCAGATCGCTCGTAAGATTTGATCATCAGCGTGGCATCGCCATCGTCAGTGAAGCTTAGCCAGGAGATTACGCATCCGGTCTGGTCGGGCGCGGTGCAGGCCGGAAAGCCCATGGCCGGCAGGTCCAGCTCCTGATCGACCAGCCAGCCGACCGGATAGGCCGCCACCAGCCGCGGGGCGAGCGGGGTGCCCTTCACCCTGTCGGCCAGCAGCCGCTTCAGGTGATAGCTGCCCTGGCTGTGCCCGGCCACCACGAAGGGACTACCAGCGGGAATGCTGGCGATGAACTGGTCAAACGCGGCGGACACATCGCCATAGGCAAGGTCCAGCGCCTGCTGTCCTTCCGGCCCGTCGGCCAGAAAGGCTCCGAAAGTCGCCTGACGATAACGTGGTGCCCAGAGCTGGGTTGAGCTGTTGAACGGGCTGGCCGCCATGCGCATCACCAGATCGCCGATGCGGCGGGCATCGGCATCGTCCGGCGGGGCGTTCCAATGTGCCTTCTTAAGGTAAGTCGTCGGATGGATGTAGAACACCGGCACGGTCAGGGCATCGGGCTCTGCTGTCAGACCCGGCGGAGTCCACTGTGCCGGTCCGGGCTTGAGATCGGGCCGCGAAAACCAGCGGGCTGGATCGGCATAGGCATTGGCCGCCACTTGTGGCTGGGTTTCGAACTTGCCGCCCGGCGTGAAAGCGGCGCGGGTCAATTGCTCGGGATAGAAGGCGAGCGCCAGCCGCGCGACAACAAACAGAACGATAAGTACGGCAATGACGTAAAGAAACTTGCGCGCCATGGCGGACTATTCCCTTGCGTGTTCGTCGTTGCGGACCGACTGCCGCTCGAGCGCGACCTTGAGCATGGCCACCAGTGGATCGGCCAGCAGCAGGCCCAGAATGCCGAACAGCGCCCCCATGATCAGCTGCGCCCCCAGCACCAGCGCCGGGGCCAGATCGGCCGTCTTTTTGGCGATCATCGGCACGATGATGTTGCCATCGACCGTTTGCACCACGGCGTAGACAAAGATGCAGTAGAGACCCATCTCCCAGCCGCCCGAAAAGCCGACCATCACCATCAGCACGCCCGAAATCGGTGCGCCGATGTTGGGGAGGAAGGCCAGCAGGCCGGTGAGCAGGCCGAGCAGGCCGGCCATTGGCACGCCGTAGAGCGCCAGCATGATCCAGGTGCCGATCCCTTCGACCAGCATCCCGATCAGGCGGCCGAACATCAACATGCGCAGGGTCTTGCCCATCTGCGCGGCAGTCGTGTCGAAGTTGTCGCGTTCGTTGCGCGGCAGCATCCAGGCGAAACCGCGGCGATACAGTTGCGGCTCGGCCGCGAAGTAGATCCCAAGCACCACGATCAGAAAAGCCGTGGTCAGCCCGCCGATCACTCCGCCGACGGCCGAGGTAAGCTGGGCCACGCCGCCAAGAGCCTGCTCGATCAGACCTTGCACGTTCTGCAGGTTGATCCGGAAACCTTGCCCTTCCAGCCAGGCCGCGCCGCGCAGCGCCTGGGTCTGGATGATCGCGGGCAGTTCCGACGCCTGGGCTGCAATCTGGCTGCCTGCAAACATGGCCACCCAAGACAGGAACGCAACGGTACCGATCAGCACCAGTGTTACCCGAATGCCGCGTCCGATCGGCAGCACCCGGCCAAGCAGCCGCGCCCCGCCGTCGATCATGGCGGCAAAGACCATGCCTCCGAAAATCACCAGCAGCGGCTGCGCCAGCACCACGGTCAGCGCCACCAGCCCCGCCATGCCAAGCCACACGAAGGCCCGCTTGGCCTCATGGCGAAGCAATGGATCGGAGATGTCGGTCGGTCCGACGGCCCGGGATTGAACCTGGGGCTTCACACGCCGCCGGGGCGTGGACTTGGGTGCAGGCGTGGTTGTGGGCTCACTCATTTCAGCGTTGCTCCTGCGGCACGTGAACCGGCCGCAGGCTGCGCCAAGCTCGGTCGCCACGCAAGGCCCCCCACCAGGTCAGCGGATTCCAGCTCTCGCTGCCGTTAAGGCTGAAGGTGGTGAATTCGGCCCGTCCGCCCACGTCATGCAGCGGCACCGGGCCGCCCAGGCCGTTCTCCCACAGTTCGGCCCGGCTATCGGCTGAATGGTCGCGGTTGTCGCCCATCAGGAAGACATGGCCGGCCGGCACGGTGATCTCGGCCATGTTGTCGAGACTCTGGCGGATATGGTCGATCACAACATAGCTCGCACCATTGGGCAACGTCTCGCGGTAGGCCGGCAGTTCGTAGACGATCCGGCCCGAGGGCAGGCGCACCCGGTAATTGGCGAAATAGGGATAGCAATAGCCACCATCACAGGTCAGCTCGGGATCCTCGGGGATCTGCACCGAAGGTTCAATGGTGCGCGGCACGGGCTTACCGTTGAGAATTATGATCCCGTCCTGCACCGCAATCCGGTCGCCGGGGCGGGCGACGACGCGCTTGATCAGGTCTTCCTCGCGGTTGCGCGGAACGACGATGACGATATCGCCATAGTCAGGGGTGGAGCTCATCACGCGCCAGTCAGCCCGGGGCAAAAGATGAAAGCTGACTGAGGACCAGTTCCAGCCATAAGGGAATTTGGCAACAACCAGCCGGTCACCCACCAGCAGGTTGGGCATCATCGAGATCGAAGGGATGTAAAACGGCTTGGCGATCACGCTGTGAAACGCGAGCACGGCCAGCAGCATCAATGCAAGGCTGCGGATCTCGGCCAGCCAGTTGACCTTGTCAGGCGTCTCGGCCGGGGTTTCGGGAGTGGTCTGGGGGGTGTCAGTCATAGAAACCGTCATTGGGCGCTATCAATCTTGCGGGCCTCGATCACGACAAAGGCCTGTGCCCATGGATGATCGTCGGTGAGGGTAAGATGAACCACGGCCTCGTGGCCGGGCGGGGTAATTGCGGTCAGGCGTTCCGCTGCGCCGCCGGTCAGGGCCAGGGTCGGCGCGCCGGACCGGGCATTGACCACGCCGATGTCCTTCATGAACACCCCGCGCTTGAAACCGGTGCCAACCGCCTTGGAAAAGGCTTCCTTCGCGGCAAAGCGCTTGGCCAGGGTCCCGGCCTTGGTGAAGGGGCGGCTGGCAGCCTTGGCGCGTTCGACATCCGTAAAAACGCGTCGCTCGAACTTCTCGCCAAAGCGGTTGAGCGAATTCTGGATCCGCTCGATATTGCAGAGGTCTGAGCCGATGGCGATGATCAACGCGCCGCATCCATCAGTTCGCGCATCCGCCGCACGCTGGCCTCTAGGCCCACGAAGACCGCCTCGCCGATCAGGTAGTGACCGATGTTGAGCTCTGCGATCTGGGGAATCGCGGCGACCGGCTGGACGTTGTCATAGGTCAGCCCGTGGCCGGCATGCGGCTCAATCCCGTTCTTGGCGGCCAGGGCGGCCATGTCGGCAAGCTTGCGGAGCTCGGCGGCGCGGGCTTCACCTTCGGAATGGGCATAGTCGCCGGTGTGGAGCTCCACGACCGGCGCTCCGAGCCGAATCGCGGCCTCGATCTGGCGCTCGTCAGGGCCGATAAACAGGCTGACGCGGATGCCCGCGTCGCGCAGGCGAGAGACAATCGGGACCAGCCTGTTGTGCTGTCCCGCCGCATCGAGCCCGCCTTCGGTCGTGCGCTCCTCGCGCCGTTCGGGGACGATGCAGGCGGCGTGCGGTTTGTGGCGCAGCGCGATTTCCAGCATCTCGTCCGTTGCCGCCATCTCCAGGTTCAGCGGCAGGCCGGTCGCGGCCTGGATGCGGGCCAGGTCCTCGTCGCGGATGTGGCGGCGGTCTTCGCGCAGGTGGACGGTGATCCCGTCGCCGCCGCAGGCCGCCACGATCTGCGCCGCCCGGACCGGATCGGGATGCTCCCCGCCGCGCGCATTGCGGATCGTGGCGACGTGATCGATGTTCACGCCAAGACGGAGCGGGTGGATCATGATGCAGGCACCTCTGCCAGCGCCCCCAGCACGACCTCGGGATTGCGATAGGTCTTCAGTTCGATGAAGTTGCCGCTCGGATCGGTGAACATGGCCTTGCGCTGTTCGCGCTCGGTCCCGGCATAATCGGTGCGGGGGCCTTCGACGAAGCCATCCAGCCGCCCGACCAGCGCTTCCCATTCAGCCGGACCCAGCGTTGCACCGAAGTGGCGGGAACGGGGCATCGGCTGAAGCACGTCCTGAGGCACGTATTGCAGGGTCACCTGAGCGCCGAACAGCGCGACATCGGCCCAGGTCGGCTCGTGGCGACCAACCGCCGCGCCGAGCACGCCGGTGTAAAAGGCCAGCGCCTCATCCAGATCGTGCACGGGAAAGGACAGGTGGAAGATCGGACGGGTCACGGCTTGGCGCGGCTTCCTGGTTTCACGGCCTCGGTCGCGGCCAGTTCGGGCGGCAATTCATCGGGCGCATAGGTCGGAAAGTTGATGGCGATCAGCGGGAAGAACGGCACGCCCAGATCGACCGACCCCGCCGAGCGGTCGACCAGCGCCGCAGCCGCGATCACTTCGCCACCGGCGTCCTGGATGGCGGCAATCGCCTCGCGGCTGGAGAGGCCGGTGGTGACCACGTCTTCCACCAGCAGCACCTTGTCGCC
This sequence comes from Novosphingobium sp., assembly GCA_044238415.1. Lineage (GTDB taxonomy): Bacteria > Pseudomonadota > Alphaproteobacteria > Sphingomonadales > Sphingomonadaceae > Novosphingobium. The sequence continues at coordinate 10,079 of JBIIDJ010000077.1, forward strand.
CGGCTCCAGCGCGAACCCGCGGCGCAGTTCGAAGGTGCCGGTCGGCCGCTCGACAAACATGGCCTCCACTTCCAGCGCGCGGCCCAGCTCATGGCCGATGATCACCCCGCCCATCGCCGGGGACACGACCTTGGTGATCTCTTTGCGCAGCTCGCGGGGGATTCGCTGCGCGATCGCGACCGCCAGCCGCGAGGCCCGCATCGGATCCATCAGCACCCGCGCACATTGCAGATAGTGTGCCGAATGCCGGCCCGACGAAAGCAGGAAGTGGCCTTCAAGCAGGGCCTTGCTCGCGCGGAACTCGGCCAGAACCTCTTCTTCCTGCATTGAAACGTCTATCCTTGTGCTGTGGCTACGGCCCAAGTGCGGTGTTCCCTGCGGCCGTGTTCAAAAATATCCCCTAGAGGCGCTTGAGGTGCCCCGCAAGCGCGCGTATAGGCCCCAGCAAATCTGACTCCCAAGGGGGCGGGAGACGGGCTTTGCCCTGCTCTTGCCAGCATAGGAAAGCGAAAGCACCGCTACGATGACACTGGCTCGAACCGCCCGCGCTGCGGGACACGCGATCAAGGCAATCGGTCTCTCCCTGGCGCTGGTCGCGCTGCCGCAAGCGGCGCTGGCCGCTCCGGCTGCGGCCCCAGCACCTGCACCCGCTGCTGCCGAAGCACCCAAGGCTGTCGCCCCGGCCCCTGCCGTGGCTGCACCGGTTGCTGCCGCTCCGGCCGCTCCGGCCGATGCTGCTGCGCCGGCTCCCGAAGCACCGCAGGTTGATCCTAACGATCCGCGGTTCCAGATCGCTCCGGGCGGCTACACCCCGATGGCCCCGACTCCGGGCAAGGGCATGCCGGTCGACAAGGGCATTGGCCTGCAGGACCAGTATTCGCCCACCGGTGAATATGGCCGCTGGATGCATGACGCCTTTCTGCTGCCGATCATCACCGTGATCTCGATCTTTGTGCTGTTCCTGCTGCTGTGGGTGATCGCGCGCTTCAACCGCCGTGCCAACCCGACTGCCTCGAAGACCAGCCACAACACTGTCCTCGAAGTGGTCTGGACGGTTATCCCGATCCTGATCCTGGTCGCCATTGCGGTGCCTTCGGTTCGCCTGATTGCCAAGCAGTACAAGCCGGCCCCGGCCGATGCGGTGACGATCAAGGCCACCGGCAACCAGTGGTTCTGGACCTATTCCTATCCGGACAACGGCGGCTTCGAAGTGATTTCGAACATGCTGCCGGAAGAAGAGGCAAAGAAGCGCGGCGAGCCGTATCAGCTGGCAGCGGATTACCGCATGGTCGTTCCGGCTGGTGAGCCGATCCGTCTGCAGGTCACTGCTGCCGACGTGATTCATGCCTTCGCCGTGCCCTCGCTGTGGTCGAAGCTCGACGCTGTGCCCGGCCGGATCAACGAGAAGGTGCTCTTCATCAAGGAACCGGGCGTATACTACGGCCAGTGCTCTGAGCTGTGCGGCGCACGCCACGGTTACATGCCGATCGTGGTCGAGGCGCTGCCCCGCCCGCAGTACAACGCCTGGGTGATGACCCAGGCCGGCGGCAAGATTGACGGGCTGCCTGAAGCGCCCGCTCCGGCTCCCGCCGCAGCTCCGGCTGCTGCCGCTCCGGCCGCCGCACCCGCTGCTGCCCCCGCTCCCGCTGCCGCCGCGCCGGCTGCAGGCGCCTGAGATCTAGAAGGACAAGGGTTCCATCATGGCTACCACCGCCGAACACTTCCAGGCCCACGACGACGCGGCCCATCACGATCATGATCACAAGCCGGGCTTCTTCGCCCGCTGGTTCATGTCGACCAATCACAAGGACATCGGGACGCTGTACCTGATCTTCGCAATTTTCGCGGGGATCATCGGCGGGGCCTTCTCGGGCATCATGCGCCTCGAACTGGCTGCTCCGGGCATCCAGTACCTGGGCTGGGCGGCCGAGAACCTGTTCGGCATGCCGAACCCGAGCTTCGACCAGACGCTTCACGTCTGGAACGTGCTGATCACCGCGCACGGCCTGATCATGGTGTTCTTCATGGTCATGCCCGCGATCATCGGTGGCTTCGGCAACTGGTTCGTCCCGATCATGATCGGCGCGCCTGACATGGCCTTCCCGCGCATGAACAACATCTCGTTCTGGCTGACCGTGGCGGGCTTCGTCTCGCTGATGCTGTCGGCCTTCGTCCCGGGCGGCACGGGTAACGGCGCCGGCATCGGCTGGACTGCCTATGCCCCGCTCTCGACCTACGGCGCGACCGGCCCGGCAGTGGATTTCGCGATCTTCTCGCTGCACCTTGCCGGGGCCGCCTCGATCATGGGCGCGATCAACTTCATCACCACCATCTTCAACATGCGCGCGCCGGGCATGACCCTGCACAATATGCCGCTGTTCGTGTGGTCGGTGCTCG